>CAMATI010000193.1 GCA_945861095.1 Asaia bogorensis | reverse complement strand
ATCATCGCACCACTTGACCATTACGTCAGAGCGCGGCTCCGTCCTGCCTGAGTGGCAGGTGCACCGAAAGTCGCGGAGCGCTGCCGATAGGATCAACCGGCTTGGGGAACCCAAGACCGGCGTGCCCACGGTTTTGCCCCTATTACGATCGATCACGTCAAAACCCTGGATTGCTTCGCTTCGCTCGCAATGACACGGGCGCCCGTGGGTCAATGCCTGGATCGGTCGCTGTCAGTCCAACCCCTCATAGAAATCGTTCCCCTTGTCGTCCATCACGATGAACGCGGGGAAATTCTCGACCTCGATCCGCCAGACCGCTTCCATCCCGAGTTCCGGGTATTCCAGGACCTCCACCTTGCGGATGCAGTCCTGCGCCAGGCGCGCCGCCGGTCCGCCGACGCTGCCCAGGTAGAAGCCGCCATGCGCCTGGCAGGCATCCTTCACGGCCTTCGACCGATTGCCCTTCGCCAGCATGATCAACGACCCGCCGGCGGCCTGGAATTCCGCCACGTAGCTGTCCATGCGTCCCGCGGTGGTGGGGCCGAAGCTGCCGGTCGCCATGCCGGCCGGGGTCTTGGCCGGGCCGGCGTAATAGACCGGGTGGTTCTTCAGGTAGTCCGGCAGTCCGGCGCCACTGTCCAACCGCTCCTTCAATTTCGCATGAGCAATGTCACGCGCCACCACCATGGTGCCGGTCAATGACAGGCGGGTTTTCACCGGATAGGAGGACAACTGCCGGCGGATTTCATCCATCGGGCGGTTCAGGTCCACGTCGACCGTGTCGTCACCCAGATGCATGTCCGTCGTGTCCGGCAGGTATTTCGCCGGATCGGTTTCCAACTGCTCCAGGAACACACCCTCCGGCGTGATCTTCGCCAGGATCTGCCGGTCCGCACTGCAGGAAACGCCAATGCCGACGGGCAGCGACGCGCCGTGGCGCGCCAGGCGGATCACGCGGACATCGTGGCAGAAATACTTGCCGCCAAACTGCGCGCCGATGCCGTTCTGGCGAGAGATTTCCAGGACCTGCTTTTCCATCTCCAGATCGCGGAAGGCGTGGCCGGCCTTGCTGCCCTCGGTCGGCAATGTGTCCAGCCAGCGCGTGGAGGCCAGCTTCACCGTCTTTAACGTCAGTTCGGCGGAGGTCCCACCGATCACGATTGCCAGATGGTAGGGCGGGCAGGCCGAGGTCCCCAGGGTCTTCATCTTGGTCCCGATGAACGCGGCCAGCCGCTCGGGCGTCAGGATGGCGCGGGTTTCCTGGAACAGAAACGTCTTGTTCGCCGATCCGCCGCCTTTCGCCACGAACATCAGGTTGAATTCGTCGGCATGGTGGTTGCCGGGTGCGGCCATGATGTCGAACTGCACCGGCAGGTTGTTGCCGGTATTGACCTCGTTGAACATCGACAGTGGCGCCATCTGCGAGTAGCGCAGGTTGGTCTCGGTATAGGTGCGGTGCACGCCCCAGGACAGCGCCTCTTCCTCATCGCCGTCGACCCAGACGCGCTGGCCCTTCTTGCCGAACACGATGGCGGTGCCGGTATCCTGGCACATCGGCAGCACGCCGCCGGCCGCGATATTGGCATTCTTCAGCAGATCCAGCGCCACGAAGCGGTCGTTCCCACTGGCTTCGGGATCGTCCAGGATCGCGCGCAACTGCGCCAGATGGCCCGGCCGCAGCAGATGCGACACGTCATGGAAGGCGCGGACCGCCAGTTCGCTCAGCGCTTCGGGCGCGATCCGCAGTACCGTCTGCCCGTCGCAGGTGACGGTGCGAACCCCCTGGATGTCCAACTTCTTCCAGGGCGTGTTGTCCGGCCCCAGCGGAAACATCGGAGAATACAGAAACCCCTTGGGGCGCTGCACGGGGGGGATGACCGGAGCGTTCATCAGCATGTTCCTTCAGGTCGGCCCGCAACCCTGGGGACCGACGGTTTCAGGGACCATTCGGTTCAGGTGCGGGGCGGGGTGCGGCGGCGGAACGCGTCCAGGCTGACGACCTGGGGCGGTTCGGCCGGCTTCTCGTCCTCGGCTGGCGCGGGCTGTTCCACCGCGGCCGGGACCAGAGCGGTAACGGCCGCCGCCGGCATCACCGGATTGAACCGCAACCCGAACCGCACATGCGGGTCGGCAAAGCCGATCAGCGCGTCCAATGGCACGATCAACGTCGAGGGCACGCCCCCGAACGACAGCCCGACACTGATCGCGTCCGGCTCCTGCACCATCTTCAGGTCCCAGAACTGGTGCTGGAGCACGATGGTCATCTCGCTGGGATATTGTTCCCGCAGGCGCGTGGGGATCACCACGCCCGGATGGTCCGTGCGGAACGTCAGATAGAAATGGTGCCCACCTGGCATACCTTGCAGCGAGGCATGCTCGATCGCCCGCGCCACGACCTGGCGTAGAGCGGCGTCGGTCCAGGTTTCGTAGGGCAACAGGCTGTCCGGCCGCTGCTCCCGGTCGTCTTCCATCCAGCATCCCCGTCAATACTCGACTACCCATAGCGCGCGCCGAGCCTGCCGCAAAGTCATGGGTTTGTAATTCCAGGGATTGGCCACGGGGTTGGCCACGGGACAGGCCGGCGGATTGGCGGGCGTTGCGCCGGTCTGGCCGCTTTGACAGACCGCGCTCCAGGCCGAATGCTGGGCGGAACATGACCGAGTCACCGAAACCTTCTCCCGCACAATCGTCGTGGCAGCGCAGCCTGTGGGTCATGGTGGCGGTGCAGTTCGTGATGAGCGTCTCGTTCAGCATCGTCGCCCCGATCATGCCGCTGTTCCTGCCCGATCTCGGCGTTCAATCGGAATCCGCGGTAAACATGTGGGCAGGCGTGCTGGCATCCGCGACCTCCTTCGTGGCCATGTTCACGGCCCCGATCTGGGGCGGCAGGGCGGACCGTTACGGGCGCAAGCTGATGGTGCTGCGTTCCACGATCGGCATTGCGATCTTCACGTTTCTGATGGGCATCGCGCAGGGCCCCTGGCAGATGCTGGGGCTGCGGGCCGGTATGGGGGCGGTGGCCGGATTCAGCTCCGCCTCCACCGTCATGGTCGCGTCCCAGGTGCCGGAGAATCGCCTGGGCTATGCCATGGGTTGGATGAGCACGGGGCAATTGGTCGGCTCCCTGATCGGGCCGGTGATCGGCGGCGGGCTGGCGGACCTGACCGGCAGCTATCGGTTTCCGTTCTTCTTCGGCGGGGTGATGTCGTTCGGCGCCTTCCTGGTCACCCTGGTGATGGTGCGGGAACACTTTACGCCACCGGAAAAATCCAAGCGCGCGACCTCGGTCCGGGCGGCGATCGGGGTGATCCGGGTCACGAAGGGAATGCCTGCGCTGATCCTGGTCATCCTGATGTGCCAGTTTGCCACCCAGGCCGTGCTTCCGGTGGTCACCTTGCATGTGCAGGACATGCTGGGGCCGCGCCCGGATCTGGCGACCTTGGGTGGATTGGCATTTTCGGTCACTGGCCTGGCGGGGGTGCTGGCGGTGCCCTTCCTGGGCAAGCGGAGCGACGCGATCGGCTATCGCAGCACCTTGCTGCTGTGCCTGGCAGGCGCGGCGCTGTTCACTTTGCCGCAAGCCTTGCCGCTGGGTTACGCGGCTTTCGTGGTCGAGCGCTTCGGATTAGGGCTGTTTGTGGGCGGTGTGCTGCCGGCGGCGAACGCGCTCGTCGGGCGGCTGACCAACCCGGAGCAACGCGGCATGACCTATGGCGTGATCGCTTCGGCGTATTTCCTGGGCAACACGTTGGGGCCGCTGACCGGCGGCGCCGTGGCGGCGACCGTGGGGATCAGGTGTTCGCGGTGACGGCGGCGATCCTGCTGTTAAACCTGATCTGGGTCTGGGCCACCGTGCCCGAACCCAGCCGGCCGGCCGAGGTGGCGACGTAGGACCAACCGACCCAAACAACGACCGATCGTGTCCCCCTATCGACATTGCCGGACTTGCTCCGGCAACTCGCCCGCTATCCAGGTCCCCTACCGCTCAATGCCCGGCGTGACTGCCGGAGAAATCCGGAGATGCCAGACCGGATTTTTCCAGTTGCGCGACCAGTGCCGCCTTCAACCGCTCCAGCCCTGCCTCCGTACCGGCCTCGGCCCGGGCAACCAGCACCGCCTGGGTGTTGGACGCCCGCAGCAGCCACCACCCGTCATCGGTCAGCACGCGCACGCCATCGGTCTCCGACACCGTCGCGCCTTCCGTGCGCAAGCGGGCGGCGACTTCCTCGATTACGGTGAATTTGCGGGTGTCGTCGCAGTCGAAGCGCACTTCCGGGGTGTTGATCACCTGCGCCAGCGCCTTGCGGACGTCGGACAGTTTGCCGTCCATCCGCGCAACGATGCCCAGGGTCCTTATCCCGGCGTAGAGCGCATCGTCGAACCCGTACCAGCGATCGGCGAAGAAGATATGCCCCGACATCTCCCCGGCCAGCGGAGACCCGGTCTCGGCCATTTTCGCCTTGATCAGCGAATGGCCGGTTTTCCACATCAGTGGATTGCCGCCAGCGCGCCCGATTTCGTCGAACAGCACCTGGCTGGCTTTGACATCGGCGATGATCGTGGCGCCGGGACGGGTTTTCAGGACGTCGCGCGCCAGTATGACCATCAACTGGTCGCCGAACATGATGACGCCGGTATCGTCGACCAGGCCAATCCGGTCGGCGTCCCCATCGAAGGCGATGCCGATATCGGCGCCGCGGGCCGCGACTTCCGCGATCAACTGCACCAGATTGGCGGGCACCGTCGGGTCTGGGTGATGCGCCGGGAAGGTGCCGTCGATGGTGCCGTTCAGCACGGTATGCTCGCCGGGCAAGCCTGCCACCATCTTCGTCAGCACGTCGCCGGCCGATCCGTTGCCGTTGTCCCATACGACTTTCAGCTTGCGGTCGCCGCCGTCCCAGTCGGTCAGCAGGCGCGCGATATAATCATCCGCGATATCCATGGACTTCTCGGCGGCGGTGGTTTGGGCGACCACGTCCCCGGCGGCGGCCTGAGCGCCCAACGCCTTGATCTGCTCCCCGAAGAACGGCTTGCGGCCGAGCATCATCTTGAAGCCGTTGTAGTTGGGGGGATTGTGGGATCCGGTGACCATGATGGCGCCGTCGGCCGCCAACTTGGTGGCGGCGTAATACAGCATCGGGGTCGGGCCTCGGCCGATGCGGGTGACGGTCATGCCGCTGTCGGTCAGGCCCTTGACCAGGGCCTGCTCCATGCCGGGGCTGGATAGCCTGCCATCGTAGCCCACCGCGACCGATGTGCCACCCGATCGCGCGACGATGGTGCCGAAGCAGCGCCCGATCGCGTGGGCATCCGCCTCCGACAGGGTTTCGCCGACGATGCCGCGGATGTCGTATTCACGCAGAACGGTGGGATGGAAGCGATGGGAGAATGGCATCGGCTCGGTCGCTCTTTCAGCTATAGGTCTTCAGGAAGGCGCGGACCGCATCCGCGAGTTCGGGCCGCTTGAGCGCGAAGGCAATCTGGGCTTCCAGATAGCCGATCTTGTCGCCACAATCGAAGCGCCGTCCCTCATAGCGCAATCCATGGAACGGCTGATGGCCGATCAGCTTGGCCATGCCGTCGGTCAATTGCACCTCATTGCCGGCGCCGCGTTCCATCTTCGCCAGATGGCCGATGACTTCGGGCAGCAGCACGTAGCGGCCGATGATCGACAGGTTGGATGGGGCATCCTTGGGCGCGGGCTTTTCGACCAGGCCCTTTACCTCCACCAGTTTGCCATCGTCCTTGCCGGTGGCCAGAATCCCGTACCGGTTGGTGTGTTCCCGCGGCACTTCGGTGACCGCGACGACGTTGCCGCCGGTTTCCATGTAGGCATCGGCAAGCTGGCGCAGGCAGGGGGTGTCCGACAGCACCAGATCGTCCGGCAGCAGGATCGCGAACGGGTCGTCGCCGATGAAGGCGCGCGCGCACCAGATGGCGTGACCAAGCCCGAGGGGCACTTGCTGGCGCACGGTGACGATGGAGCCCGGCTCGGTTCGGGTCCCTTCCAAGGCGGCCAGGGCCTCGGTCTTGCCGCGTTCGCGGAGCGTGGCTTCCAATTCGTAGGCGACGTCGAAATGCTCCACCAGCGCGGTCTTGCCACGGCCGGTGACCATGCAGAACTGCTCGATGCCGGCGGCACGCGCTTCTTCAATGGCGTATTGAATCAATGGCTTGTCGACAACCGGCAGCATTTCCTTGGCGGTTGCCTTGGTCGCGGGAAGGAAGCGCGTCCCCAATCCGGCAACGGGAAGTACGGCCTTGCGCAGCGGCTTTCTCACGGTTGTCTGACTCCACTATTCGACATGCGCAATCACCACGAGGGGTGGGCCAAATTGTGGCAACCGGGCAGGCATTGCGAAACTGATGTCGAGGCGCCGCCGTATCAAGCGCGCCGGCTGCCCAAAAGCACATCCCGCGCCTGATTGATCCGCGCCGCCAACCAATCCGACCCGCCCGTATCCGGATGCGCGCCCCGCATCAGCCGGCGATGCGCGTCGCGGATATCGGCCTCCGACGCACCGGGACGCAGGCCCAGGACGTCATAGGCTTCCTCCCGGGTCATCGAGCCTTCGGACCGGTTCGGCCGCTGGCCTCCCAGGTTGATCCCGCCCCCCTTGGCCGCCTGCCATTTCTGCCAGAGCAAGGGGCCGAACAGCAGCAGGCCAGTGATGGCCATGCCGCCGCGCCCGGTCAGGACCATAAGCAGGGCCAGGCTGATGCCGCCCAGCGCGGCGATCCAGCCGAACAACGTCTTGATGTCGCTGACCGGCGCCCGCTCGAAGGCGCGCAGTCCCCACAGAAAGGCCAACAGGATCAATCCGCCCAGAAGGAACCAGATGATCACAACAGATGGTTCCTTCTGCTTGAAAGAGAGACGTCATGGCATCCGGCGGCGGAGGCCCGGTCGCGCCAGATGCGCACCAATCCTCGGCGACCGCGCGTCGACGGCGCCAGCGTGGGACCACCTGGATCAGCGATCGCCGGTGCGTCTTCATCCGCCCCCGCCTGGAAGTCGCGGCGCTTCGTGCGATCGTATCTCAATCCCGATGCCAATGGGGTATCGCCATGGACCGAGCTTACTCCGAATAATGCCCCCGACCAGCATTCAATGCGGGCATCAGCGATGGTCGCGACATGCACCCCGTCACTCCAGCCCCGGCTCGGCCCGCCGCATCACCCGGTTTTAGCAAACGGCGTTCGCGTGCCGAACCGACCGTCTCTTGCGGAAAACTTGCGCCACTTGCCTGTCTGTCGCAGATTATCGGCAAGAAAATCCACCAGGAGAGTCCATCCATGGCAGACTTCGATCTCGTCATCCGCGGCGGCACCGTCGTCGACGGCACTGGTCGCGCCCCAATCGAAGCCGATGTCGGCATCCGCGGCAACCGTATCGAGCAGGTCGGCAGCATCGCCGGCCGCGGCACCGAGGAAATCAGCGCCAAAGGCAAGCTCGTCACCCCTGGTTTCGTCGACATCCACACCCATTACGACGCCCAGGCGGTGTGGGACAGCCACCTTGCCCCGTCGTCCTGGCACGGTGTGACCACCGCGATCATGGGCAATTGCGGCGTCGGCTTCGCCCCTTGCAAGCCGGCCGACCGCGAAAAGCTGATCGAGTTGATGGAGGGGGTGGAAGACATCCCCGGCGCCGTCATGCACGAAGGCCTGAAGTGGGAATGGGAGTCCTTCGGCGAATACCTCGCCGCCCTGGAACGCCGCCCGCGTGACATCGATATCGGCGCCCTGCTACCGCATGCCGCGGTGCGGGTCTTCGTGATGGGCGACCGAGCCATCGCGCTCGAAAACGCCAACCAGGGCGATATCGCCCAGATGCGGGAAATCGCCCGCGAGGCCATGCATGCCGGGGCGTTTGGCTTCTCGACGTCGCGCAGCCTCAGCCACAAGACCTTGCGCGGCGAGGCGACGCCGACCTTGCGCGCCCAGGAAGACGAACTGACCGGCATCGCCATGGGCATGAAGGACGCCGGATCGGGCATGCTGGAGATGGTGTCCGAATGGGCACCGGACCACATGGCGGAATTCGGCATCCTGCGCCGCGTGATCGAGGCGTGCGGCCGCCCCGCCGTGTTCACTCTGACGCAACGCCATTCCCGCCCGGAGGTCTGGCGCGACCTGCTGGCCGGCGCGGATCAGGCCAACCGCGACGGGCTGTCCATCCGCCCGGTTGTGGCGCCCCGCGCGATCGGCGTCCTGCTGGGATTGACCGGCAGCCAGAACCCATTTGCCGGCACCCCAACCTACAAATCCATCGGGCACCTGCCGCTGGCGGAACGGGTGCGGCGCATGCGGGACCCGGAAATCCGCGCGAAAATCCTCCGTGAGGACCCGAAGGAAGGCAACACCTTCCCGCTGTTCCATCGCCTGTCGTACGACTACATGTACCGCTTCGGCAATCCGCCGAACTACATGCCGACGGCGGAGCAAAGCCTGTCCGCGATCGCCGCGCGCGAAGGCCGCACGCCCGAGGAAGTCGCCTACGACGTGCTGCTGGAGGATGACGGCAACGCGTTCATCTACGTCACGCTCAGCAACTACGCCTACCGCGACCTGTCGATGTCCGAGACGTTGCTATCGAACCGCAACACGATCATGGGGCTGGGCGATGGCGGCGCGCATGTCGCCTTCATCCTGGACGCCGGCTACCAGACCTGGCTGCTGACCCATTGGGGCCGCGATCGCAAGCGCTGGGATATCGCGGAACTGATCCGCCGCCTGACCTCCGACACCGCCCAGGCCGCCGGCCTGCACGACCGCGGCGTTCTGGCGGTCGGCAAGAAAGCCGATGTCAACATCATCGACTGGGAACGTCTGGGCTCCGAGAAACCCTATGTCGTCAACGACCTGCCAGCCGGCGGCAAGCGTCTGATGCAGAAGGTGCACGGCTACGAGGCGACCATCGTGTCCGGCCAGGTCACGTTCCGGGAAGGCGAGGCCACCGGCACCCTGCCGGGCAAGCTGATCAGGGGACCACAGGCCACGCTCGCGGCCTGATGCAAGGTCGGCGCCGCGGTCCGGGCAATGCCCCCGACCTCGGCGCCGAAGCATCACTGCTTCCGATCCGCCTCGAACAATCCAGTCAACTCCTCCGCGGACTGGCGGGTGGTTTGGATCAGTTGCCCTTCGTCGCGATAGATGGCGTGGGTCGCGACCAGGTTTTCCTCGTCATGTCGTTGGAACAAAGCGACGGCACGTGACGCCGCGTCCGCCTCGATCCCCACAGCCGTCAGGCTGAGTTCGGCCATCCGCAGGCTGGAATGGAACGTGTCGCGGACCAGGCCATCGACGCCGCGGTCCATCAGCAGATGCACGTGCCGACGATTTCGCGCGCGTGCGAGCACCTTCAGGTTGGGAAAGTTGCGCCGAGCGGTTTCGACCGTTCGCAAGGTCGCTTCCATGTCGTCGAGCACGACGACCAGCAGTTTCGCCTGTTCGGCACCGGCCGCGCGCAACATGGCGGGGCGGGTCGGGTCCCCGAAATAGACCTTGTTGCCGAAGCGGCGGACGACTTCCACCTGGCCCGGGTCGCGCTCCAACGCCGTGAAGGCGATGCCGTGCATATGTAGTACGCGGCCAACGATCTGCCCGACCCGACCGAAGCCGCAAATGATCACCGGGGCCGCCTCGGCGTCGATCGTGTCGTATTGCGGGGGCTCGGATGGCCGCAGCCGCGGGATCAGCAGACGCTCCGACACCGCGAACAGAATCGGCGTTAGGATCATCGATGCCGCGATGACCAAGGTCGCCAGCGCCGCCTGCCCGGCGACCAAAGCGCCCGCGGCGACCGCGGCCCCCAGCAGGACGAAGCTGAACTCGCTGCCCTGCGGCAGGGCAAGTGCAAATCGCAATGAATCCACCGTGTCGCGCCCCGCGATGCGCCCGATGCCGAACGCCACCGCGACTTTGGTCAGCATCAACGCCAGGGTCGCACCGACCAATGTCATTGGCTGGGTCATGCCCAAGGCCAGATCCGCCGACATGCCGACCGAGATGAAGAAAAAGCCGAGCAGCAAACCCTCGAACGGGGCGATGTCGGCTTCCAGTTCATGGCGATACTCGGACTCCGACAGCAGCACGCCGGCCATGAAGGCCCCCAAGGAGGCGGACAGTCCGGCTTCCTCCGCCAGGAAGGCGGTGCCGACGACGATCAGCAGGGCCATGCCGGTGAACACTTCGGGCGTGCGGGCTCCGCCGATGGCGCGGAACATCGGACCGGTCAGGAAACGGCCACCGATCAGGATCGCGACGATGGCTGCAGCACCGATCCCGACATCCCACCATGGCAGATGGTCGGGCATCGCGTTGTCTCCGGCGAGCAGCGGCACCAGGGCGACCAGCGGAATGAACGCCAAATCCTGAAACAGCAACACGGCAAATCCATCCCGCCCCGCTCGGCTTGTCAGCAGGTCCCGTTCGGCCAGCATGGGCAACACGATCGCGGTGGACGACAGTGCCAGGCCAAATCCCAGGACCACCGCGCCGCCGAGGGAGACGTCAAACAGGTGAGCGACACCGGCAATCGCCGCCGCCGTCAGCAGAAGTTGGGCAGTGCCGATGCCGAACACCGCTCGCCGCATGACCCACAGGCGCTGGGGCCGCAATTCCAGGCCGATCAGGAACAGCAGCATGATCACGCCGAGATGGGCGATATGGGCGATCTGGTCGACATCGGTCACCAGCCGCAGCCCGGCCGGGCCGATTACGATTCCCGCCAGCAGAAAGCCGAGCACAGAGCCGAACCCGGCGCGCCTGGTGAGTGGAACGGCGATCGTCGCCGCGGCAAGAAGGGCTGCGAGGGTTGCCAGCATGGGTGTCCGATCCGGTTGAAGGTGCCGGTCGGGCCGGCTTGACGTGCAATATGGGGCGCAATCGTCCGGTGGGAACCATGACAGTTTGGTGTGCCGGGCTGCCTTGCGCGGCCGCGGGCGCGCCTGTCGGATCGATGGTCGGACGAATGGCGCCGTTTAGGGATGACAGGATCGGTGGCGCCGCGTTATCCCTGTCGGGAAACGGTTTCAACCCGATATGCGACCGCGGACCGGTGGCATTGCGGCACCTGTTTGGGGTTTTCCTGAGTGTCCGCCCGGATACATAGTGTGCTTTTCCAGCGGGCTACCATAGGGCGGCTGGCAGGCGCGGCCCCGAAAGCGATGCGGGGCCATCGAGGAGGGGCTGCAACGCACCAGACGCCCATGGTAGTCCGCTGGAAAGGTGCATTATGTTTCCGGATAGACACTGAAGGACCAAAGCCGAATGCGACAATTGCACTTACCGATGCGTATCTGGGATCTGCCGATCCGCTTGTTTCACTGGGTGCTGGTCTGCCTGATCGCATTCAGTTGGCTCACTTACAAGCAGGGCTGGATGGACTGGCATGTGATCTCTGGCTACACGATCCTGAGCCTGTTGCTGTTCCGTGTCGTCTGGGGCTTCATCGGCAGCGATACGGCTCGCTTCACGTTCTTTCTGAAAAGCCCGCTGGAAGCGTTGCGCCATCTGTCGCACCTGCACCGCCGGGAACCCGATACCGAAATTGGCCACAATGCCGCCGGCGGCTGGATGGTGCTGGTGATGCTGGGGCTGCTGTTCGCCCAGGCGATCACCGGCCTGGGCAGCAATGACGATATTTCCGTGGAAGGCCCGCTGGCCACCCGCCTGGGAAAGGATTTGAGCGACCAGGTCACCAGTCTGCATCGTCAGGGATCGAATCTGATCCTGGCGGTGATCGGGATGCATATCCTGGCGATCGTTACCTATGCGGCACTGAAGCGCCACAATCTGGTCCGGCCCATGATTACGGGAAAGAAACGCCTGCCTGGCGCCACGCGGGCACCACGCATGGCCAGCCCGATCCTGGCAGCAGCGGTCTATATCGTCGTGGCAGCGGCTGTCTTCGCGTTCGTTCGCTTCGCGGCGTGACTGGTCAGAGGCCGACCTGGCCCCTGACCAGCTTTTCGTCAACGCGGGCGTTGGTAGGCCCGGTGGCAGGCGCCACACGAATCGCCAGCAGCCTTGATCCCGGCGGCGACGCCATCGGCGTCACCCGCCTTGGCGGCGATGCTGATCGCGCCGGCCGCGTCACCCAACGCGGCGGCGGCCTTCTGAAAGCCGGCCTGGTCCGACCAGATTTCCGGCAGCGCCCTGGTGTTGTTGCCAGCCTGCGTGCCCGCCGGGAACAGCGACGGGATCAGCGCCGCAAAACGCTGCATGGCCCGCGCCGGACCTTCCAGGGTCTTCACATCACCCTTGGCGGTCGCGACGGCGCGAATGCCGGCAAAATCACCCGCCAGCAGGCTGAATCCAACCTGCCGATACTCGATAAGGTTCGGACCGCTCTGAGCCTGGGCCGTACCGATCGTCAAAACCGCCATAGCAGCGGCCAACATAAGCATCTTTCTCATGCCGAAGCCTCTCCCCTGTTAATGTCGCGAGACCACGGTCGCCAATGGTCCCTGCGTTCCTAGTGCCGCGCGCCGGAAATTTCGACGCCAATTCCCTCAAGCGGCAAGCGGCTTTCCCGTCTTGGTCCACTTGAACGGCTTCGCCATGGTCCGGTTGAAGTAGGCGATGAAGCGCTCGATCCGCTCCTTGAGGTCTTCTTGGGAGG
>CAMATI010000192.1 GCA_945861095.1 Asaia bogorensis | reverse complement strand
CTGAACGACAAGGTGGGTGCGATCCTGGTCCCGGGCAACATGGGTGCCTGGCCCGAGGTGCGCGACACGCTGACCCGCCTGTTGCGGGGATGGTGTGGCTACTTCAGTCCTGGGTCGCATTATGTCGCGGATCGGGCGATTGAGGCTCATCTTTACGATCGTGTGCAGAACAAAAAGCAAACATTCAACCGCTTCCGTTGCCTCGGGGTAATAGGGGTAAAACCCCGGGCACGCAGGTGCAGCAATCTCAGGCGCCGCCTACCCGAATCGGGGATTTCCGCCATCGTTGCGGGAGCATGATCCGGATCGATCCGGAAAATGCCGAAACTTGCCCGGGGTTTTGCCCCTCTTACGCCTCGGGACCCGTGCTCCATCCCAATGCCCCCCGCTTCGAACCTCCAAACCGTACACAAGCGGTCGAAAACGCAGCGATGAAACCCAGCCCAAGGCCCGGTCCGACCACGAGAATGCCGCGCCCCCCATATCGCCCGTGTCCCGCTGTTCGGCTTCGCCACGTCCTGGTGTAATCTGGCGCACCCTGGGCAAAGGACCAATCCCATGATCGTGGCCGACGTCATGACCCGCAACGTGCTGTCTGTTTCCCCGGATGCCACGGTCGATGAAGCCGCCAGGATGATGCTGGAACGCGGCATCTCCGGACTGTTCGTCGTCGATGCCAAGGGGGAACTCGCCGGCATCGTCACCGAAGGCGACCTGCTGCGCCGAGATGAACTCGGCACCGAGCGCCACCGCCCCTGGTGGCTGCGTATGTTGGTTTCCCCCGGGCGTCAGGCCGCAGATTTCACCCGCACCCATGGGCGCCGGGTCAGCGACGTCATGACCGAGGCCGTCATCTCGGTTGCCACCGATGCAACGCTGGAGGACGTAGTTGAAATCATGGAAGAAAACCGGATCAAGCGCGTCGCCGTCGTCGCCAGGAAGCGGGTCGTCGGCGTCGTCAGCCGGTCCGACCTGCTGCGCGCGCTGGTCGGCCGTTCCCGTTCGGCCGAGCCTGTCAGCACGGACGATCGCACGATCCGGGAGGCTATTCTGGACGGGCTGGACAATGCGTCCTGGGCTCCGGCCACCACCTTGAGCGTTAACGTCGCCGGTGGCGTCGTCGATCTCTGGGGCACCATCATGGACGAACAGGAACGCCGAGCGATTCGCATCCTGGCGGAAAACACGCCGGGCGTGGCAGCGGTGCATGATCACCTGGTGTTCGTGGAACCCTATTCCGGCACCGTGATCGAGCCCCCCGAGGACCCGAAATCCCCGTGACGCATACGGCCGACGCATCGGGCATCTCGCATAAGCCGACGCCGCTCGGCGGCAACCCCTCGGGCGCCTCCTACCCGCTGACAGATACTTACGATTCCGTGCTTGCTCCATGCGGTTCGCCCGAGCCGCCGAACACGGCCCGTGGGGACTTCCCAGCCCGTCGCAGGTCGCCGCGTCGTACCGTAAGGCCGCGCCGATCGAAGTAATCCAGCACCTGGATCGCCAGTTGCCGGCCGTTGCCCAGCCGATCGCGGAACCGTGCGGCGGTAAAGCCGTCGCCGCCAACTTCCGCCGCCAACGCATGCGCGACCTCCGCCATGGCGACAACCGCCGCGCGCGCGAAGAACCGGTCCGGGGCCACCTCCACCACCAGTCCCATCCGCGCGAAGCCCTTGCACGCGCGCCGCAGCGCGACCTCTGCGGCACCGGTCCGTTCGGCCGCTTCCCGCAGCAGCGGCGGACGATACGGGTCCGTTTCCAGGATCGGTCGCAACCTGTCCCAAAGCCGCATGTCCTCGCCGGCCAGGCCGCCGCGATGACCCGGCATGCGCAGCAGATGCGCCGCCGCCGCCAGCACGCCGGAGGCGATCAGATGGGCCGCCAGTGCCGCGAACCCATCGCGGGTCAGGCGCGTGGGCAAGGCCAACCGCAGCGCTTCCATCGTGATGCCCGGTTCGGCGGGCTGGCGGGCGTGGAAATCGGCCAGAACGTCCGTCACCTCCCGCGTCAGCGCAGTCATTGAGGCGGCCGACGCGAGCCAGGAAGCGATCGCCAGCGTATCGGGGAGCACGGCTGCCAGGCCGGAGTCGGTCAGGCCCCAATCCGCTTGCAGCACATCGCGGCGCACCAGGAACGGCGGTTCGCCCAGCAGACCTACCACCGCTCGGTGTGTGTCGGTGGTCGACAGCGCCCGCAGCAGGTCCAGCCTGGCCGGCTGGCGTCGGTGGCGTTTCGGGGGGCGCGGATCCAGCGCGCGCCCGCCGGCGATGGTACGGCTGGCGGCGATGTCGCGCAGCACAAGTCGGTCGCCGTGACGCAAGGGCAGCGGCCGGTCCAGCGCCAGATGCGCCAACCCCGTCGCACCGGGCGGCAAGATCGCGGGGTCCAGCAGCAACACCCGCGCCGCGGCCTGCCCCGCGCCATGATGCAGCAACACCGGTGTTCCCGGCTTCAGGGCGAAACGCTCGGTGGCCAGCAAGCGCAGGCTGACGTCGCAACTGCGTGTGACGGTGCCGGCGTCCGGCGCGACGACCCAATCGCCGCGGCCGATCGCGTCCTTGCGGATACCAGGTCCGATCAGATTCAAGGCACAGCGCTCGCCGGTTTCGGCCTGCGCCACGGCGCGGTTGGCCACATGGATGCCGCGCACCCGGGCATGCAGGCCGGACGGCAGGATCAGCATGGATTGGCCCACGCGCACCTCTCCCGCCACGACCGATCCGGTGACCACCGTTCCCGCGCCGGCCAGGCTGAAACCCCGGTCCACGGCGAGGCGAAAGCGTCGGTCGCCGGGCCATTGAACGTCGGTGCGTTGAACGAGGGTGCGTTGAACGTCGGGGCGTCGGACGTCCGGATTGGCCTGACATGTCGCCTCGGTCAGCAGGCGGGTGCGCAATGGGGCGATCCCGGCCCCGGTGGTGGCGGAGACCGGAAACACCGCGGCGCCGGCCAATTCAGTGCCGTTCAGCAGCGCGGCTATGTCCAGTTCCACCTCGATGGCGCGGTCGGGATCGACCAGATCGATCTTGGTCAGCGCGACCACCGCGCGGGAAATGCCAAGCAGGGACAGGATTTGGAGGTGCTCCCGGGTTTGCGGCATCAGGCCGTCGTCGGCGGCCACCACCAGCAGCGCCATCCCGATGCTGGATGCGCCGGCGATCATGGTGTGGACCAGCCGTTCATGCCCGGGCACATCGACGAATCCCAGCACGCCGCCGTTGTCCAGCAGCACATAGGCGAAGCCGAGGTCCAGGGTGATGCCGCGCGCCTTTTCCTCCGGCAGGCGGTCGGTGTCGATGCCGGTCAGGGCCCGCACCAGACTGGTCTTGCCATGGTCGATATGGCCGGCCGTGCCAACGATCATGTCGTAATGACCGAGCTAACCATTGAACGATGCCCCGCCCCTTTCGTCATTGCCGGGCTCGATCCGGCAATGAGTGGGTTGCCGGGTCGAGCTCGGCAAGGACGGGGAGGGGCGCCTATGGGTCAATGGTTACGTCGGTTGGCAAGAGGATGGGCGGTGATCGGGGAGCGCGGGTCTTCCGCCGGCATGGCCCGCGTCAGATTACCCGGGTTTCCGCCAGGACGGACAGTTCCCCCTGCGACAGCCCCAGTTCATCGTGGAAGATTTCCCCATTGTGCTCGCCGATCAGCGGTGCCCGTCGGGAAATCCCCCAGGGCGAGCCGTTATAGATCGCCGCTTCCCCCGGATAGACGAAACTGCGTCCGACTTCCGGGTGCTCCACCGTCTTCCAGAAATTGCGATCGTGCAGATGGGCGTCGTCCAGCAGAGCCTCCGGCGCGCGCACCGCGCCCCAGGTGAAGCCCCGGGCTTGCGCGGCATGGTAGACTTCCTCGGCCGGCACGCTGGCGATGAAGGACGCGAGCAGGCCGTCGATGATGTGGGCGGTGTTGGCGGCGATCACCGCCGGGTCCTGGTATTTCGGGTCCTGCAGATCGCCGGCCATGCCGTAGACATCCATCAGATCCGCCAGGTTCTTGACGTTCCTGGGGTTCAGCCCGCCCGAAATCAGCGCCGTCACATAGGTGCCGTCCTTGGCGCGGAACTGGGTGCGGGGCGTTGGCCCGGGGGCGTGATGGCGACCGGTCTGACGCCGCAGCACCTCACCGCGGTAGACATAGTTGGCGATGGCCGATTCCGTCGTCAGGGCGCAGGCCTCGTGGATCGATACGTCGATATACTGGCCCTGGCCCGAGACCGTGCGGAACACCAGCGCCGCCATGATCGCCATGTAAGCGTAGTGACACCCCATGTGCCACGCGTTGCCGCCACCCGGAGCGATGGGCGGCGCGTTCGGCACATCCGCTTCGTCATAGCCGCAGGAGGCCATTTCGCCGCCCGCCGCCATGTGCAGCAGGTCGGAAGACAGGTAATCCCGCCACGGTCCGGTCTGCCCGAACGGGGTCAGGGAGCACAGGATCAGCCCGGGATTCTCCGCCCGCAGCGAATCGAAATCCAGCCCCAGGGACGCCAGGTAGCCCGGCCGGAACGTTTCCAGGATGACATCCGCCGTTGCCGCCAGACGACGAAACAGCGCCCGCCCATCCGCGGTTTGCAGATTGAGCGTGATGCCGCGCTTCGAGGTGTTGTAGTACCAAAACGACAGGCTGCGCTCCGGATGCGGAATGTCATCGAGAAACGGCCCGACATGGCGGTTCCGCTCCCCGTCCGGGGGCTCGATCTTGATCACGTCGGCGCCGAGATCGCCGAACAGCTTGCCGCAGAATTGGCCTTTTTCGTCGGAAAGTTCGAGGATTCGCAGGCCGGTCAGCGGGCCTTGTCCGATCTGTGCGTCGCTCATCGGAGCATGTCCTCCTGGTAGGGAAAGCGCGCTCGTTTGGTGGGCCAGAACGTGCCGTCATCGAAACCGGCGCGGAGTTCGTCGTGCCCGTAGCCCAGCAGACTCTCCACGATCTCTTGCGTGTGCTGACCGATCAGCGGGCTTGGCAGATGGTTGACGGCCGGGGTTTCCGACAGCTTGAACGGGGCATTCTGGACCTTGTGGACGCCCAGCGCCGGGTGCGGCATGGGCAAATACATGTCGCGGTGGCGAAGCTGCGGGTCGTGTTCGACCCGGTCCTCGGCGCTTTGCACGGGAAGGGCACCCACGCCGTGGCTCTGGCAGAGTTCGGTCAGTGCGTATTTCCCCAATGTCAGGCTCCAGGCTTCGATCTGCGCGTCGAGTTCGTCCTGGTGTTGCAAGCGTCCCGCGACGGTGGCGAATTTGTCCGATGCGGCCCAGGGCGGGGATCCCATGACCCCCACCAGTCGGCTCCATTCGTCATCGGAGTGACAGACGATCACGCACCAATCGTTGTAACCGCCGGGATGCGTGCGATAGGCGTTGTGCGGCGCGACCGTCGGGCCGCGGTAGTTGTTGACCAAGGGCGTTCCCGGCCAATGCGCCCGATTGCCGGGAGGAAATCCCGCCCGCTTGGAGCCGCGCCCGTTCGCGGTGAAATCCAGCAAGGCCGGCCCATTCAGGGGCACGCTGGAGACCATTTGGGCCTGGTCGATATGCTGGCCGCGCCCGGTCATGTTGCGATGGTAAAGACCGGTCAGGGCGCACATCGCGCCGTACATGCCACCGGTATCGTCCATATAGGACCAGCCCCACCCGGCCGGCGGCTGGTCCGGCAGGCCGGACAGATGCGTCAGACCCGCCACCGCCTGCGCCACCGGACCGAACGTGGTGTAGGTGTGATTGCGCCCGGTATGGCCATAACCGGACATCGACACATAGACGATATCCGGCTTGATCTTGCACATCTCCTGGTAGCCGAGGCCCCAGTTCTGCAACACCCGGGAGCTGAAATTCTCGATCACTATGTCGGAGATGGCGATCAGCCGCTTCACGATTTCCAGCCCCTTGGCGCTGCGCACGTTAAGGCTGAGACTTTTCTTGTTGACGTTGGTGTCGCTGAAATTGCCGGACGTGTTCAGATTGACGTCCATGCCTTGCGGCGTGGTCGAACTCGGCAATCGGCCGCGTTCGGTTTCCGGCCACTCGATCTTGATGATTTCGGCACCGAGCGCACCCAGCCAGCGGGTGGCCCAGGGGCCGGCGCGCACCCAACTGAAATCCACCACGCGGATGTTTTCCAGGGCCCTCGGTTGAGACATCGTGTCGTTCTCCTGCTGTGCCGGCGGGGTGGATCGGGGCGTGGGTCGCGGACGGTTGGCTCGAAGGAGCGGGTGTCCGCGCTCGTTCTACTCGGCGGCCAGCCTTTGTTCGCTATGGATCACTTCGTCCAGCGCCGGTTTGATTTCCCGCTGGAAGATATCCAGCGTTTCGATCACCGCATCCTTCGGCATCTGGGCATAGTGATTGACCAGCACGATATGTTCGGCCGGCAGCACCTTCCACTGCTCGATCAACTGCTTCCGCACGCTTTCGACGGTGCCGAACACGAACAGACCGGAATTCACCAGCGATTCGAAATAGGCGTTATTTTCAACCTTGCGTCGACCCATCGCCGCATAGAAATTCTTCCAGATATCCAGGTCGTAGGCGCGGATCTTTTCGATCGCCTCTTCCTCGGTCCGCCCGATCTGCATCCACCGCACCAGGCACTGGTTTTGCCCCCGGGCGTAATGATGGCCGTGCTTGGCGGCGGTCTTGCGATACCCCTCCGACAACGGCCCCGCGGAATCGATGGAGGCGAAATAGGTCGGCACGAACCCATGCTTGCCGCAGAAATCGATCGTTTCCGGACTGCCGGAGCCGGACACGAACACTTTCGGGTGCGGGTTCTGATACGGTGCCGGCGCGACCGAGGCCCGCCGCCACACGCCACGTTCATCGACCTCCCCGGGCGCGCCCAGCCTTTGAGTCACGCCGGCGCGGGCCAGCGGCCAATCGCCGATGCCTTCGGCGTAGGGGAACGGCACCTTCCAGACCTGCCCATCATGGGTGAAGCTTTCCTGGGTCCAGGCCTTCACCACAAGCTCGATATTCTCTTCGAAGATCATGCGGTTGCGGGTGTCGTCGTTGATGTCGTCTTCCTGGGTGGTGGCGGTCGCGAACCCGGCATTGGCGGTCAGCGGGTTGTAGATCGCGGCCTGCGGCGATTTCGTCGCCCGCGCGCCGTAGTGCTGCCCCAGCACGTTGGTCCAGCGAGACTGGTAGCCGCGCGCAAAGCCCACGAAGGTGCGCCCGTTCGCCATGTGGTCGAGCACGGCCGTCTCCTCGGCCACCCGGATCGGATCACGCGTACTCATCACGTAGCCCAGCGGCCCGACATGGATGTTCTTGGTCTTGGCCGCCCAGAACGCGTTGGTGGCGGTGGGGGCCGGCGTGACCTCATAGCCTTCCGACCAGAAATGGTGCTCCGGCGTCGCCGCGCCCCACATGCCGATCTCATCGGCGGCCTGCACCAGCTCGGTAAAGCCCTCCATGGTCTTGTGATACAGGTCGCGATTACGCCCGATCGGGCGCAGCGCGGCGCGCTCCTCCTCGTCTTTCGTAGCGATGACGGGATAGGCCAGCATGATTGGCTTGAGCATTTCCTTAACCCTTCGACCGGAGCGTCCGCCTGCTGGTTCCCAGGCAGAGCGTCAAACTGGGGTCATGCTAGGCAAGTCCGCCGCTTGGATCAAATGTGGGCGCGGTTGAAGACAGCACGCGCGGGGCTGGCCGCCTGATGCGCCCTGCTGCGCGAAGAACCCAACGACACCTTGCGAAGCCACCGCCGATGCGGAAAATCTGCCACCCGAGCCGGTTTCGTTACCGACGCCGCCACCCGCAACGACTGGGAGCAAGCACCATGAGCAAAATCATCATCGAACAGAACGGTCCGGTCAGAACCGTCTGGATGAACCGTCCCGAGAAGCGCAACGCGCTGGACACCGAATTGCTGCAAGAGATGATCGACGTGCTGCGCGCGCCAGTCGCGGATGACGACCGGGTGCTCGTCATTCGCGGCAAGGGGCCGGTGTTTTGCGCCGGACTGGACATGGCGCAACGGCGGGAAACCGCCGGCACCGGCCAGGCCAGCGGCATTGAGATCATGCTGCGGGCCATCGAATTGTGCCCGCTGCCGGTCGTCGCCGTCGTGCAGGGCGATGCGATCGCCGGTGGCAACGAGTTGGCGCTGCATTGCGATCTTGTCGTTGCCAGTGAGATCGCCCGTTTCGGTATGTCCTTGGCGCAGGTTGGCCTCGCGCCGAACTGGTTCCTCGCCAAGAAACTCATGGAAGTCCTCGGCCCCGTCATCACCCGCGAAATGCTGCTGCTCGGCGATCCCCTGCCAGCCACCAAGCTGCACGCGCTGGGCCTGATCGCGCGATGCGTGCCGGCGGATCGCCTGGAAGCCGAGGCCAGCACGGTGATCGAGCGCCTTGCCGCCAATGCGCCGTTGTCGCTGAAGGCGATGAAGGCGCTGACCGTGCGCCAGCTCGATTTCCGCGACACAATCCCGCATGAGGACGTGGACGCGTTGGTCCAGGCAACGATGAAAAGCCAGGACGCACGGGAAGGCCTGCAGGCGCGGTTGCAGAAGCGTACGGCGCGGTTTGAGGGGCGCTAGCGCCAGCGGCCGCACCCGGGGCGAACGATCTGGGGGGCGGCGGCACGGGTGATGGTCGGGGCGATGGCGGGGCTTGCGGCTTGACCGTGGCCGGGAACCCGGCACTGTGGGGGGGACCGGCTTTGCCGTAAGACAAAATGAGGAAGGATATGTCCATGCCCGATATCGTTGGAACCTGGCGTTTCGTGCGTGCCGTGTCACGCGATGCCGATGGGAAGGAATTGCGCGCGCCCTATGACGGGCAGGGCATGGGCCGCATCGTCGTCGGCGCCGATGGCCGCATGTCGGTGATGATGATCGACGGACGGAAGGACATCCCGGCCGGCGAAAAGCGCGAATACAGCGGCTATTCCGGCACCTTCAGCTTCGACGGCACCAAACTGGTCACCCATGTCGACGCTGCGCCCGACCCCAGCCGGATCGGCACCGACCAGCCGCGTGGCGTGCGGTTCGAGAACGGGTTGATGATCCTGCAACCGCCGCCGCGCACGATCGGTGGGGTGGTGGAGCATCGGGAACTCACCTGGGAGCGAATTTCCAACGTGTAGCTGTTCGGGTTCGACATAAATTGCCCCGGGCTGGCCCGCCAACCCGGGGCAAGGTCCCTGACCTCAGATATACTGCACGACGTTGTCGGACCCGATGATGTGCCGGCCGACCATCTCGATCAGCGCCGGCATCGCTTGCAGGTGCTGGCTGGCACTCATGGCATCGCGGAACCGCCGCTCGAACGGGGCCGCGTCCAGAATGGCCCCGGTGCCGGCGCCGCGATAGCAGGCGATGGACACCTCGGTCGCCTCGTTCATCCCATGCGTCGTCGCTAACCGCAGGCGCATGCGCAGATCGACGTCCAGCCGCCCGGCGGCGGATGCGTCGTAGACCTGGCACACCGCCTCGTGCACGAAGGCGCGGGCGGCCGACAGTCGCGCCTCCAAAAGGCCGATTTCCCGTTGCACCGCATTGTTGTTGATCATCGCGGTAGGCGATGCCTTGCTGTGCCGCCCGCGTGCCAGGGCGGTGTAGGTTTCCAGCATCCGGCGCGCCAGCCCGAGCGTTACGCCACAGAAACCGACAGCGTACAGCAGAGTGGACAGGATCGGATACAGCGGCCCGGTTTCCCGCCATTCCTCCGGTGCATCGCGCGCCGGCGCATGGTCGTCCGGCACGAACAGGTCTTTCACGGCGTAGGTGTCGCTGCCGGTACCGCGCAGGCCCAGCACATGCCAGTCGTCGATGATGGTGGCTTTATCCCGCGGGAACAGGAAGCTGCGCTCGTCTGGGCGGCCATGGCGCATATGCACGGACCCGTCCAGGTTGCGCACCGAACTATGTGCCCCGATCCACCTGGTGTGGCGGCTGCCACTGGCAAAGCCCCAGGTGCCGGTCAGCCGATAGCCGCCCTCGACGCGAAAGCAGGTGCTGTTATTGTGCTTGGATCCCCAGGCCAGACCCGTGCGCGGCCCGTCGAAGATCGCTGCCGCGGCCGCATGCGACATCGCGGCGGCCGACGACGCGGCCGACACATTGGACTGGTTGACGAACCAGCCGGCGCTGGCATCGCCCCAGGCGATGGCTTCCGTGGCGCGGCAAAAGTCCAGCAGGTGGATTTCCTGGCCCCCCAGGCTTTTCGGCAGCAGCAGGCGCAACATGTCCTGTTCGACCAGCGCATCAACGACGTCCGGGGTCAGCTCCCGCAGCCGGTCGATCTCCGCGCCATGCGCGTCCAGCAAGGGTTGCAGGATGCGCGCCCGATCCGGCGCGCTGGCGGTTAGCCCCGGAGGGACCATCCCAATCGGGGCAACCCCATTGGCGCTAATCCTTGCGGGGGCGACGCTATCCATCGGCATTCCTCGGTTCTCTGTCCTGTACCGAGAGTGTGGGCCTGAATCCGGCAGCGTCAACCTTCGCCGGTCCGGCGGTGATCAGGAGTTTCGGACTGTGCCGGCCAGCGCCGGGGCCGTAGCGGACAATCCGCCACGGCCGCCGTCATGTCCCGCGATCAGGGTGCGATCAGGCGATACACCCGCGCCGCGGTTCCGCTGTAGAGCGCTTTCTTCTCGGCGGCGGACGCATTGGTCGTAATGCGCTTGAACGCATTCCACAGTTCCGTATAGCCGCCGGACTGCTTGTCGGGTGGGAAATTGCTTTCGAACATGCAGCGTTCTACCCCGAAGGATTCGATGCACGGCTCGATATACTGACGCCATGCGGACGCCAGGTCCTCGGACGAGGGTGGCAAATCCTGTTCGTGGAAGTTGAACCCGAAGGACGTCATGCCGATCCCGCCCAGCTTGACATTGACGTTCGGGCACCTGGCCAGCTCGGCGATGTTCTTGCGCCAACCTGCCAGAATTTCCTGCCGCTGGCCGGAATAGGGACCAACCCCCAGCACGCCGCCAACATGGTTCAGGATGATGGTGGTATCCGGGAACGCGCGCGCCAGGTCGATCGCGTCGGGCAGTTGCGGATGATACTGCCAGGACTCGAAACTGAGACCGAGCCTGCCCAACTGGGCAAAGCCTTCACGGAAGGTCTTGTCCAGCACGATATGCGGCGGAATGACGCGCGAAACGAAATTCTGGATCGAGGGATGAGCATCCCACGACACGCCGTAACGAATGCCGCGGAAGCGTCCGCCGCCGACCGCCATCTGTGCTTCCAGCACATCACGCACGCGCGCGCCCAGGGTCAGATCCGCATGGCCGATGATCGCCTCGGCGACGCGGCATGGACCGTAATTGCCGGATGCGCTCATGGCGGCGATGCCGTTGACGAATTCGACCTCGCCGACGGGGGCCATCTCTGGCACGCCGCCCTTGCGGTACATCGCCTGGCATTCCAAGAAGACGGTGGAAACGATGTTGTGCCCACCGCCGATATCGGCCAGCAGATGGGGCAGGAAATACTGGCCGCGATGGGGCGTATCCCAGAAATGATGGTGCGGATCGATGATCGGCAAATCCGGCTCCAGCGCCGCCTCCGTGGGGCGCTTGGCCAGCCAGGCCGCCAGGTCCGCGTCGTTGCGGTAGACGATGCCGCCAAATTCGCCTTTCGAATCCCCGATCAGAGCCATATTGGTTTCCTCTCCTGTTGTCCTGGGACAGGCCTGCCGGTGGCGAGCGCGAGTGTTATCCCGCGTCCGTCAAAGGCCGGGACGTCCATCGGAAACAGCTTACGCCGATGGTCCGAAATCTCAACTCGCGTGCGGCTTCGGCGGGTCAGATCACGGACCGACCTTCGTCAATGGGACACGTACGGCAGCCGGACTGTGCCCCACCGTGGTCCTCGGCGCCTGGCGTGTGAGGCCCTTGCGAACGACTGGATGCCTCCAGCAACGATTGGCCCAGGCGCGCCATCCGCGGCAAGTCCCCGGTGTCCGCGCGTCGGGTTGTCCGACTTATCCGTCCGATCGCAAGGCCAGCATGCGGTAGGTGAGAAAACCGTGCGTGTGCAACCACCGGAACACGGCACCGGCATCGGGTCGGGCCCGTCGTTCCGGGAACGCATCCGGCGAGACGATCCGATAGGTCGGCAAGGTCGCCTGGCTCCAATCTTCGTCGATTGTTACTAGCAGGCCGCACTCTTGAGCCATCGACGCCAGATCGGCGGCTTCCAACCACACGGCCGGCCAGGGGCCGTAATCGCGGCGGATGACGGCTTGCATAGCCTCCGTTGGCCAGGGTGGCGAACCGGTGGGACGGTGCAGAAGGATATCCGTGATCAGCAGGACACCGCCCCGGCGCAGCACCCGCGCGGCTTCGGCCAGGAAGCCCCGACGGGTCGGGAAGTGGAACATCGCTTCCACCGCGACCACGACATCGAAAACCCCACGCCCGAACGGCAAGGCACAGGCATCGGCTTCCACCAGGCTCAATCGATTGCAAGCGCGCGGTGCGATGGATCGGCAGATCTCCAATTGCCGTCGATCGATGTTCAGACCGACCAGCGACGTATCGACGTGGCGTTCGTTCGTAATTGCTCACCCCACCCCTGCGATCGGCTCGGCGGGTAGTTTGACCGCGAGCACGAAGCGAATGGTGTCCAACACCGAAGCGCGATTGGCTTTCGCCGTGCTGACGACAGAGCGGAAGGCGGCATAGGTCTCGGCGCCCCACTC
>CAMATI010000191.1 GCA_945861095.1 Asaia bogorensis | reverse complement strand
CCGCCACCTGCAACGGGAAGCTGGCCCAACTGACCGGGTCATACCTCGAGTCACGTAACCCAGCCTGATACAAAAAGCGGTGTCCAGGAGAGTCGTGCCTGCTTGGGCATAGTAATGCAGGAGTCGAAAATGAGGGGAGTCATGAGGTTATTCCCTACTCTAATTCGAAGGGCTCACCTGTTGAAGGGAGCCCCCCATGTTCGACCCCGCAGCCGTGCCCTCCCCGGAGGAAATCCGCACTATCATCCTGTCATTGCTGGTCGCGATCCAGCACATCCCCTTAGCCGCGCCACTCTATGCGGCAGGCTGCCTGGCCCATCTGCTGCGCCTGCACGCGGCCATGCCGTTTGTGTATCTGGGACTGGCCCTGGTCGCGATCCCAACCCTGCCCGTCGCGGCGGCGCTCTACGCGACCGGGTTCCTGGCCCATCTGCTGCACCGGCACGATGTCATGCCCGGGGTCTATCTCGGCCTGATGCTGGCGGCGGTGTTCTTCCATTGAAGGCCCCTCCCCCGGCGACATCCGCGGGGCCCCGGTTCGCAACCGGGCGTCCTACCGGTCGGTCAGCCGCAATTCGATCCGCCGGCTGCGAGCATACGCATCCGGCGTATCCCCCGGCCCGAACGGCTGGAACTCGCCAAACCCGGTTGCCGCCAGCCGATCCGCCGGAACCCCAAACGAAATCAGCAGCTTCACCACCGTGATCGCCCGCGCCACCGACAATTCCCAGTTGGATGCGAAATACCCGCCCCGGGTGACCGGCAGAGGGTCGGTGTGCCCGTCGACCCGCAGCAGCCACCGCACATCGGGCGGAATCTCGGCGGCGATTTCCTTGATGGTGATCGCCAGCGGTGTCATCTGCGCCACCCCGGCCTGGGTCAGTTCGGCGCTGCCGATCGAGAACAGCACCTCGCTCTGAAACACGAACCGGTCGCCCACCACCTGGATGCCGGAACGGTTCTGCAACAGGGTCCGCAGCCGCCCGAAGAACTCGCTGCGATATTGCTGCAATTCCTCGACCTTGTTGACCAGCGCGGCGTTCAGCTTCTGGCCGAGATCGGTGATCGTGGTGTCCTTCTCCCGCCCCTTCTGCTCCGCCAGTTCCAACCCGCGCGCGATGGCACCGAGTTGCGCGCGCAATTCCTCGATCTGGCGATTGAGCAGCGCCACCTCGGCCCGCGCGCTCTCCCCCAGCCGGGTTTGTTCGGCCAGGGCGGTCTCGGCGGTGACGCGGCGATCGCGTTCCTGATTGGCGCGGGCCAGCAATTCCCGCGCCTGGCGTTCCAATTCGTCGCGCAACGCCGTCAGCGCCCGAGCCTGTTCAGTCAGGCGCGCCAGGTCCGCCAATTTCGCCTCGATCGTCGCCTTGTCGGCCAGCACCTTGCGGTCGAGCGCCTCCATCTGCCGGCGCATCTCCTCCTGGCGCTGCCGAGCGGCGGCCAGATCGGTCAGGGTGCGGGCGAGTTCCGCCTTCGCGGCGTCCAGATCGCGGGCGGACAGGTCAGCGCGTCGGGACGTCTCGGCCAGACGATCGCGCAACGGGGTCAGTTCGGCGATCTGGCGTTGCAGGGCTTCCAACGTCCCCCGCGCGGCGGATAGGTCGTCGCGTGCGGCGGTCAACCGGCTCTCGACCGAGGCGGTGTCGCGCTGGGCGGCCTCGACCCGCGCGGTCGCGACGGCCAACTGACCCTGCAACGGTTCCAACACCGCGAGCCGGCGATTGGCCGCGTCCACCTGCTGTTCAGCGGCGGCCAGCCGATCGCGCAACGACGCGGTTTCGCGGACGCTGGCTTCGACCCTGCCGATCGTTTCCGCCAATTGGGTTTGCAGCCGTTCGTTGGCGACCACGGCGGCCTGGTATGCCAGGGTCGCGTCCGCAACCGTCCCGGTCAGGCGATCGCGATCCTGGGTCAGGCTTGCCGCGCGATCCCGCAAGGCCGCGAGTTGCTGCGCCAGGCTGGCCCGCGCCACCACCGATCCGTCGAGGTCGGTTTTCAGCCGCGTGACGGAATCCTGCAATTCCACCGACCGGGTCTGCTCCAAAGACAGCGCGCCGCGCAGTTCGTTGAGTTCCCGACGGGCGCTTTCCAGCGCCTCGTTGCGCCCGGACAGGGCGGCGGACAAAAACCCCTGCGCCAGCACGAAGACCAGCAGCACGAAGATGATGACCATCAGCAGGGTGGACAGCGCATCGACATAGCCGGGCCAGGCGTCCAGCCCGTTGCCCCCGTTGCGGCGGACGCGCATGGCCATGACGGTTACCTGGGCTCCTCGGCCAGCGCCGCCACAGTACGCGTCAACAGCCTCAAATCGCCCCGCAAATCCGCGGTCGCCTGCGCTCGGCCTGCTTCGTTCTCCATCAGCAGACGTTGCAAAAAGAGTTCTATATTGCGCAGATGGGTGCGCGCCACGTCGTCGCCGCCCTGCATATCGACCAGCCGGTGCAATGCCGGCGCCAGGGACGCATGGGTTTCCGCGATCCGCAGCATGACCTGCTGATTGACGCGCATCGTATCGGTCAGCGCGCTGATCCGCTCGTTCAGGGTGATGATGGCCTGGCTGGCCTGGATCCGGGCTTCCTCGCCGCGGCTCATGGTGCGTTGCAGGCCTTCCATGTTCTCGGCCGTCTGTTCCAGCAGCGCCTGGACGTAGACCGGCACCGATCCGTCGCCTTCCGACAGGGCGCCGGAAGACAGGCGGGTCAGGCCGGCGAGCCATTCCTCCAATTCGTTGAAAAACCGGTTCTGGGCCTGGCCGGCGGTCAGGTCCAGGAAGCCCAGCACCAGCGCGCCGGCCAGGCCGAACATGCTGGCGGAAAACGCGGTGCCCATGCCGGCCAGCGGCTTGGTCAGGCCGGACTTGAGCTGTTCGAACATGTGTTCGATGTCGCCGGCGCCGGTGGACATGCCGCCGATGACCTCGGAAACCGCCCCGACGGTGTTCAGCAGCCCCCAGAATGTGCCGAGCAGACCGAGGAAGATGAGGAGGCCGGTCATGTAGCGGGAGAGTTCGCGGCTTTCGTCGAGGCGGGAGGCGATGCCGTCGAGCAGGCTGCGCATGGCGGTGGTGGACAGGGTGAAGCGGCCGGTATCGCCGTCTCGCCCGTGGCTGGTTCGGCCGGCCAGCATGTTGGCCATGGGGGCCAGCAGCCGGGGTGGCGGTATGACGGACAGGCGGGACCGGTTGGTCTGGTAGGTTTCCAGCCAGGTCACTTCCGGCTTCAGGCGGATCACCTGGCGCAGGTTCCACCCGATCCCCAGCAGCAGGATCAGAAAGATCAGGCCATTGAGCAGCGGGTTGCTATCGAACGCCGTGATCAGCACGGGCGCGAGCAATCCGGTCACGCCGATCACAACCGCCAGGAACACCGCCATCCGGATCAGATAGGCGGCGGGATTGGTCATCGCGCGGCGCCCCCGGTGCTACCGGGGGCGGCGTTGCCGCCGAGGGCACTGACATCGACCCTGTCGGGCGGCCCCCCCGCGGCCTGGGATCCCAGCGCCCGGACATAGATGCGGCTGGACGTCACGCCTTCGGCCATGAGCGCGGAACGGACGGCGAGCGCGCGGGAAAGCGAGAGGCGGCGCGCGGTGGACGGGTCTTCGGGCTTGCCGGCGGCGTAGGCGACGACGTTGAAGCTGGCGGCATCGCTGGCCGCCGCCGCGCCGGCGAACCGCTTGATCGCGGCGGTGGCGTCGGCGTTGAGATCGGTCCCGCCCGCGGGGAAGGCCAGCCGCAGGTCGGCCGGGGCGGGCGCGGATGGCGCGCCGGAGGACGATGCCGGTGCCGCCTGACCCGCCACCGGTGGGATATCGGCCGCGGGTGGGGTAATGATCGGCAACGTGACCTGAGATGCTCCCGCTGGAGATGGTCCCCTTGGCGCCGCGGCGGGCGGGGATGCGGCGGCTGGTAGCGAAGTCGTCGTGGATGACGGACCCGGGGTCGATGTGGCCGATGACGATGCGACGGGGGCTGATGCGACGGGTGCCGGTGCAACGGGGGTCGATGCGGCGGGTGTCGATGCGACGGGGGCCGATGCCACGGGGGCCGGCGTGGCCATGGCCGGCGTATCCGCGGGCGGATTGGCGGGTTGCGCCGTGACCGGTTGCGGCGGGCGCGGGATCGGGGCCGGACGCGGAACAGGCGTGGGGGGCGGGCGGACCGGCGTCGAGCCTGGCCTCGGCAGGGGGTCGAGGGCGCGCAGGTCGATCGTGACCTGTGCAACGGCAGGCGCGGCCGACAGGGCCAACGCCAGCGCAAGGATGATGGAAGGGTGCATGTCCGGGGAGATTAGCGGACCGCTTCGTATTTCTCAATCAATGACGCGTGACATTGGCGGCGGGGCCTTCTTGCGGCGATGTGGCCGGAACCAGCGGGGGTTACGCGCCACTCGAACGGCTGCCATGGGCAACCGCCGTCGGAGCCGCTTGAGATCGTCGCTTTCAGGGGCCGGCCAGGACCGGTCCGCCATTCGGCCCCAGCGCCGGGCCAAGGGGTCGCGCGGGGGGCTGCATGCCCTCGATCACCGCGGCGCGCAATTTCGGGTGCAGATGCGGGTTGGCGGCGACGATGGCGGCGGTGTCGCGCGGGTCTCCATCACCCGTGTCGGTCGCATAGCCACCGGCTTCGCGCACCAGCAGCATACCCGCCGCGATGTCCCACGGCTTGATGCCAAGCTCCCAATAGCCGTCGAAACGTCCGGCGGCGACCCAGGCCAGGTCCAACGCCGCCGCGCCGAAGCGGCGGATGCCGGCGACCTGCGGCATCAACGTAGAAAGGGTCCGACTGAATGCCTGCCGGCGCGGCGCGGAGACCGCTCCGAACGGAATGCCGGTGGCGAACACCGCTTCCGACATGTCGCGGCGCGCGGACACCCGCAGACGACGCTCATTGACGAAGGCCCCGGCGCCTTTTTCGGCCCAGAACATCTCATCGGTGGCCGGCGCGTAGATCAGCGCGGCAGCCAGTTCGGATGCACCTGTCGGCAACCGCCGTTCCAGCGCGATACTGATCGCCCAATGCGGCATGCCGTGCAGGAAGTTGGTGGTGCCGTCCAACGGATCCACCACCCAGCGCCAGGTCCAGTTGTCGGACCCGGAGGCGCCGGATTCCTCCATCAGGAACGAATAGCCGGGGCGAGCCTTGGTCAGTTCTTCCTTCAGGGTCTGTTCGGCGCGCAGATCGGCCTGGGACACGAAGTCGGACGGTCCCTTGATGCTGACCTGCAACTGCTCGACCTCGGCGAAATCGCGCAGCAGGCGTTTGGACGCCTTCTGCGCGGCATTCGCCATCACGGTCACATGGGGGGAAAGACGCAGGGCCATGCGGGGTTGTCCCTCAGCCCTTTGCCCGCTCCATGTAGGTGGAATCCTCGGTACGGACCACGATGCGTTCGCCGGCTTCGATGAAGGGCGGGACCATGGTCTTGACGCCGTTCGACAGTTTGGCCGGCTTGTAGGAGGACGACGCGGTCTGGCCTTTGACCACCGGATCGGCTTCCACCACTTCCAGGACGACGGTCTGCGGCAGATGGATCGCCACCGGCTCGCCTTCCACCATGTCCACTTCCACGGTCATCTGGTCCTGCAGGAACGGCGCCGCGTCACCCATCAGATCGGCCGGGATGTGCACTTCCTCGAAGGTTTCCGGATCCATCAGAACCAGGTTGGTGCCGTCGGAGTAGGAGTAGGTGTAGTCCTTCTGCTCCGTCGTCAGGCGTTCGACGGTATCGGCGGTGCGCCAACGCTCGTTGGTTTTGTTGCCGGATTTCAGGCAGCGCATCTCGACCTGGATGAAGGCGCCGCCCTTGCCGGGGGTGATGATCTGCTGCTTGAGCACGGTCCAACGGCGACCGTCGTGCTCGATCACCTGGCCGGCGCGAATGAGGTTCGCCTGCTGTTTCATGGGGACTGCTCGTTTTCTGATGCGGATTAAGGTTGCGGCTTCTAGCCCGACGGGGTCCCAGGAGCAAGGTTGAGCGGTGCCGTGGCATCCGGGCAATGCTTGCAACGATCCCCGAGGTTGTCGGTGTTGGTGCAGGCTGGCGGCCGGCAATCACGGGATCGCGCGCCCGCGTCCGCGTGGCTGATAGCGTCGCGTGCTGGGTCGGCTGGGTCGGCGGGCCTGACGCCGCACCGACCCCGAGCAACGAGACCCGCCGGCCCCGGTTAGACCGCGCCGTCCGCCTTCAACGCCGCGATCGCCGCCGCGTTCAGGCCCAGCCAGTCGCTGAGCACGGAATCCGTGTGCTCGCCCAGCATCGGAGATGATTTCAGCACCGGCGGCTTGCCGTCGACGCGCACCGGCCAGGTCGGCATCTTGAACGGGCGATGCACCGGATGGATCATGGTCTGCATGATGCCGCGTTCCTCGAACGTCACGTCGTCGTTCAGTTCGTTGGTATCCAGCACCGCGCCGGCGGGAATGCCGGCCTCGCCCACCGCTTTCATGGCGTCATATTTGGACCGGGTGCGGGTCCAGGCGGCGATCACCGCATCGACTTCCGGTTCCAACGCGACCCGGTCGGCCGGGGTGGCATAGCGCTTGTCGCCGATCAGGTCTTCCCGCCCAATCAGTTTCAGCAGCCGGTCCCAATGGTCCGGATTGGCTCTGCTGGTCATGATGTAGACGTAATCGTTCGGCCCGCCCGGCGCGCAGGGATACAGGCCCATCGGTGCGTTGTTCACGCCCGGCACCTTGCTGCCACCGCGCTGGGCCGCCTTGCCGGTCAGGCCCTGCGTCGCGAAGTTGATCCGCATGTAGTGCATGATCGCGTCCTGCATCGCGACTTGCAGGCGGTGGCCTTCGCCGGTTTCGCGGCGCTTGTACAGCGCACCCAGCACCGTGATCGCCATCAGCATGCCGGTGCCGGTGTCGCCCAGCGAGATACCGGGGCGGGTCGGCGGACCATCAGCCTCTCCGGTGACGCTGAATGTGCCACCGCAGGCCTGGGCGATCATGTCGAACGCCAGGTTCTTCTCGAACGGGCTGCCTTCACCGAAACCTTTTACCTGGCAGTAGATGATGCCGGGATTGATGGCTTTCACGACATCATAGCTCAGGCCGAGGCGTTCGATCGCACCGGGCGCGAAGTTTTCCACGCACACATCGGCCTGGCGCAGCATGTCCTTGACCAGGTCAAGGCCCTTGGGCGACTTCAGGTTGACGGTGATCGACTTCTTGTTGGCATTGAAGACGTGGAAGTAATACGGATCGTTGTCCGGCTGGCCGGGGCGGAGACGGCGGCCGGGATCGCCCATTTTCGGGTTCTCGATCTTCACCACGTCGGCGCCGAGCCAGGCGAGGGCTTCGGTGCAGGATGGGCCGGCCTCGAACTGGGTGAAGTCGACGATTTTGACGCCGGACAGGAATTTGAACTCGGCGGCGTTAACGGATGCTGTGGTGGCGGATGCTGTGGTGGCGGACATGAGATACTTCCTCCTGCTGCGTGGAATGGGACGCTTCTGGGGCGGGACCTTGGCACATTCCCGGGGCCGCGGCCAATCCTGTCAGCGCGCTGTCATGTTCAGGGGCAAATCCTATGGTTCGGCCAGCCATTTCTCCACTTCGTGCCGCTGGATCTTGCCGGTGGTCGAACGAGGCAACGCGTCGGCGGCGATAAAACGGATATCCTTGGGCCGCTTGTACCCAGCAAGCTCCGCTCGGCAGCGCCGGATCAGGTCGTCCTCGGTCAGGCTGTCGTCGCGACGGGCGATGAAGGCGACGGGCACTTCCCCCCAATGGGCGTCTTTCCGGCGGACGACGACGGCATCGGCCACGCGGGGATCGGCCAGCAGGACGCGCTCGATTTCGGCGGGATAGATGTTCTCGCCGCCGGACTTGATCATGTATTTGACCCGGTCGACGAAATCGACGGTGCCGTCCGGGTTGCGCCGGCAGACATCGCCCAGATGGAACCAACCGCCGCGGAAGTCATGCGCGTTGGTCTCGGGCGCGTTCCAATAGCCGCTGAACAGGGTGGGGCCGCGAAACGCGACCTCTCCGGGTTCGCCATCCGCGACGTCGTTGCCGTTGGGGTCCACCAGCCGGAAATGGCCACTGGTGCAGGGGATTTTCGACAGACGATCCGGCACCGTGCCCGGCGCGATCCGCCCGGCGGAAAACGGCGGCAGCCCGGTTTCCGTAGAGCCGAACGTATTGGCATAGGGGGTCCGCAGCAGCGACGTGACCTCGGCGATCTGATGCGGCGGCACCAGATCGGCCATCGCGCCGGCCAGCTTGATGGGGGCTGGCACGATCGGGCGGCGGCGCAACGCCTGGATCATGTCGGCGATCATGCCGGGCATCAGCAGCAGCCACCATTGCGGCACGGTTTCGATGGCATGGATGATCCGGTCGACGTCGTAGCCGGGCACCACGACGATCTTGCCGCCCCGGCCCAGCACGCTGATGGATTGTTCGGCCGAGGCCATGTGGTACATCGGCGCCCAGGCAACGAAATTGTCGCCCGCCGTCAGGTCGAAATCGACGCAGGCGGCGAACATGCGCGCGACCTGCGCGCGATGGCTGATCAGCGCCCCTTTCGGCATGCCGGTCGTGCCGCTGGTGTAAAGGATCATCAGCCCGTCTTCGGTGTCGACCCGGCACCGCGGTTCGGCATCGGGGGCGCGGGCCAGGCGGTCTTCGTAGTCGTCGCCGATGGCGATGACCGTTCCGGCGTCGATGGCCAGCCGTTGCATCGTGGCCGCGTAGGCCGGCGCGAGCAGGATCGCTCTCGGCGACACCAGGCCGATGCAATGGCGCAATTCCGGGTCTGACAGGCGCCAGTTCAGCGCGGCCACGATCGCACCGATCTTTCCGGCGGCAAACAGCAGTTCCAGGTATTCCAGCCGGTTCTCCGACAGGATCGCGACCCGGTCGCCGCGCCCGATGCCCAAGCCGAGCAGGACATGAGCCAGTTGGTTCACCCGGGCGTTGAACGCGGCGAAGGTCAGGTGCCGCGGCCCATCCTCGACCGCCGGATGGTCGGGACGCAGCCGCACCTGGTGCGCGAGCAGACCACCGACGGTCAGACCGGCGGCCTGACCGGCCAGCGCCTCGTTGAGGCCATCACGGCCTGGGCTGTCAGTCCCCATATCAGCCCGCGAGGGGCCCGGCCCCCGCGAGGGGCCCAGCCCCCGCGAGAGACCCAGCCCCCACGAGAGACCCGGCCCCCGCGAGAGACCCAGTCCGCGCCAGCGATCCGTCGCCATGGCGCAGCAGCTTGCCGGAGAAGGTGTTGGTTTCGCGATCGTTCTCGATCGTCACCTGGCCGTTGACCAGGATGTAGCGGTAGCCTTGCGCCCGCTGGATCCGCCGCCATTCCCCACCCGGCAGGTCGTGCACCACTTCGCTGGGGAGTACCGCCAGGGTCTCGTAGTCGTAGATCACGATGTCGGCCGGCGCGCCCCGCTTGATGACGCCGCGATTGTCGAAGCCTGCCAGCATGGCGGGCAGCGCGGATAGCCGCCAATGGGCTTCCTCCAGGCTCAGCAATCCATGTTCGCGCACCAGCTTGACCAGGGTCTCGGTCGGATAGCGCCCGGCGGTCAGAAACTTCGTGTGCGCCCCGCCATCGGAAACGCCCAGCAGCACATAGGGGTCGTCGAGGATTTCCTTCAGGTAGTCGACCCGTACATTCGGCGGCGCGGCAAAGAAGTCGGTGGCCAACCCGTCCGCGACGGCGAGGTCCAGCATCGCGTCCACCGGGTGCTTGCCGAGGGCTTCGGCGACCTGCCCGATCGTGTGGTCGCGCCAGCGCTCGGTTTCCTTGGTGCGCGGGCCAGCGACGACGATGCCCGCGATCGGGCCGGTGACGGTCAGCGGCACCTGAGAGCGCAAGGCGGGTCGGCGTTCCGGGTCGGACAGTTTCGCCAGCCGTTCGGCGACGGTCCCCAGGGTCGCTTCCCGCCACGCGGGACGATCGTCCCAGAGGTTCCAGTCCTCAAACGTGAACGAGAAACCGGCATCGGTGGTCAGGCCCTGGCCATAGACGCGAATCCCGGCCTCCCGGCAGCGGGCGAGCCATTTGAGGCCTTCCCGATGCACTTCCGGCTTGTGGTCGTAGGCCTGCACGACGTTCCACAGCAGCGGCCGGCCGGACAGTTTCGACAACGTCTCCATATGCGTGCGGTCGTGCTGATAGCTGCCGGTGGAGATCGTCATCTGCATGAAGCCGGCGTTGCGCTTGCCCAGGACCTTGGCCAGTTCCTCACAGGTTTCATCGTGCATGACATCCGTCACCATCGCGGTGCCGTCGTAGTCCAGTTGCACGGCCGAGGGGCCGTCCGGGTGCAGGCGCTGCGCCGACCAGCCGCAGGCGCCGGCGTCCAGCGCCTGCTCGAACAGGGCGCATAACCGCTGGTGTTCGGCCTCGGTCGGCATGCGGCCCGCCTTGGCGTCGTCGAATCCCAGCACCTCGATCAGCAACGGGGCGATCGGGACATAGGGCAGGATGTTGATGGCTTTCGGCGTGCGTTCCACACTGTCGAGATAGTCCGGGAAGCTGACCCAATCCCACGGCATGCCCTGCTGCATGGAGGCGAACGGGATGGCCTCCACCCGCGTCATGCTGAGCATGGCCCGTTCGCGCATTTCGGGCGCCACGGGGGCGAAACCGAAGCCGCAATTGCCGATCACGACAGATGTCACGCCGTGCCAGCCAGACAGGGTGCAATACGGATCCCAGAACAGTTGCGCGTCGTAATGGGTGTGCAGGTCGATGAAGCCAGGCGCGACATGCAGGCCGGTGGCGTCGATGACCCGGGCCGAACCGGTGTCGGGGATATGTCCGATCTCGGCGATCACGCCGTCCCGGATGCCAATATCGCCGCGATAGCGCGGCACGCGGGCGCCATCGAAGATCAGCCCGTTCTTGATGACGATATCGTGGGATGGCATGTTTCTCTCTCACGCTTCTTGGTGCTTGTGTTGCGGTCGCGGTATCCGTCCGCTTCGACGCAGAGCGTGGCGACTGTTCTGGCCGCCATCAAGCAGGTTTTCGCGCGGTTCGGCAATCCACGCGGCAGGCCGGGTGGCTGGTACGCGGATGCCCCGTGCCTGGGGCGGTCGGTCGTGGCGCGGTCACGCGTCGACGGCTGCCATGCCGATTGTGCAAGTGCGAAATCGCTGCAATCATCCTATGGAACGCGCACGATCGAGAAGGACTCCCGCATGATTTCGTCCCGTCTGGCCAGATTGTCCTCCGGCCGGATCCACTACGCCTGGATCGTGCTGGGTACCGTGTTCGTCGCCACCCTGGCCGGGGTCGCGGTCCGCGCCGCGCCCGGCGTGATGATCGTGCCGATGCAGCGGGCGTTTGGCTGGGACACGGCGACGATTTCCGGGGCGATTTCCGTCAACATCATCCTGATGGGGCTGATCGGGCCGTTCCTGACCGGGCTGATGCAGATCGTCGGCCTGAAGCGCACCATCCTGGGGTGCCTGGCGATCCTGATGGCGGCCACGGCGCTTTCGACCTTCATGACGGAGCCTTGGCAGTTGTTCCTGACCTGGGGCGTGATGGTCGGGATCGGTGCGGGCGGCAGCGCGGTCGGCATCGCCGGCGCGGTGGCCAATCGCTGGTTCGCCGAGCGGACGGGATTTGCGATGGGACTGATTACGTCGGCCAATGCGGCGGGGCAGTTGATTTTTCTGCCTCTTTTGGCCCTGGCGGCGGAAAAATATGGATGGCAGGGCGTATCGGTTGGGGTGGCGGTGACCATCGCCAGCATCTTGCCGCTGGTTTGGCTGTTGCTGCCGGAATCTCCGGCTCAGATCGGCATGCCGGCCTATGGCGCGACCACCATCCAGGCGCCGGAGCAGGCGGCTGGCGGCAATCTGTTCGCGGTGGCGTTCGGGTCGTTGGCGCGGGCATCCCGATCGATGGATTTCTGGCTGTTGTGCCTTACTTTCGGGATTTGCGGGTTTTCCACCAACGGGCTGATCAACACGCATATGATCGCCTATTGCGTGGATAATGGGATCACCGAGATCAATGGCGCCTCGATTCTGGCGATCATCGGCGTGTTCAGCCTGGTGGGGGCCGCGGGGTCGGGCTGGTTGTGCGACCGGTACAGCCCGCGGGTGTTGTTGTTCTGGTATTACGGCCTGCGCGGGCTGTCGCTGGTGGTGATCCCGTTCACCAGCTTCGATCCGATCAGCCTGGGTATCTTCGCGGTGTTCTACGGGCTGGACTGGGTCGCGACCGGGCCCGCGACGTTTGCATTGACCAATGAGGTGTTTGGGAGGCGCGACACGCCGGTGATCCTGTCGTGGATCTTTGCCGCCCATCAGGTGGGTGGCGCGCTGGCGGCGTATGGCGGCGGGCTGGTGCGCGATGCGGCGGGGAGTTACCTGCTGGCGTTCCTGGTCAGTGGGATCGCGTGCCTGGCTGCGTCTTTGCTGGTGCTGCGGGTGACGCCTCGGGGACGGATGGTGGCGGCGGCGGAGTAGGGCGGGGCTTTCGCCCCAATGGCCCTTGGGGACCCCGACCAGGGCTCTGCCCTGGACCCGCCAAGGGCGACGGCCCTTGGAACCCGGACCATTGGTGGCTTGAGGATAGGGCCTTACACGGACGTTTGACCGTCCGTGTAACCCATCTTTAGCGTTTTTTCCACCATATACCGTAACGACTACGGAAAACCCCTGATATACAGTCGACCGCCCCTGGAATCTT
>CAMATI010000190.1 GCA_945861095.1 Asaia bogorensis | reverse complement strand
TGAGCTGTGCACGCTCTTCATCGCTGAGCTTCACGACGTATTTCTTTACGGCACTTTGTTGCGTGGTCACGACTCATCTCCCGCTTTTTCCGGGAGGAGCGAGTCAGAGGTTCGCCACAAAATCAATGACGGGGGGCACTAGAGCGGTTTGCCGTTTCCAGTCAGCGCGAAACCGCTCTAGCCCAGTCTGCCTGGGCGGAATGCGGAGACAGGGTGAAAGCCGCTCAATGCGACCGGCCCGCCATGACCCGATCCGCATAACGATTTCTTTACCCTTCGGTGGTCAATAGGTCCCACCCGCCCGGCATCATCCTATCGCGAAGGATCGAAACACATGGCTCTGCCTTCGGTCAGGCAGCAGAACGCTCTTGGTGCCTGGCTGTCCGTGTCCGGGGCGCCGGTCAATCTCGTGTTTGCGTTCGGCGTCGGTTCGACCTTCGCCGGTAGCAACCAGAACGATGCGTTCATCAGCTACGGGGGCGGCATCGCGTTGCTGGGCGGATTGGGCGATGACACCTACTATCTCTGGGACAGCGCCGACCTCGTAACGGAAGCCGCGGGCCAGGGCATCGACACGGTGGTCGCCTATGACTGGCGTACCGTCCTCGCGAACAATGTCGAAAACCTGGTTGTGTCCAGCGACGGCGCCATCGGCATCGGCAACGCGCAGAACAACATCATCGCCGGAGAGGATGGGGCGCAATCCATCGACGGCGGCGCCGGCAACGACGTGCTGATCGGCGGCGCCGGCGCCGATCGCTTCCTGTTCGCCCGCGGCGCCGGAAAGGACGCGATCGCCGATTTCCAGACCGGGCTCGACATCGTCAGCTTCAACGCGACCCTCTCGCAATTCACCGACATCGCCACCATCCGGGCGGCGATGACGCAGGTCGGCGGGGATGTCGTGCTCGATCTCGGGTCGGCCGAGAGCATCACCTTCCGCGGCCACGCGATTGCCGATTTCACCGGCGGCGATTTCAAATTTGCGCCGAATGTCGGTGCCATGCGCCAGACCTTCGGCGAGGAGTTCACGGGCTTCCGATCCTCGGCCACCGGGCTGGATGCGGCGGGCGGGGCGGTCTGGCAGACCGCCTATGAATTATGGCCCGGGATCGCCACGCGAACCCTGGCCCCCGGGAGCCCGGAAAGCCAATATTATTCCGACAGTTCGACCGGTATCAATCCCTTCACCGCCAACGGCGCGACGCTGCGCATCACCGCCGCGCCAGCGACGACCGAATTGCCCCAGGGGATGGCATATACGTCCGGCATCATCACGACCCGCACATCGTTCAGCCAGTTGTACGGATATTTCGAAGCCTCGGCGAAATTGCCGGCGGGGCAGGGCTTCTGGCCAGCGTTCTGGATGATCCGCGCCGACGGCTCCTGGCCGCCGGAAATCGACATCATGGAAGCCGCGAGTTCACAGACGAACCTGGTCACCAACTCCGCCCTGTCGGTAGCCGGCAACGTCTATGCCGAAGCGAGTGCCGCCCACTATATCGACGATCTGTCCACCGCGTTTCATGCCTATGGCGTGAGTTGGCGACCCGACATGCTGCGCTTCTACATCGACGGGCGGGAGGTGTTTGCCACGCCGACGCCGTCCGACATGAACGGCCCCATGTACATGATCGCCAGCCTCGCGGTCGGGGACAGTTCGGCCTGGCCCGGACCGGCGGATGGCGTTTCCTCGGCGAGGTTTGAGCTCGATTACATCCGCGCGTGGCAGTATCGCGACCTCCCGCCGTCCATTCCGACGGCCCGAACGATGCGTGTGCTTGCTGGCACCACTGCCGCGAACACGCTGATCGGCGGCGCGACCGACGATCGTCTGGATGGCGGTCGGGGCAACGATACGTTGACCGGCGGTGCGGGCGCCGACACCTTCGTGTTCGCCAATCAGGCCGGCACCGACAGCGTGACCGATTTCCAGCCCGGGATCGACAGGATCGTCATCCAGGGTTTCAGCAGTGCGCAGATCACGTCTCAGGCCCTGGCGCAGGGAACCCAGCTTAGCTTCGGCACCACCAAGGTGATGCTGAACGGCGTCTGGTGGCTGGGACCGACCGATATCGTGGCCGGCGCAACGTCCGTCACGGGCGGCAGCGGTGCCGAAACCCTCGATTCGTCAGCCAGCGTATCAGCGGAGGCCACCATCAACGGTGCCGCCGGCAACGATACGATCCGAGGCGGCGTCGGCGACGACTGGATCACGGGCGGTGTCGGCAACGATCTGCTGACCGGCAATGGCGGCAAGGACAGTTTCTTCTTCGCGGCCGGCGCTGGCCAGGATCAGATCACCGACTTCGTTCCCGGTCTGGATCGGCTCGTCCTGAAAGGCGCGACGCAGGCAAGCCTGTCCGCAAGCTGGACCAGCGTTGGCGGGATCGAGGGGATGCGGCTGAACTATGGCACCGCCGGTGACAGCATCTTCCTGGCCGGTCTGAACAACGCCCTGCGGCCGGAAAGCATCTACCTGGCCTGATCCTGATCCGTCACGGTTTTGGAACTAAATGTCCCGCGCGCGGATCGCGGACGAGGAGGTGTCGACGCGGAACCGGTGCTCCGGGATCTCGCTGAACAGATCCGCATAGCGGCGGGGAACCGCGATGTCGCGCAACGTGCGGACCCGCGCCGCGGCGTCGATGCGCACGGCCACCAGAAAGCTGCCGCCGGCATTGGCGATTTCGTCGAGCGCATCGTGCATGCGCGACTCATCATCGCCATAATATTTCGGCGCAACCAGCCGTTCGGCGGTATCCGCGCCGATCACGAACGTTGTCTTGGGAAACAGGCGCGATTTTTCGAGGAAGGTGGGTGCCCGGGTCAGCTCGACCGGTGCCTTCCAGGCGAATTGCGTAAGCCGGTGTCGCACCGTGTGGCCCGTCAACGGAGGCTTGTCGACGTTGGTGACCGAAATTTCGTAGGCTAAGGGCTGCTGCCTGACCTCCTCCGCGATTCGGGCCAGCGCCAGGTGCCCGGCATGCACCGGGTTGAAAGACCCTGGCATCAGCACAAGCGGTTGCGGCGCCGACAGCATCAATTGCCCGTCGGGCTGGGCGGTGACGCGATTGAAGCCGCCCGCCACGAGCTGGTCGATCGTATCCGCGCTCGCCACCACGGTCTGCTCAAAATATTCATCGTCATCGAGCACGCTGCTCGGCGAGGGTGCCCCCACGCCGCATGCGTGGGCCAGCCACAGGACGATTGCACGCGAGACCAGGTCTTCTTCGGCGGCGCGATCACGCCGGCCCTTGGCCAGCACGCCCGTGCAGTGCCCGGTGCCGAGGGCGTTGGCATAGGCGATATGAAACCGATGCTCGCCCCGACGCGGGCGATCGCTCACCAGTGCCGCCGTGGCGCCGAGGCCAACCAGTTCGGTGCCCGCCGGCACCAGCCTGGCCGAACGGGCGCGGGCACTGTGTGCCATGGCGATCGCGGTGTCGGCGCTGCTTGCCTGCGCCGGTGCAAAGCCGAGGAAATTCGCCAGCGCCTGCTCGTCGTAGGGAACCTGTGCCTCGATCAGCAGACGCGATCCGCCGGGGACCCGAAGCAGTTCGCCAATTGCCCCACTACCGCCACCGGTAATCGCGAGCGACGCTTTTGGGCCGGACGCATGCACCGTGGAGATCAATTGTTGCCACGCAGCGTCTGACGGTTTCATGGTGCGTGTATGGTCCAGCGATGAATTTCGTGCATCGGATGCTGAAAGACAATCCGGAGAGAGTCAACCGATCCGGTATTGCGGCCCAAAGGGGGCGACCAAAGGTGGTTCAGGGCAAGCGTGAGCGATAGGCGGCTTATAGGTGGGATGGTATCGGCGCGGTATCCGGTCGCCGGTATCGGCGCGGTGTGGGGTCGCCGGTATCGGCGCGGTGTCGCGTCGCCGGCATCGGCGCGGAATGAGGTCGTCGTTCCGAACCGCCATTCCCGCTTGGCGCGGACCTGGAAAACAGGCACCCATGACCGGCACGCCAGAGGCCGCCAGGGCGTGCGAACGCGCCGCACCGAACGGGGCGTGTCGGCAACCTCGGTTCGGCGGCCCGCGTTGAAAGGACAGTCATTCATGCATGCCAGCGCCATGGACTACGGCAAACGGTTCTTCGACATCCATGCGCAGGCGCGGTTCCGGCGCGTTCTCGATATCGGCTCGCTGGACATCAATGGATCGCTTCGTTCGGTCTGTCCCGTGCATCTGGCCTATACCGGGATCGACCTGTCGCCGGGCAACGGGGTCGATGTCGTGCTGAGCGATCCCTATGTCTATCCGTTTCCGGACGGGCATTTCGACATGATCGTTTCGACATCCTGCTTCGAGCACGACCCCTTGTTCTGGATCACCTTCCTGGAATGCGCGCGGGTGCTGGCGCCGGGTGGTGTCTTCTACATCAATGCGCCATCGAACGGGTTCTACCACGGCCATCCGTTCGATCATTGGCGCTTTTTCCCCGATGCCGGCCTGGCGCTGCAACAATGGGCGAAACGGTCCGGCATCGAGATCGATCTGCTGGAATCCTTCACCGGAGACCGCCACCCCGGCGAGTTCTGGAACGACTTCGTCATGGTGTTCCGCAAACCGGACGGATCGCCGCCGCCCGCGGGCCTGATCGCGACGGACACCGCGGCCTGCACCAATGTCCGCCGCCTCGGGCGGGCCGAATTCATCCGCCCCATGCAACTGACCGAGGACATGCGGCTGATCGACAGTCTGCGCGCGGAGGTCGCTTCCCTGCGCCAGGCCATGACGCACCCGCGTCCGGCCGCGACCGAAGCCGTCGTCCGGCCGCCGCCGGCGCTCGACCCTGTCGTCCGGCCGCCGCCGGCGCTCGACCCTGTCGCCCGGCCGCGTCCGGCGCTCGACCCTGTCGTCCGGCCGCCGCCGGCGCTCGACCCGGGACCGATCTGTCCGTCGGAGCCGCTGGCGGACGATAAGCCCTGGTGTTTCGTGCATCGGAACAATACCGCGCTGGCGAGCCACATGCCCCTGACGATCTATGTCGTTGCCTATCGGCGCCACGCGCAGCTCGCGTGCCTGGTGCATTCCCTGCAAGCCCAGACCATGCGGGCGTTTCACCTGGTCATCCTGCATGACGGGCCGGACTTTGAGATGGCGGCGCTGCTGTCCAAACTATCCCGCGAAACGATGCTGTCGTTCGAGTTCCGGTTTTCCCGCATTCGCTACAACGATTACGGCCACAGCCTGCGGGAACAAGCGATCCGGGACTGCCAGACCGACTACATCCTGCTGACCAACGACGACAATTATTACGTGCCCAAATTCGCCGAACTGATGCTGTCCGCCGCGCGACGGCACGATCTGGACCTGGTGCTGTGCGACATGGTGCACAGCCATGATCGGCCGGGAGGACGCCCGGTCGCCAGTTATGCCGCTTTCCCGACGCACCCATCGCCCGGCAATGTCGATATCGGCTGCTTCATCACACGCACCGCGCGCGCGAAGCAGGTGGGTTTTCGCGACAAGGCGGCAGAGGGCGATGGGACCTTCGTTGCCGACCTGATGGCCCTGGGACCCGACGCGATGCGGTGGGCCAAGCTGGAAAAGATCCTGTTCGTCCACAATTGACGCCACCGGTCCGCGCAACACGTCCTTTGCCCGCCTCGATCGTCCCCCGTCCTTGGTCCCCCGTCCTTCATCCCCTTTCCGCACGCGCGTGGAGGCGCCGGGGGTGTGTTCGACCCCGACCGCCTGATGTACTACGCGGCCGAGCGCGGGACGGCTGAAGCCAATGCCTCCGCCGTTCCCGAGCCCAGGCGAGGGGCCGCAATGCGGATCGGGGGGCGCACCCCGTCGAAGGACAGCGCCGAACCGGTCAGCCGGTAATCCTCGCCGGGCACATCCTGCAGGATGCCAAGCGCCTGGGCCTGATCTTCCCGCAACGCTTCCGGCAGGGTGTTGATCGGCGCGGCAGGAACGCCGACCGCCTCCAGTCGCTCGATCCACACGGCGCGGGGTTGCAGGCGCAGGATTTCCGCCAGCAGCACCACCAGCGTGGTCTTGTTGGTCAGGCGGGCGCGATTGGTGGCGAAGCGCGGGTCCTCGATCCAGGCCGGCTGGCCCAGTTCGGTGGCGAGTTTGGCGAACAGCCGATCGTTGCCGCAGCATATGATGAAGGGACCGTCCGCGGCATCGAACGCCTCATAAGGCACCAGGGCGGGATGGCCGGAGCGGTGTTTCTCCGGCATCGGCGCGCCGTTGATCCAGGCATCGCCGCGCTGCGCCGCCCAGACCAGGGCGGTTTCCAGCAGGGACGCGGTGACGATGGTGCCGCGGCCGGTATGCTGGCGGCGTTGCAGGGCGGCGAGCGCGCCGATGACGATCCACATGCCGGTTCCCTGGTCGCAGACCGCGACACCCATGCGCATCGGCGGATCGTCGGGGCCACCATTGGTGCTGGACAGGCCGCTATAGGCCTGGATCAGCGGCTCATAGCCCGGTCGGTCGCGCATCGGGCCGATATGCCCGAAGGCGGAGATGGCGCAGTAGATCAGGCGCGGATGGCGGGCCGTAAGGGACGGGCCGTCGATGCCGAGGTCTTCGGGGACGCCGGGGCGGAGATTGTGAATCAGGATGTCGGCGGTTGCCGCCAGTGTCTCAAAATCCGCTCGGCCGGCCGCGGATTTCAGGTCCAGGGCGACGGATTTTTTGTTGCGGTTCACCATGTGGAACGTCAGGGCATCGCCGTGGCGGAAATCCATGCCCATGCGGCGGGCATCATCGCCGCCATCGACCCGCTCGATCTTCAGCACCTCGGCGCCAAGATCGCCCATGATCGCGCCGGCGAATGGCGCGGACAGCACCTGTCCCAGTTCCAGGACGCGAATTCCTTGCAGCATTGGTTTCCTCCGACGATCGGTGCGCCATCATGGGGCGGGGATCGGTGCACGGGAATACCCGGAGACGCCGATCCGGTGTTGCACCACCGTCGCTCTGGACCATCCGCCAGGCTTCCGTCATGAAGGCAGCCACAGGATGGAGGGAACCATGAGCGATCTGCCGAAGCGGGTGGACATCCATGAGGAAGGCCCGCGCGAGGGCTTCCAGATAGAAGCCGGCCCGATCAGCACCGCCGACAAGGTGCGGTTCTGTGAGGCCCTGGCCGAAACCGGCCTGCACGACGTGCAATGCGTGTCCTTCGTGGATGCGCGTCGTGTGCCCGGTATGGCCGATGCGGTGGAGGTCGCTCAGACCATCCGCCAGCGCACCGATGTGCATTACACCGGCATTGCCCTGAACCTTCGCGGCTACGAACGCGCGGTGCAGACACCGTTGCACATCACCGGCAGCCTGCAAATGAGCACGTCGAACACGTTCTCGATCCACAACACCAACAAGGACAACGCGGAAACCCTGGTCGAGCAGCGTCGCCAGTTGGAATTCTTCCGCGACCGCGGGATCGAGGTCGATACCGGCATTGTCATGACCGCGTTCGGCTGCAACTTTGAAGGCGCCATCGCCCCGGAAACCGTGCGCGACTGCGTGGGCGAGCTGCTGGCCCTGGCCGACGAATTCGGCATCGTGTTGGACCGCGTGCGGCTGGCCGATACGGTCGGTTGGGCGTCTCCGGCGCAGGTGCAGCGGGTGGTTGGCACGGTCCGGGAACGGTTTCCCGACCTGAAGCTGGGCCTGCATCTGCATGACACGCGCGGCACCGGCATGGCGAACGCGCTGATGGGCCTGCAAATGGGCATCGACAGTTTCGACAGTTCCTGCGCTGGCCTCGGCGGTTGCCCGTTCGCCGGCCACAAGGGCGCGGCGGGCAATATCTGCACCGAGGACCTGGTGTTCATGTGCCATGAAATGGGCATCGAAACCGGCATCGACCTGGACGCGCTGATCGAATGCGCCCGCCTGGCGGAAGATATCGTCGGCCATCCGTTGCCTGGCAAGATCATGCATGGCGGCAGCCTCAGCAAGTTCCGCCGATCCGATGCGTCTGCGTCCAGTGCCAGGGGAGCGCACGCATGAACCAGGTCCTGCTGGAGAAGCGCGGCGCGGTCCAATGGATCATCATCAACCGCGAGGAACGCCGCAACGCGATGAACGACGCGGTGATGGACGGCATCGGCGCCGGCCTGACCGCGGCGAGCAACGATCCGGCCATCCGCGCCGTGGTGCTGACCGGGGCCGGCGACCGGGCGTTTTGCGCCGGCGCGGACCTGTCGGCCAGCGCGGGCTCGTTCAAATACGACTATTCCAAGGTTGGCCTGCCCTTCGTGAAGCTGATGAAACAGGCGCGCGATCTGACCTTGCCGCTGATCGCTCGCGTCAACGGGCATGCGATGGCCGGCGGGCTGGGGCTGCTGGGCATGTGCGACATGGCGGTTGGCGCCAACACCGCGCGCTTCGGCATGCCGGAGGTCAAGGTGGGCGTGTTTCCCATGCAGATCATGGCGGTTCTGCAACGGCTGATCCCGTCGCGCAAATTGTATGAAATGGCGCTGACCGGCGAACCCATCGACGCGGCCGAGGCGCTGGAACTGGGCCTGTTGAACTACGTTGTCCCGCCGGCCGAGTTGGATGCCAAACTGGAATGGCTGCTGAACCGGCTGCTGGACAAGAGCCCCACCGCGATCCGCCGCGGCAAATACGCGATGCGCCAGACCGAGGCGTTGGATTTCGACCACTCCGCGGTGTTCATGGAAGGCCAGATCGGCATCCTTGCACTAACCGAGGACGCCGAGGAGGGCCTGAAGGCGTTCAACGAGAAGCGTCCGCCGAACTGGCCGGGGCGGTAGCGCAAGGCCTCCGCCCTGCCATGGATCTTGGCCAGGGCAGGGCGGAGGCTCGCTGGATGGCATGTCGGCAAGCTGGCATCGGAAAGCGAATTCGCTCTGGATATTGCGCATCGGCGGAGCCGGCCGCGGCTCGGACCGGTCTCGCAACGCTACCCCCCCCGCTGCGAATTATAATTACTATATATTTATGAAAAACCTGATCGCCTGAACCAGGCGTTCGCTTCTGGACCGGGATGGATCCGTTCAGACCCTTCGGTACCGTAAGTGTTTGTCCGGAAACATGGAGCATCTTTTCACAACGCTATCATGGGCGTCTGGTGCATTACGGTCCCGCATCTTTACTTCGCGCTCGGCAAGATCATGTAGCCGCTGGACGAGATCGCGCCACGCGGCGGTCTGCGCCGCCGCGTGGCCAATAGCTCAGAACTCGAGGATGGCACGGCCGAGAATGGCGCCGCTGTGCAGGTCGTGGCAGGCCTCGTTGATCTGCTCCAGGCTGTAGCGTCGCGTAATCAGACGATCGAGCGGGAACCGGCCCTCCTGATACCAGCGCAGATACATGCTGAAATCGCGATCCGGGAAGGCGGCGCCGAGACTGCCGCGGAAGATGCGCTGACCAGACGTGAACAGCGCCGGATCGAGCGTCACCTTCTCCTGCGGGATGCCGATCAGAACGGCCATGCCGCCGAAATTGTTGGCACCGACGCCGCCGGACCGCGTCGCCTGCAGGATCTGCTCAATCGTCCGCTGGCGGCCGATGGCGTCGAAGGCATAGTCGACGCCGCCGTTGGTCATGTCACGGATGGCCACGACCGCATCGGTGTTGCCCGAGGCATTGACGGTATGGGTCGCGCCAAACTGCCGAGCGAATTCAAGCTTCGTGTCGTCGAGATCGACGGCGATGATGGGGTAGGCGCCCACGATGGCGGCGGCCTGGATGGCCGACAGGCCGACGCCGCCGGCTCCGAACACCGCCACCGACTGGCCGGCGCGCACGCCCGCCGTGTGCAGCACCGCACCGGCGCCGGTCAGCACCGCGCAGCCGACGATGCAGCTTAGATCACGCGGCTGGTCGTTGGCGATCTTCACGACAAGTTCCCCGCTGACCTGCACATCGCGCGCCCAGGTATAGACGGCGCCATGCGCGACCTCGCCTCGGAAGGTCGCGCCGGTGACCGAGCGTGGGAAGGAGCCGCGAATGGGCGTGCGCGGCACCCAGGTCACGATGCAAAGATCGCCGACCTTCAGATGGGTGACCTCGCGGCCGATCCGCGTCACCACGCCCGTGCCTTCATGGCCCAGCAGCAAGGGACGGCCGAGATCGCCGTTGTGCATCTGGTGCAACTGGGAGTGGCACACCCCGCTCGAATAGAGCTTGACGGTGACCTGGTCGGGGGCAGGATCGGGAAGATCGATCTCGGCGAGGGTAAGGTCGGCGTTCAGTGTGGTTTGGACGGCTGCAACGGTTTTCATACGGGACGTTTCCTCAGGTCGGGCGCTGGACGTGGCCCATGGCTTACGATGAACAGATTACAGAACATGGCGATGAACGGAATGATGGTCGAGGCAGTGACCACGTCATGCGTCTATCCAGACGCCAAAAATACGGATCATTTGCACCATTGCGGATCTGCGAGACCCGCGATGATCTGCTGCGATCGCAGCTTCGCTATCGACTCCCAACGCAACGCGGAGATCAGAGCCCGTGGCCACCGATTACACGGGCGTTCCACACCCTGGTCGCCGTGGACCAACCTCGTGCCGGTCAGGGTGAATGTCAGGGTCGCAACGCCGGCCACGATCGCGCGCGGGGCTGGCGTCACCGTGGTCGTCCCGGTCGCTGTGATCTCTTTGGCCGCCACCGAGAGCATGGTCCGGCTCGGCCGAGCCGGCGCAGTCCTCGTTGGACCGGGATGTCCTCGGCCACAAGGATGTATAGGTTTTCAGATCCGCTCGGGACGGCGACGATGCGAAGGTGCTCGGGTCTCGAACCGACAGCGCGATACGAGGTCGAGATGAGCAGGCGCTGCTTCTTCCGGTCGTCTGGCGGTTTGTACGGGGCGGTCAAGTGGGCGCGGAGGGGCGCCAGCCACCCCCAATGTCCAATCGCAGAAGTTTTCCCTGACCGACGGGTTGGTGAATCTGCTGAACGGTGGAACCGGTGGAAAGCAATCAAGGGCGGGCGTATGGGGGCAGCGGTGAGTGGTCCGAGCAGATGTTTCCTGGTCAGGACCACCACATAAGCCGTGATCCTGAGCGGATTCGCCGAATAGCGAGACTTGGCCCCCGCTGTGTTATGGACTGGCGCCAGGCCAGCACGAGCAGGTTCGCCACGATATGGAACGCGATGGCCAGCGGGTGGAGCACGACCAGCACGCTGGCCGGTATATGCGCGTCGGACAGGACACGGTTGCACATCGCCACAACTCCTCTGCTGTCAGCGCGGCCGCGAGCTTGCTCGGGATGCCTGGCTCCGGGTTGGTCTTGCAAACCGGATCGGAGGCGCGTAAGAGGCTCAGACCGTCAGGGAGCGCGGGCGTAGCTCAGGGGTAGAGCACAACCTTGCCAAGGTTGGGGTCGAGGGTTCGAATCCCTTCGCCCGCTCCAAAGGTCAATGGCTTATCAGCCGGGTTCCCGCCCGACTGGTTCGCGACTAACACGCTGATAGCACGCAAATTGATGACTTCCATCGTCCGGGTTCCCGCCCGGCCGATGGCGTTTGCGATGTCGTCCAATGCCTTGCGGGCACTGGCAAACCGTTCCGGCGCTACATGCAGGTATCTCCCCGTTGTGCGGCTGTTGGGCATACGGTGGCCCATGATCGCCGCGATTTCCAATTCAGGCACGCCACGCGCCGCCATCTCGGTCGCGATGGTGTGGCGTATCGTGTAGCTGGTCACGTCCCGGCCGAAACCGGCGGCGTCCCGTAGGGACTGAAACGCCCCGGCGATCTTCCGCACCGGCTTCCCACGATAGGCAACCAGCGGCCCCTCGGCCGCCTCAATCCATGGTCTCAGCCAAAGTGCCATCGGCAGGTGCGGCCGGCGCTTTTTGGTCTGCACTCGCCCGGGCGGATTGAGGTTGATAGTCCCGCGATCCAAGTCGCACTGGAACCGATTCAGTTCCAGCACCGCCTCGGGTCGCGCCGCCGTGCCGATCAGGATGGCGAGGTAAACCCGAACGTGGCCTGGCATATCGGTGGACCAAAGGCGGGCCAGTTCCTCAATCGACAGGATACGTTCCCGGCCGGCGCCCTCGGCCACCGACAGGAACGGCACCGGCCGGTCAAGCTCCCCGTTTTTCCATGCCCAGTTGACGGCCGCTCGGGCGATGGCGAAGCACCTCTTCACGGTCCCCGGTGCATGGGTTCCATGCAGCACGGCCGAGACACGCTGTTGCGATTCCAGGGTCAAATCCCCGACCGTGATCCCCTCGGGCAGCGCGGTCAGCATGAGATACAGATTGCGGCGGTTGATGCCGGCGCTGCGCACGTCCTTGCCGTGGTGTTGAAAGTAGCGGGCGAAAACGGACGCCAAGGGAACGTCGCGCGGGTGCTGTTGCCGTAGCGTGACATTCAGGGTGAACCACTGGGCGAGCGCGATCTTGGCGGCGTCAAGATCGTCAGTGCCAAGCGATGCGCGGCGCGTCTGTCTGGTAGCGGGATCGAACCAGGTGCGACACCACTGCCCGCTGTTCGGCCGGCGGGACAGCCAATAGTCTCCGATGCGTCCGGGCTGGTCCTTGTCGGGCTTGGACACGCGGGTACCTCCATTGCGGCAAGATAGGCTTCGATATGCGCGGGCAGGTAGCGCGGCCGGCCGCCGATCATCACACAGCCGATCCGCCTACGCTGCCGCTCGCGCCGCACGGTATCCACGGACACGCCCAGCCGGTCGGCAACCGTGCGCTCCGTCATCGGC
>CAMATI010000189.1 GCA_945861095.1 Asaia bogorensis | reverse complement strand
TATCAACGCCCGGGGCCGGATGTGCCGAAGGCTTGCTGAGTCGCGAAGGAAACGGGTCAGGCAAAGGATATTCTCCGCCAAGAGCTTATCCTAACGCTGATGGGGCGGAGCCCCGCCCTTCTCCCACCCCCCCGCTTGACCGCATCCCGCCCTCCCGCCCACACTCCGCCCAATCGGACCGCCCCCCAGGAGGCGGCCCGATCTGTTGTGGAACGGCGATAGCGGGAGGAAGCACGATGCCTCAGGTAACCCTGACGGTGAACGGCAAGCAGCACACGGTCGAGGTCGAGGGACGCACCCTCCTCGTCGAAGTCCTGCGCGAGAAACTGGGTCTTACCGGCACCCATATCGGCTGCGACACCAGCCAGTGTGGCGCCTGCGTCGTCCATGTCGGCGGCGAGGCGGTGAAATCCTGCACCATGCTGGCCTTGCAGGCCAATGGCGCGGCTGTCACCACAATTGAGGGTCTGGCCGCCGCCGATGGCACCCTGCACCCGATGCAGGAGATGTTCCGCGAGCATCACGCCCTGCAATGCGGCTTCTGCACCCCCGGCATGGTCATGAGCGCGATCGATCTGGTCAACGCGCATCCCGCCGGCATCACGGAAAAGGAAATCCGTGAAGGGCTGGAGGGCAATCTCTGCCGTTGCACCGGCTACCACAACATCGTCAAGGCGATTGCCGCGGCGCACCCGCTGATGCACGCCCAAGCGGCCGAATAAGGCCCCGGGCAGAGCAGAACCAAGGGAGAAACGAGATGGCCTTCGAAGGCATCGGCGCCTCGGTCCGGCGCAAAGAGGATGTGCGGTTCCTCAGCGGACACGGCAATTATACCGACGACATCAACCGCCCCTACCAGTTGCATGCGTTCATCAAACGCTCCGACCGGCCGCACGCGACGATCAACGGCATCGACACCGCGGCGGCCAAGTGCGCGCCCGGCGTGGTGGCGGTGTTCGTGGGCGCCGATCTGGCCGCTGACGGCGTCGGCGGCCTGCCCTGTGGCTGGCAGATCCACAACAAGGACGGCTCGCCGATGGCCGAACCGCCGCACCCGGTGCTGGCGATCGGCAAGGTCCGCCATGTCGGCGATCCGGTCGCGGTGGTGATCGCGGAAACCCGCCAGCAGGCGAAGGATGCCTCCGAACTGCTGGAAATCGACTACACCGATCTGCCGTCCGCCGCGACCATGCCGCGGGCCCTGGCCGCGGGGGCGCCCGCGGTGCACGACGACGTGCCGTCCAACCTCTGCTATGACTGGCATATCGGCGACAAGGCGATCGTGGACGGCATCTTTGCCGGCGCCGCCAAGGTCGTGAAGCTGGACCTGACCAACAACCGTCTGGTGCCGAACGCCATGGAGCCGCGCGCGGCTTTGGGCGATTTCGATACCTCGTCCGGCGATTTCACCCTGTACACCACCAGCCAAAATCCGCATGTGATCCGGCTGCTGATGGGCGCCTTCGTGCTGCACATCCCAGAGAACAAGCTGCGGGTGTTCGCGCCCGACGTGGGCGGCGGCTTCGGATCCAAGATCTACCATTACGCCGAAGAAGCCATCGTCACCTGGGCATCCGGCAAGGTGCGCCGGCCGGTCAAGTGGACCGCCGAACGCAACGAAAGCTTCATGTCCGACGCGCATGGCCGCGACCATATCAGCACCGCCGAAATGGCGCTGGATGCGCAAGGCCACTTCCTGGGGCTGCGGATTTCCACCCTGGCCAACATGGGCGCCTATCTGTCCACCTTCGCCCCCTGCATCCCGACCTATCTGTATGCCACCTTGCTGGCGGGCGTTTACAAGACCCCGGCGATCTACTGTGAGGTGAAGGCCGTGTTCACCAATACGGTCCCGGTCGATGCCTATCGCGGCGCCGGCCGTCCCGAAGCGACCTATCTGCTGGAACGCCTCGTCGACGTCATCGCGCATGACACTGGTATCGACAAGGTGGAACTCCGCCGGCGCAACTTCATTCCCGCCGACGCGTTCCCCTACCAGACCCCGGTCGCGCTGGCCTACGACAGCGGCAACTATCAGGCGACCCTCGACATCTGCCTCCAATCATCCGACTGGGCCGGCTTCGAGGCCAGGCGTGCCGCCGCCAAGGCGCGTGGAAAACTGCGCGGCATCGGGATTTCGACCTATATCGAGGCCTGCGGCATCGCACCCTCGGCCGTGGTCGGATCGCTGGGTGCCCGTGCCGGCTTGTATGAAGTGGCAAACATCCGCGTCCACCCGACCGGCAGCGTGACCGTGTTCACGGGCACGCACAGCCACGGCCAGGGCCACGAAACCACCCTCGCCCAGCTCGTCTGCGACCAGCTCGGCGTGCCGTTGAGCCAGGTGGAAGTCGTGCATGGCGATACGGCGAAAATCCCTTTCGGCATGGGCACTTATGGCAGCCGCAGTCTGGCCGTCGGCGGGTCCGCCATGGTCAAGGCGATGGACAAGATCATCGCCAAGGGCAAGAAGATCGCCGCCCATCTGATGGAAGCCGCCGTCGAGGACATCGAGTTCGCCGACAACACCTTCAAGGTCGCCGGCACCGACAAGACCAAGTCGCTGACCGAGATCTCCTTGGCCGCCTATATTCCGCACAACTATCCGATCGAGGAACTTGAACCCGGCCTCGACGAAACCGCGTTCTACGATCCGAAGAACTTCACCTTCCCCGCCGGCTGCCATATCGCCGAGATCGAGATCGATCCGGAAACCGGCACGGTGGAGGTGATCCGCTTTACCGCGGTCGATGATGTGGGTCGCGTCATCAACCCGATGATCGTGGAAGGTCAGGTGCAAGGCGGGGTTGCCCAGGGCATCGGCCAGGCGCTTCTGGAAAGCGCCATCTACGACGATCAGGGCCAACTCCTGTCCGGCTCGTTCATGGACTACACCATGCCGCGCGCCGACAATCTGCCGAACATCTCGGTGGAGACGGAAGTCACCCTGTGCACGCATAATCCGCTGGGCGTGAAAGGCTGCGGGGAGGTCGGTGCCATCGGCTCTCCGCCCGCGATCATCAACGCGGTGGTGGATGCGTTGAAGGACTACGGCGTGCGGCATCTGGAAATGCCGGCGACCGCGCCGAAATTGTGGTCGATCATCCAGGCCGGCCAGACGAAACTGGCGGCCGACTAGGCAAGGCAAAGGGAAAAGAGAGATGTACGACTTCGCATATCAAAAGCCCGGCAGCCTGGCGGACGCGGTCTCCGCACTGTCCGCTGACGGAGAGGCTCGGCCGCTCGCGGGCGGCATGACCTATATTCCGGTGCTGAAACAGCGTCTGGCAAAGCCCACCACGGTGGTCGACCTGTCCGGCCTGGGCCTGTCCGGCATCAACGTGGCCGGTGGCGTGGTAAGCATCGGGGCGATGACCCGCCATGCCGATGTCGCGTCGAGCGCGGCGGTCAAGGCGGCGATCCCGGCGCTGGCGGCGCTGGCCGGCGGCATCGGTGACGAAGCCGTGCGCCACCGCGGCACCATCGGCGGGTCCATTGCCAACAACGATCCGGCCGCCGATTATCCGGCCGCGGCGCTGGCGCTGGGCGCGACGATCCGCACCAACAAGCGCGGGATCACGGCCGATGATTTCTTCACCGGCATGTTCACGACCGCGCTGGAACTGGGTGAGGTGATCACCGGGGTCGAATTTCCGATCCCGATCCGGGCCGCCTATGAGAAGTTCCGCAACCCGGCATCGCGTTACGCGATCGTCGGGGTGTTCGTGGCCCAGGGCCCAGTGGCGGGCACCCGCGTTGCGGTGACCGGCGCGGGGCAGGGCGGCGTGTTCCGCCATACGGCGATGGAAGCGGCGTTGGCGGGGAATTTCTCGGCACGGGAGATCGCTGACGTGAAGACCTCGCCGGATGACCTGAACGGCGATATCCATGCCAGCGCCGAATACCGGGCGCATCTGGTGGGCGTGGTGGCGAAGCGGGCGCTCGCCAAAGTGGGATAAATCAAGGCGAGGGGGGGCCGGCACCTCCCTCGCGCTCGCGAGCCTGGGCGGCCTCCCAGCACATCTGGCGTGACGCCTGATAGACTGGACGAAGGACAGAGAACGTTGGCGCGAGATACCGGGTTGCTGATTCTTGATTCCTACCGGACGGCCGCTCAAGATGAGACGGTTGCCGGTGGGAATTACAAGGGCCTTAAGATTCACGCTCTTCCCGTTATCCATGAGGAGGCCGAGAAGGCCGCTACTCGGCTGTTCGTAGCAAACGGAAACGTGCTCGACATCGCATCGGGCTCCGGGGCGCTTTGTTTGAGACTGCACGACCGTGGCTTCAAATTGACCGGCTGCGACCTCGTTACGGAAAATTTTCGGTTGCACGACAAACTTCCGTTCGTCGAGGTCAATCTCAATTTGCCATTCTCGGAGAAGTTCAGCCAACAATATGATGGTATAACCGCAACAGAAATAATTGAACATGTCGAAAATCCGAGGCATTTCCTGCGCGAGTGTTTTGCCCTTCTCAAACCGGGAGGCACGTTGGTTCTAACAACGCCGAATGTTGATAGCGGGTTCGCTCGGGCATTTCTGATAAGAAGCGGATCGTTATGGTGGTTTGACAGAGCGCATTATCTGAGGGACGGACATATTACGCCCGTGCCGCTTTTCATGCTGAAGGACGCTCTGCAGGAGGCGGGTTTCGAACCGCCTTCTGTGTCGTCGGTTGGCGAACATGAAGGGCCGATGCTTCCGTGGTGGCGAATGCACGCGCTCGCGTGGTTGCTGCGTCGGCTCGACCCGAACGATATGCCGCAAAAGGAAATTTTGTTCGTGACCGCCCGGAAGCCGTAGCCGCGAGGAGGCATCTCTCGGCCGTCGGGCGGGAAACGGCCGTAATTTCTTCCGATAAGAGGTGCCCGCCGACGGACGCGTCCGTCAAGGTGCCAGGCCCTGTTGGTCGCAACCGCCTAAACTGAGGCTCCGCCTGCGATGCCGATCGAGGGCGCGCCACGGCGGGCGAACAACCAAGGGGCGTAACGTTGTTGGCATGGCCGCAGCGCCGCGAACGCTCTCAAAACAGACTTCGCTCCACCTACCGACCCATCCCCAACCGCGTCGACGCGATCCTCGCCCCCTCCGCCATGGAGGCCAGCTTCGCCCACACCACATCCTCCGCCACCCGGCCGCGCCCGGCGGACGTATCGAAACCGCAATCCGTGCCCGCCAGAACCCGTGTGGGATCGCCGATGCTGCGCGCCACAAGCTCCAACCGGTCGGCCACGACGTCCGGATGCTCCACGAAATTCGTCAGCGGGTCGATCACCCCGGCCACCACCACCTGCCCGTCGTCCAACGGCAGGTCCTTCAGGCACCGGTACTCATGCGCGTGTCGAGGATTGGCGATCGGCAGCACCCAGCCGCCCACCTTGGCGCGACTGATCGCGGGCAGGATCTCGTGCATGGCGACATCGCAATCATGCGGCGCCTCGTAATTGCCCCAGCACGCATGGATGCGTACCCGATCGCGAGGCACGTTCACCAGCGCGTCGTTGATCGTCGCCACCACGCGTTCGGCGAAGTCGATGAACTCGCCCAGCGGCCGATCCTGGAACGATACATGCCGTTCCATCGCCAGATCCGGCGCATCGATCTGCAACAGGAACCCGCTGCCCACGATCGCCTCATATTCCACCCGCAGCGCGCGCCCCAGCGCGGCCAGATAGGCGTCTTCCGAGTCGTACCACGCGTTGCGCATGGCCGCGGCGATGATGCCCGGGGATGGCGCGGTCATGAACGGTTCGGCAAAGCCCGGTGCCCCGACCTCCCGCAACGTCGCGCCGAATTCGTCGCATTCGGCCCGCACCAACACTGGATCGAGGTATTCCACCGCCCCGATCGCCTCCGGCACGCCGTCGCGGTTGCTGACCGACGGACGCCCGGTCGCCAGCACGTCGCCCCACGCCCGGAAGCCGGGATAGCGCGCCACATCGGCGAACGGCTTGCGATGCCAGGAACCGCCGAAGCCGGTCATGCGGTGGCGAACATAGAGGAAAAACGCCTCGCGCATCTGCTCGCCGTTGTTGCCGACATCGATGCCGGCTTCGATCTGCTTGCGTACCACGTGGCGGGTGGCGGCTTTGCCCTCCGCCACGATGGCGGCTTCGTCCACCGCCTCTCCGGCGGCGCGCTTCGCATACAGCGCGGTCAGGGAGGCCGGGCGAGGCAGGCTGCCGGTATGGGTGGTCAGGATGCGGTGAGCGCTATGCAGCATGGCCGCTTATCCCGCCATCGCCGTTTCCAGATAGCCGGTGTAGCCGAACAGGCCGACCGCGCCGCCGGTATGCAGGAATACCACGGTTTCCTGCTTGCCGATTTCACCCTTGCGGATCAGGTCGATCATGCCCGCCATCGCCTTGCCGGAGTAGACGGGGTCCAGCAGGATCCCCTCCATGTTCGCCAGCATCTGCACCGCTTCCGCCATGCCGTCGGTCGGGATGCCGTAGCCCGCGCCGACATAGTCGCAATTGGCGACCACGGAATCCCGCGGGATGCCGCCACGCACGCCGCAATATTCGGCGGTGGCCTCGGCCAGGCGGAACACATTCGCCTCCTGCCGGTCTTTCGGCAGCCGGACGCCGATGCCCAGCACCGGCACATTGGCGTTGATCCCCTGCAAGCCGACCACCAGGCCCGCATGCGTGCCGGCACTGCCGGTCGCGGTCACCAGACGGTCGATCCGCAAGCCCATCTCATCGGCCTGCTGCATCAGTTCCTGAGCACAGGACACGTAGCCCAGAGCACCGACGCGGTTGGACCCGCCGCCCGGAATGACATAGGTGTTGACGCCGGCGGCGCGCAGTTCGGCGCCTTTTTTCTCGGCTTCCTCGTTCATATCCAGGCCGGATGGCCGATACTCCATGGCGCAGTTGAACAGCTTGTCCAGCAGCACGTTGCCGCTGTTCAGATAGTCCCGGTCGTTGGTTTCGATCCGGTGTTCCAGCAGTGCCGTGCATTTCATGCCGAATTTCGCCGCCACGGCCGCGGTCTGGCGCACATGGTTGGACTGCACGGCGCCCTGGGTCACGATGTGCGTGGCGCCCTGGGCGCGGGCTTCCCCGATCAGCCATTCCAGCTTGCGCACCTTGTTGCCGCCGGTCGCCACGACGGTGCAATCGTCGCGCTTGATCCAGATCTCCGGACCGCCCAGATGCTGGGTCAGATTGTCCAGTCTCTCCAGCGGGGTCGGCGTCGGGAAAAGCCGGACGCGCGGGAAACGGGCAAGATGCATGGACGGGCTCCGGAACAAAGAGAAGCGGGCGGATCAAGGATTCTTGGCCCGCGCCGAGCAAGGCGGTGTAATGTCCCCGATCATGCGGCGTCATACAACCATGGATCGGGCAACCATGGATCGGGCAACCATGGATCGGGCAACCACGGATCGGGCAACCACGGATCGGGCAACCCCGGATCGGGCAACCAGGATCCAGCCCGGGCATGGCGCGAAGGGCCTGTCATCCGGCGTCAGCCCCGACCGGGGTCCGAAATCTGTCCTGAAGGAGAGAGCAATGCATATCGTCAAGCGCCGCGGATGGGAAATCGCCGAAAACCAGGTGACGGCCGAACATCTGGTCGTAAACAGGCGCAGCGTGCTGGCGGGAGCCGCGGGACTGGGCACGATTGGCCTGGCCACGGCCGGTGCCGGCCGACAGGCGTTGGCGCAGGCAGGATCGTCCGCCGCCCCGGCCGTGGCACGCAATCCGAAATACGAAGCCGGTCGCGCGATGACGGACGAAAAATACGCGACGACCTACAACAACTATTACGAATTCGGCGAAAGCAAGAATATCTGGCGGGAAGCGCAGAAGCTGAAACAGCGCCCCTGGGCGATACAGCTCGACGGCATGGTCAAGCAGGCCCGCACCATCGACATCGACGACCTGCTGAAACAGGTCCAGGTGGAGGAGCGCGTCTATCGCCATCGCTGCGTGGAGGCATGGGCGATGACCGTGCCGTGGACCGGCTTCCCGCTGAGCCAGTTCGTGGCGCTGGCCGAACCGCTATCGGCGGCCAAATACATCGTCTTCGAAACCGCACAGGACAAGGCGACGATGAAGGGACTCGCGTCCCCGTACTATCCCTGGCCCTATGTCGAAGGCCTGGCGATCGACGAGGCGATGAACGATCTGGCCTTCCTGTCGACGGGCCTCTACGGCAAGCCCATGCCGGCGCAGAATGGCGGGCCGATCCGGCTGACCGTGCCGTGGAAATACGGCTTCAAATGTGCCAAGTCGATCGCCCGGATCACCTTCACCGACAAGCGGCCGAAGACCTTCTGGGAAGGGCTGCAGTCCCGCGAATATGGGTTTTGGGCCAATGTGAATCCCGCCGTTTCCCACCCTCGCTGGAGCCAATCGCGCGAACGTCTGCTCGGTAACGATGAAATGGTGCCCACGCAGCTCTATAATGGCTATGCTGAATTCGTGGCCGGGCTATATACCGATCGAAAGTCCGAAAAGCTGTTTATGTGATCGCGCAACGCACCCTGGCGGTTCTGGCCGCTATCATGCTGGTCTGCGCCGCGGCCCTCGCGATGATCGGGCCGCGGGCAGTGTCGCTTGGTCGCGCATTCGCTTACTTGGGTGCCGGGGCGGAAGAAACCCTGAAATCCTGGACCTTGACCCTGTTCGGCCCTTGGGTCTGGACCGAAATGGCGGTGCCGCTGCTGGCGCGCCCCGCCTGGTTGCTGCCGGCGTCGCTGGGGATCGTGTTTGCCGGGCTGTCTCTGTCGCTGGCTTATCGCAGCACGGCCAGCCAGTCGCATCGGCGGAGTTGAGGCGGGCCGACGGGTTCGTCGGCGTTTCCGCGAATGACTTCCTGATTCAACCGCTGACGCCAGATGCCGTCATGGCGGGGACGCCAAACACCGCCGATATCGCCTACCCTCACCGCGCCAGTCGCGCCACCGGCGTTAATGCTCGGGTGAGTTGGTGCGGATCGCCGGCTAGAGGCATGCTTGGTTCGAGGATCGCGGTGACAAATGCACGCTGTTGAGTGTTCAGCACAGGCGGCGCCTCGCTTGTCGTGGCCGCGATCATCTTTGTGACGACCGCGGCGCGTCAAGATTTCGATGACATGCTAGTATGAATTATTCACAACCGATAAAAAATTCAGCCGCATGCAGATCAATGAGTGCATCCTTGCCGACGAATCTTTCATCATCCGCTGTCTTCACAACGCATTTTACATGAGTGCGACACTGGAACGCGTACGTGTCCCATTGGAAGAAACATACAAATGAGAACAAAAGGCGATCGCATTTTAATGGTATTGGCTTCTCCCAGTATGTATTAGCGTCTCTCGGTTCCTTTGCAACCAACACGCTTATCTCGTCAAAATAACTCTTTGGCTTGACCAGAATTTGCGTAATCGGGCTTGAAAATAAGAAGTGGTCTCCTGGTACTTTAATATTCAGCCGCTTGCAGACCAGCGCTAAAAAGAGATTCCTGTCGATCTCTTCGTAGCTCTCTATAGGCTCACAGTCTCGTAAATCTTTGAAGTGGTTGAGGAAATACGCGTTCCACACGTGCTGTGTCGCATCCAGATATTTTAGGAGCGTCGACGTGATTTCCCGCATCGCACCACCTCCTATCGTTGGCGTCACACCCCGATTCTGGCTTGGCGGGCGCGGGCCCACCATCCACGACTTGCGGTGTTGATCTCAGCAAAGTCGTGGATGGCCCGCTTACGTAGGCCATGACGGGGAAATGCCGCCGAGCGCAGCCAACCGACGCGGCTATTTCCAAACGGACCGTGAACGGAGACGGGGAGGTTCGGGTTTGCCCTCGCCAGCCCCGATCAGGCGCCAGTCTTGCTCAGGCGCCCGTCTTCTGGGCGACGCCCTTGTCGGCCATCAGAGTCTCAAGCTCGCCGGACTGGAACATTTCGGTGACGATGTCGCAGCCGCCGACGAATTCGCCCTTCACATAAAGCTGCGGGATGGTCGGCCACTGCGAGAATTCCTTGATTCCATCACGCAGTTGGTCGTCTTCCAGCACGTTTGCCGACTGGAACGGCACGCCCATATGGGTCAGGATCTGCACGATCCGCGCCGAGAACCCGCATTGCGGAAAGATCGGGGTGCCCTTCATGTAGAGCATGACTTGGTTCTGCTCGATTTCGCCCTGGATGCGGGTATTCACGCTGTCGGCCATGTTTCTAACTCCTTGGGGTCGTGAGTGGGTTGGAGGCTTCCTGATTAGTCCGGGGCAGTGGTCTGCAACGCCAGGGCGTGCAGTTCATTGCCCATGCGACCGCGCAAGGCAGCGTAGACGATCTGATGCTGGCGCACGCGCGAGATGCCGCGGAACTGCTCGCTGACCACTGTGGCGGCGTAGTGGTCGCCGTCGCCGGCCAGATCCTCCACCGTGACCTTGGCATCGGGCAGAGCAGCCTTGATCAGGGATTCGATCTCGTTCGCGGCCATTGCCATGCGGTCAGTCCTTTTTTGTCTCGCCATCCATCCACGCCGGGAAGAAACGCTCATGCGATTCCCGCAGCGCTTGGACGGATATTGTACTGCCATCCGGAAGTGTCAAATCCTGACCGCCCGACACGGCTATTCGCAGCGCCGGAATGCCGGCTGCCTCGGCCGCCTTGATGATGGCAGCCGAATCGGGGACGGCCAGCAGGTAGCGGGCCTGATCCTCTCCGAACCAATAGGCGTGGCCGGGGATGTCGCGCGGGTGGGTGGAGATGCGCAATCCGATGCCGCTGGCCATCGCCATTTCGGCCAGCGCCACCAGGATGCCACCATCGGAGACATCGTGGCAGGCGCGCACATGGCCGGCCAGGATCTGGGCGCGGACGAAATCGCCATTGGTGCGTTCGGCCAGCAGGTCGACCGGTGGCGGCGCGCCGTCTTCGCGTCCCGCAATCTCCCGCAGCCACAGGGACTGGCCGAGCCAGCCGGTGGTGGCGCCGATCAATACGATATCGAGCCAGGGGGGAAGGGCGACGCCGACCGCCTGGGCCGCGTCGTCGAGCACGCCGAGGCCGCCGATGGCCGGAGTGGGCAGGATCGCGCGCCCCTCGGTCTCGTTGTAAAGGCTGACATTGCCGGACACGACCGGGAAGTCCAGCGCCTCACAGGCCGACGCCATGCCCCGGATCGCGGCGGCGAACTGGCCCATGATCTCGGGCTTTTGGGGGTTGCCGAAATTCATGTTGTCGGTGATGGCAAGCGGACGCGCGCCCACCGCGGTCAGGTTGCGCCAGGCTTCGGCCACGGCCTGGCGTCCGCCGGTTTCCGGATCGGCGGCGCAATACCGCGGCGTGCAATCCGTGGTCAGCGCCAAGGCGCGTTTCAGGCCTTCCAGCTTGACGACCGCGGCATCGGCGGCGCCGGGCCGCTTCACCGTCTGGCCGCCGACGGTGCTGTCATACTGGTCCCAGACCCAGGCGCGCGAGCACAGGTCGGGGCATCCGACCAATGTCTGTAGCGCCGCGGCCAGCCCGACCCGCGATTCGATGCGCGCCGGGTTCAATTTTTCGCTTTTCGGCGTTTCCGTGGTCGGGCGGGTGTATAGCGGCGCTTCATCGTTCAGCGGCGCCAGTGGGATATCGGCCTCGACCACGCCGTTGTGGCGCACGACGATCCGGCCGGTGTCGGTGATATGGCCGATGACCGCGAAGTCGAGGTCCCATTTCTCGAAAATGGCGCGTGCCACGGATTCCCGATCCGGACGCAGCACCATCAGCATGCGTTCCTGGCTTTCCGACAGCATGAATTCGTAGGCGGTCATGCCGGTTTCGCGGGCTGGAACCATGTTCAGGTCCAGCTCGATCCCGACACCGCCCTTGGCGGCCATTTCGACGGACGAACTGGTCAGGCCCGCGGCGCCCATGTCCTGGATGGCGACGATGGCGTCGGTGGCCATCAGCTCCAGGCAGGCCTCGATCAGCAGTTTTTCGGTGAAAGGGTCGCCGACCTGCACGGTCGGGCGCTTTTCCTCGGAATCGGCGCCGAATTCGGCGCTGGCCATGGTGGCGCCATGGATGCCGTCGCGCCCGGTCTTGGACCCGACATAGACCACCGGATTGCCGATCCCGGCGGCGGCGGACAGGAAGATGCGGTCGACCGGCGCGATGCCGACGGTCATGGCATTGACCAGCGGGTTGCCGTCATAGGCGGGGTGGAAGTTGATCTCCCCGCCCACGGTCGGCACGCCGACGCAATTGCCATAGCCGCCGATGCCGCGCACCACGCCATCGACGATCCGCCGGGTGCGGGGATGGTTCGGACTGCCGAAGCGCAGCGCGTTCAGGTTGGCGATGGGACGAGCGCCCATGGTGAACACATCGCGCAGGATGCCGCCGACGCCGGTGGCCGCGCCCTGATAGGGCTCGATAAAGCTCGGGTGGTTGTGGCTTTCCATCTTGAAGATGGCCGCCAGCCCGTCGCCGATATCGACGACCCCGGCGTTTTCCCCCGGCCCGTGGATGACCCAGGGCGCCTTGGTCGGCAGTTGCCGCAGCCAGACGCGGGAGGATTTGTAGCTGCAATGCTCCGACCACATGACGCTGAACACGCCAAGCTCGGTCAGAGAGGGCGTGCGGCCCATGATTTCAAGGACTTTACCGTATTCGTCGGCACTGAGGCCGAATTCACGGGCGAGACTCTGGTTGACTTCTTTTTGCATCAGGCGGCGGCGAGCGCGTCGAACAGGGGCTTGCCATCGGTGCTGCCCATCAACGGATCGACCATGTCTTCCGGATGTGGCATCAGCCCCAGCACT
>CAMATI010000188.1 GCA_945861095.1 Asaia bogorensis | reverse complement strand
AGACGCCGTGCTCCACCGGCGTCGAGACCACCTGGACCGACATCGCCGCCGGATCCACCAACAGCGCATGGACCTGGATCGGGTCGGCCCACAGCGCCAGAAGGTCGAGCGGTTCGCCGGCCAACGCGGCGACCAACGAGGCCCAGTCGGTTGGCGGCAGGATGTGGCGCGACCACGGGCGACAGACCACCGCTTCGGCGGATCGGATCAGGGCGGCGGCGGTCATCCCGCCACCACGGTCAGGCTACGCAGCCAGGCGGTCACGGCCTCCGGCATGGCCAGACCGACCACAACGGTCGCCGCGAGCGGCATCCAGGCCCAGGCCGGTTCCAGCGGACGGGTCCAGCGCCCGCGAGGTCGCCCAGGAGGTCGTCCTGAGGATCCCCCTGGGGATCGCCCCGGGTGTCTCCCTGGAGATCCCCCCGGGTGTCCCCCTGAGAACCCCCCTGAGAACCCCCCTGAGAACCCCCCTGGGGACCGCCCCGGGGCCAAGCGGGCGACGGTCACCCAGGCGATCAACCCCAAGACAAGGCTGAGTGCCAACAGCAGCCAAACCGACCGATGCGCGGTGGCCAGCACGATCAGCACCAATCCCGGCCACACGCCAAACGGAGGCAATCCCGCCATCCCGCCAACCGCCATCAGGCGTTCGACCGTGCCGACCTTGCTGATCTCAACGGCGGTCCAGGTCATCGTCAGCAGCAGCAGGGTGATAAGGCCGGCGAACAGGGCCTCGGCGGTGCCCAGGCCGAAGGCGAACACCCCGATCCCGGTCTGGGCGATATGCAGCAAGGTCAGCCGATCCCGCCCGCCGGACCGCACCGATCGGCGCGAACGGGTCAGCCAGCGAGGACGCATCAGCAACACACCACAGCACAAGGCCGCGGCCAGCCCCAATGCGACCAACATCGCGTCGGTCAGCGCCGCATCATGGGTCAGCGATGCGATACCCCGAAACCGAGGCACCAGCACCAGCACCAGGGGCAACAGAGCCGGCACCATCACCACCAGCATGGCCTGCCCCAGCAACAGGCATCCCAACGCCAGCAGGGTTGGCGCGGACGGCAGGGCGATCAGTCCGAACAGGACCAGGCAGCCGGCAGCCGCGACCAGTCCGTCCCGACCGGACCCGGACCGCGCCGGGACGATGTCCGAACGACTGGGGGTTCCACGGTCGCTGGTCGTGACGCCAGCAGGGCCGCTTGCGTCTCCTCCTGGGCTGGTGCCGCCGTCGGTTCCTCCGGACTGTTGCGTCTCCGCTGGGTCGGATTCCAGGCGCCGTGGCCGTGCCCCTAAGACCCCATGGTCGCGCGTCGCAACGTCGTGCATCCCAGGTTCGTGCACCCCGAGGTCATGCCTACCGACACCGTGCGTACCTACATCGCGCCTGCCGGCATCGTTCGTACCTCCATCGTGCGTACCTACATCGTGCGTGCCGGCATCGTGCCTGCCGGCATCGTGCCTACCCGCATCGTGCCTACCCGCATCGCGCGTGCCTAAATCATGCGTGCCGACATCAAGCGCGCCAACAACGCGCATCCCCGTATCGCGGGTCCCCGCGCCCCCTATCCCGGGATTGTCCGCGCCGCGGGCCGCCACGGCGGTCAGCACCAGCGCCAACCAGACCAGCAGCGGCTCGATCGCCAGGGCCGCCAGCAGCAGGCCGGCCAACACGCAATGGTCCTGGCAGCGCGCCAAGCGGGATCGCGATCCGCGCCGAGCGTGAAACAGGCCGATGAAGACGGATTGGGCAGCCACCAGACAGGCGGCCAGCAGCGCCAGAGAGTCCGGCCAGGCGGCTTCGTCATCAACCAGGAACAACGCCAGACCGGCCATCAGCACGACGATGCGCGCGCCGGCATCGAGCAACGCCACATGCCGCGTCGCCCAACCATGCTCCCGCGGTTGGGCCTGCCCCGGTACTTGGGTTTGCTCCCGCCCGGGGGTTCGCTCCCGCCCGGGGGTTCGCTCCTGCCCGGAGGTTTGCTCCTGCCCGGGGGCTCGTTCCGGCCCGCGGACCTGCCCACGCCCGTGCGGCAGCAGAAAAATAGCGCCGGCGCAGACCGCCGGCAGCAGGGCCAGGGCAGCGGCCGGGATCACGACGCCGTCCCCTGCCACGGCCAGGGTATTGATGCGAGCATGATGAACGGCACGATCGGCAGCGCGGCCACCAGGATCGTCACCCCGTCCGCCTCGCCGTGCAGGCAGGCGGCCAGAACGATCCCGTGCTGCATCGCCAGCAATCCCAGCACGCGCGGACCGGGGTCGGGCCGCGTCGCCACCACCACCAGCCCGGCGAGCAGCACCGCGAACGGCAGGCCGACGACCGGGATCTGCGCGGCCAATGCGGCCCCGGCCGTGCCCAGCGCCAATCCCCACCCCGGTAATCCCCACCCCGGTAATCCCCACCCCGGTAATCCCCACCCGGGCAATCCCCACCCGGGCAATCCCCACCCGGGCGACCCCACGGCCGCGGGCGCCGCATGCAGCGCGGGCAACCAGGCGAACAGCAACGCCACCAGAACGACCGAGAGCACCAGCACGACCGCGGCCGCCCCGAACCAAGCGTCCACCAGCAGGGCCAGGACCACCGCCAGGCCTTGGACCACGGATAGGCCCACCAAGGCTCCCAGGTGCCGGGTGCATAATTGCGCCAAACCCGCCGCCAGGGTCAGAACCGCGATGGCCGACAGCGACGTCACGCCGCCGCCATCCCGACCAGCACCATCACGATTGCCAGAACCCCGCACGCCCACGCCAGCCCCAACGCCGAGCGGGTCCGAGCCTGCGACAGGCGGCCAATCACCGCTCGTAGACCGGTCATGCAGATGGCTAAAAACACGGTCCTCCCGCCCCAGGACAGCAGACCGAGCAGCCAGTCCGCCAGACCGGCCTCGATGCGCGCCATCCCCACGGGAAACAGCAGGGCGCCCAGCAGGTCGAACCAGACCAGCAGCCGCAAACCCTCCGCCAGTTTCGCCATCGCCAGCGTGTCGCCGCTGAACATCCGGTCCATCGGTGCCGCCGGCCCGGTGGTATCGACCAGCGCCAGCACCGCCAACGCCACGGCGACGGCCGGGACCGCGACCAGGATCGCGCCGGCGGATGCAGAATCCTCGTGGCGGATGCTGGCGATCATGTCCAGGTTGGTGCCTCCCGCCGCCACGGCCAATGCAAGCACCGCGACCATCAACACTGGTTCGGTGACCACCGCCAGGGTCATGGACCGCGATGCCGCGACACCGCCCCATGCCGCTCCGGAGTCCAAGGCGGCCAGCACCATCACGACCCGGGCCGCGATCAGCAGTCCGGCAATCGCCAGCAGGTCCGCGCAGGGCGCCAGCACCATCCCGAGCGTGAAGGACGGCACCAGAACCGCACAGGCGGCGGTCAGCGCCAGACATACGGCCGGCGCGGCGGCGGTGACCGGCGACTGGCCCTCGGTGACGATCACCTGCTTGCGGAACAGCCGCACGATGTCCCACCAGCCGGCCAGCAGCGGCGGGCGTGCCCGACCGTCAACCCATGCCGCCAGCCAGCGCATGCCGCAATCCAGCGCCGGCACCGCCGCCAGCATCAGCGCCAGATGCACCAGTTGCGCCACAACGGACAGCGCGAGGATCACGAGCCCTGCATCCAGACAGTCAGCATCAACAGACCGACGACCAGGGCCAGCACCGCATATCCGGCCGCCCCATGTCCCGCCAGACGCCCCAGCCTGATCCGGCCCGCGCGCGGGATGCGGATCGACGGCAGGTCCGGAACGAAACCGCGTCCATCCGTCTGGGTCAGCGGATCGCCGAATGGCAGCCAGGCCGGGGCACGGGCAAATCCGTCCTGCCAGGCCGGTCCGTCGCGCCGGTCCACGCTGACACGGCGGAGCACGCCGACCATCGCCGCGACACCCAGCGCCAGCAGCGCGGCGATGACCAACGGCGCGTAGCCGGCGTCGCCTTCCAAGGGCAGCAGCGACAGGCTCGCGCTTATGGGCTCGCCTCGGCCACCGGACAGGCGATGGATGGCGGGACCGGCCAGGAACGCCAGGGCGACCCCCGGCAGCAGCCCGACACACAGGGACAATCCGGCCAGGACCAGGGGAGCCGGACGCGCGGGACGCGGGATTTCCTCGGCGACGGACGAACGCGGCATGCGCGGACGGCCAAGAAAGGCGACCCCAATCAGACGCACCGCGGCGGCCAGCGCGATCGCCGCCGACAGGACGATGGCGACAATCAGCCCCACGAACAAAAACTGGGTCGGCGCGGTGGTCGAGCGAACGCCCGCCAGCGCGGCCTGTATCAGCAACCAGGACGCCGCAAATCCAAGACCCGGCGGCAAGGCAACCAACCCGAACAGCGCCACCATGACGCAGGCCGTGGTCAGCTTCATGCGATGAACCAATCCGCCCAGACGGTCCAGCCTCAGGCTGCCGGCGCTGTCCAGCACCGCGCCGTTCAGCAGCGTCAGCACAGGCATGCACAGCGCCTGCCCCACCACCCCCAAAAACACCCCACCCACAGCCAACCGCGCCATGCTCGGCAGATCCATCGCAAGCGCGAACAACATCAGGCCGATACCGATGACGGCCAGTCCGGCCTGTCGGCAACTCAACGCGGCCGGGATGGTCGCCATCGTCGGCTCCCGCGCCGCGATCCAGGCGCCGATCACCGCCGACGCGGCGCCGAATCCCATCAGCAGCGCCCCCCACAGCGGGGCGAATCCCAGGCCGGCCCCAGAGGCAACGGTCCGCAGCATGCAATACACCGCCACCGGAACCATCGCGCCGCAAAGCAAGGTGCCGGCGCGGGCCGGCATCGTGGCGGGCGCGCGGACAAGCCAGCGGTGCAGCGGGGCAAGTCCGGCCAACGCGCCGGCGGCCGCCAGCGCCAGGATGAATGCCAGATGCGTGGGCAGCGGGCTGCGATCAGCCAACCGACCGAGCCCCGACCCGGGTGGTCCACCCGATGGCGATACGCCCAAAGTGGAGGCGCCCAAGTTGGACAGGCCGAAATTGGACAGACCCAAAGTGGACAGGCCAACGGCCGAACCATCCAACGTCGATGCCCCCAGAGCCGATGCCCCCAGAGCCGATGCGCCCAGCGTCGATGCGCCCAACGTCGATGCGCCGAGGGCCGATGCCCCCAGCGTCGATGCGCCCAGGGTCGATGCCCCCAGGGTCGATGCGCCGAGGGCCGATCCGCCCAACGTCGATGCGCCGAGGGCCGAGACAATCACCATGGCTCCGGCGGCGATGAGGCCGATGCCCAATTGCACCCCGCGTGCCCGGTCTGGCGTCCCGGTCGCCCACAACGCCAGGCTAGCTACCGCGATGCCAAGGCCCAGGAGAATGCCGTCGGTGGCCAGCAACGCCAGCGCCAAGCCGCCGATGCAGATCATCGGGCCGGACAGCGTCGCGGGATCGGCGGCGGCTTCGGTCTCGGTCGCGAAGACGATCGTGGCGGTGCCGGTCAGGAACAGGAGCAAAAGGAAGTAGCCGGACAACGGATCGCAGGCCAACGTGAACGCCAGGCCCGGGGGACCGACCGGCAGTTCCAAGGTCGCACCGGTCGGAGCGACGGTCAGCGACAGCAAAGCCAGCAGGGCACCGAACCCGGACGCACCGGCGGCGATGAAGCCGGTTGCCTGGCGGGCAGTTGCCGGCAAGACGGCGCTGGCCGCGCCCAGCAGGAACAGGACGAGGATGATGACGACCAGCAGGGCCAGAACAGGATCGGTCACGCACCCTGGATAGCAGATGCGGCGCGGAGTCGGCTCCCCGCCCCGGTGTCGTTCGATCGGCGATCCGCGCGTGCGACCGAACGCCGGATGGCGGCGGCCAGCCACCGTGGTCCCGTCCCGTTTTCCGCGTCTTGTGGAAACCGGGACGGGGGTTCCGAGAACAGCGTCAGCCGGCGATGGGCGGCAGGCCCTGGTCGGCGCGGACCTCGTTGATGATCTGCAGCACGCGCTGGCGATACGGGCGGTATTGCACGCCGAATTCGCTGACCAGGCGGGTGTTGTCGATCAGATAGTTGCCCGAGCTTTCCTTGCCGCCGGTCTCCTTTTCAAACGAAATCTTCGCGTCCGGCAGGTAGCCGCGCACGATCGCCGCCAGTTCGCCCATGCTGACGACCTGACCGCCGGAGCTGTAGATCTGGTGCTTCGGCTTGTCCGCCAGCAGCACGCGGACGAACACTTCGGCGATGTCGTCGACATGGATCGGGCAGCGCATCGCATCGGCGAAGGGGAACGTGATCGCCTCCCCCCGCGCCGGACGGGTGATCACATTCACATGGTCGACCGAGCCGCGGACCTTGTCCGGGCCGGTCACGTTGGCGGGGCGAACGCCGGTGATCACCATGCCGTGCTTGGCGACATAGTCCTTCGCCTGCCATTCGTTGAAGCTCTTGTGCATCGCATATTGGTAGTCGCCGCGATGCAGGTCGTCCTCGGTCACCGGGCGGTCGCCGAAATGCCGCTGCTGGCCGTTCACCGCCAGGGAGCTGGCATAGACCGTGTGCTTGATCTTCAGGATGCGCGCGGCCTCGAAGCAATTGTCCATGCCGACGATGTTCAGCTTGGTCGCCAGATGCGGGACCAGATCGGCGCCCAGGTTGTATGACAGGTTGATCACCCGGTCGGCGCCCGAGGCGGCCATTTCAGAGATCACGTTGTCGAACTGGGTCACGTCGCCGCGCACGACCTTGACCTTGTCGCCCAACGCCTCGAATGGTTTGGCGTTCGGGTTGATGTCCATGCAGACGATCGTTTCGCCGCGCGCGACGAGCAAGGGGATGACCCGAATACCGATAAAGCCTGTACCGCCGACGACAAAAATGGACATGATGGTTTCCTCCCGCGGTCGCGTGACCGTTCGCGCCAGGATAGCAACACAAGCGGGAAGCGGGAAAGCCGCGCGGGCCTATTGTCAGGTCGTTTCGTCCGATTCGGTGACATCCGCGCGCCGGATCCAGTCCGCCCGGTCCACAAGGGTTCGGCGAGCGGCGGCCGCGTCGCCGGCCAATCGGATCAGGGCCCGAATCTGGCCCGGATGCGACAGAACCGAGACCAGCACACGAACGAATCCGATCGCGCCGCCACTGTCCAGGGCTACCAGGGCCGCTGGCGGCAGATTCCGATGCGCCGGATCGCAGATGGCGCGCAGGATGGCGAACGGAACGCCGTGACGGGCCGCGGCCAGGGCGACCGCCCCGCTCTCCAGATCGATCGCATCGGCCGCGCTGACGACATGGACCGTCTGCTTTTCCAGGGCGGTGGCGACAATGCCTCGCCCGGCCAGCAGCACATGCCCGGACAGGCCGCCCAATCGGCGGGCCAACCCGGGATCGGCTTCCAGCACCTGTCCTTCCACATCGACCGAGGATGGGACGATGATCTGGCCCGCCAAAAGCAAGGGCGACAATCCGCCGGCCAGCCCGAAGCTGACCAGACCGGAGACGCCGTGCGCGATGAGGCGTTCCGCGGCCATCGCGGCGCCGGACGGGGTGCCACCCCCGACCTCAACCGGCCACCCGGTGCGGCGGGCAATGCGGGCCTCCGCGGTCAGGCCGACAACGATGCCGGGCTGGGTCATGACGGTGGCGCCGCCGAGCAAACTGCTAGGCCGAACGCTGCTTTTCCGCGTCCATGGCGGTGCGGCCGAGGAGCATGAGGGCGAGGTCGTCTTGCGGGGGCTGGAACAGACCGCCACGGGCGTCGCGGAAATAGCGCTCCAACGGCAGGGACCGGGTCATGCTGAAGCCGCCGGCCACGCGCAACGCCGTTTCGGTGACCGAGCAGGCAGCATTGGTGCAGAGATATTTCGCGGCGGCGACGGCGGCGGTGATGTCGGGACCGGCGATCTCTCCCTTGACGCAGGCGCGGGCGGCATCGTGCAGGACGGCACGGGCGCCACGCAGTTGCACGTCCATCTGGCCGATCCATTGCTGGATATGCGGCTGGGTGGCGATCGGCTGTCCCAGCGCGGCCGGCACGCGGTTGTTGGCATAGTGGCTGGCGGCATCGCAGGCCGCCTGGCCGATCCCCAGCGCCACCGCCGCCAGAGGCAATGCCCAGGCGCTGCCGCCCTGGGGCCGCCTCGGGCCGCCGACGATCTGGCGCTCGACGATACGGGCGTCGGGGACGAACACCTTGTCGTAGACCACGTCGAAATTGCCGCAGCCGCGCAGGCCGAGGCTGCCGCTCCAGGTGTCCTCCACGCTCAGGCCGGGGGAGCCGCCTTCGACCAGCGCATGCACCAGTTCGCCTTGCGGGGCGTGTTCGCTGGGCGGCAGCACCACGGCGGTGGCCAGAATGCGCAGGACCGGGGCGCCGGTGACGAAGATCTTGCGACCCGTCAGGCGCCAGCCGCCGGGGGCCGGTTCGGCGACCATGGATGGCAGCCCACCGCGGGAAATGCTGCCGAGTTCGGCCTCGGTGACGCAATTGTTGATGGTGCCGCCGTCGCGCGCCAGGGTGGTGCAGATATCGGCCAGCACGGGTTCGGGCCACGCCCGCGCGTCCAGCACCCGCCCCAGCAGGCTGAGATTCATGCCGCAGACCAGGGCGGTCGAGGCATCGCCACGCGCCAGGATTTCCTGTGCCAGCACCATCTCGAACACATCGGCCCCGTCGCCGCCATGGGCTTTCGGCAAGGCCAGGCGCAGATAGCCGGTTTCGCGCAGGATCGGATAATTCTCGAACGGAAAGGTCGAGGTCAGGTCGTTGACCCGGGCGCGTTCGTCGAGCTGGCGCGCCAGATCGCCGGCCAGCCGCATGATCGCGGTCTGGCGCGGGGTGGCGTCGCGCAAACCCGGCATATGGGGGCCGGCCATTTGGGCCATGTCAGGCGCCCCCTTCCACCACCGGTTCGCCCAGGGTTTGCATCAGGCGGTTGGCATTGGCGAACATCGCGACGGCGTTGATCAGGTCGTGGATTTCCAGGTCGCTCAGGCCCACGGCACGCAATGGTGTCAGGTCCGCAATCGTCATGTCCATGGGCGCGCGGGTCAGTTTCGCCGCGAAATCCACCAGCGCGCGCAGCCGAGGTTCCAGCCTGGTGTCCAGACCCTCCTCATACAATTCGCGGATGATGTCGGGCTGCTTCGTCAGTTCCACGAAACGGCGCGCATGGACCGATGAGCAATAGACGCAGCCGTTGATGATCGAGACGACCACCGTCGCCAGTTCCCGTTCGGCGCGTCGCAGCCCGCGCGGCACATACATCGCCGCATGGAACAAGGGGGACCGTTCGGCCAGCGATTCGACGTCGTGCGCCAGGGTCAGGAAATACGCCGACGTGGCGGACGGGCTGGCCGCCAGCGCCTGAAGCTGGATCGGGGTGGCGGTTTCGGCCCGCACGGGGGGCATCCAAGCGGACCAATCGACCGGGTCCAGGGTAAAGTGTTTCGGGCTCATGCGGCGGGATCCCGCACCAGCAGCGCCAGGCCGGCGGCGGCCCGCACCTGATAGGCGACAAACGCAATCAGTTGGGAGACGGCGACGATATCGCGCTCGGTCAGGCCGGTGGCGAGCAGAGCGTCGATATGCGCCTTCGTGGCGGTGCCGGGGGCGGTGACGAGCCGAACCACATGCGCCAGAATCGTGGCCAGCCGAGGGTCCGGGGCCGCATCCGCCATTGCCTTGTCGCGTTGGTCCAGCATGGTCCGGTAATGGGCGGTCAGTGCCGTGTGACCGGACAGGTCCGCCACTCGCCATGCGATCAGCGCGCGTTCGGCCAGCGAGACCCCACCCGGGTCTTGCGGCGACAGCAGCACGTCGTGGCTGCCCTGGCTGTGGCGCACGATATCCGGCCGATCTCGGCGGATGCGGTCGACGGACGACCCGGCGGGCGCGCCGATGATCGCGGCGAGCAGGTCGGGCGGGGAGTCTGTGTCGGTCATGGCGGCGTCCCGTTGGGTCAGAACGATGTAATGCGTTTGCCTTGGCAGTGGAACGCCCGACAACGGTCGGCCCGTGGTTCCGTGACACGGCCTTTCGGCCTCGGGGCCGGACAGGCTCCGCGGCTCGCCGCTTCTGCCCCGTCCCTTGGCCTGCCACCCGTTGGCCTGCCACCCGTTGGCCGGCCCCCCGTTGGCTTGCCCCCCGTTGGCCTGCCCCCCGTTAGCCTGCCCCCTTTGCCGGCCCCCCGTGGCCCAACCGGATCAGCCCGGGCGGCCGGGCTGCGGTGGCCAGGACCCGGGCGGCGGTGGCGGCATGCGGGCCGGTGGCGGCGGGGCAAGCAGCCGTTGGGTCATGACCACACCGCCGATGATCACCAGCAACAGCGCCGCGAACCACCGGCTGATGCTCCCCGTCATCGTGCTGACCGGCCCCCACACCAGAATCAGGAAGGTGATCGGCACGATCACCAATGCCCATCCGGCGCGCAGCCCCTTGGACGCCGCCATGAACGCCAACACCAGAAACACGATGAAGATCGCGATGGCCGCCGCCCGCACGACGTTGAAGGCCTGGGTGCCGAGGAACGACAGGAAGGCGTGGAACGCATTGTCCAGCGCGGCCAGGAGATCGAGGCAGGCCGTCACGAAACTGTCGGGGCCGACCCAATACAGCACCAGCGCCAGCACCAGCCCGCCAATCCAGATGATGCCGATGGTCTGTCGTTGCATGGCACGGTCCTAAGATAGAACGAGGCGCGACGGGGCATTGCCCCAAGGCCGATTGGTCGCGCCTTAAAGCGGCGCCATTATGGCGGGAAACGCGGAGCCGCTCTAGCGCTTTGTTTTTTCGTGCGATTCTTCCGTGGTTTCGCCCCCCGAAGCGATCGGATGCCCACCGGGACAGGCGGATCGGAGCGGCGACATGTCCGGCCCAGGTCCGGCGACGGCGACGGCGACGGCGAGCCGGTTCTGGCAACTCCCGTCCGGGTGGGGCAAGGTTTCGGCCGCAAGCTTCCCCGGAGACCCCCGAATGACCTTCGTGCTGAACCCGCTGCCACCGTCGATCGACCCCGCCCTGCTGGACCGCCTGCGACAGGCCGAACCGGCGACGATCGGCCATGTCCGCCATGTGGGCTTCATGGCGCCGGAGGTCCGCGCATTGCTGCCAGGCTATCGGCGGATTGCCGGGACCGCCGTCACGGTGCGGGTGTACGGCGCGGACACGTCCATCGTGCATTACGCGCTTGGCCAATTGCGCCCGGGCGATGTCCTGGTGATCGACCGGGCCGGCGACACCCGCCATGCCTGTTGCGGCGGCGGCGTCGCGTTTTGCGCGCGGGAGGCCGGGTGCGTCGGCATCATCATCGACGGACCCGCGACGGATATCCAGGAATTGCGGGAATACGGGCTGCCGATCTGGGCTCGCGGCCTGTCTACGGTGACCTGCAAACCGCAATTCACCCAGGGCGAGTTTTGCGTGCCGATCTCCTGCGGCGGTGTCGCGGTGGAACCGGGCGACGCGATTCTGGCGGACGAAAACGGGGTTCTGGTGCTGAAGCCGCATGACATCGAGGCATCGGCGGCCCGCGCCGTGGCGATGCAATCCGAGGAAAAGGTGATGCTCGCCCGGGTGGCAAAGGGAGAGAAACTGCCCGACATCAACGGCACCAATGCCCGGATCGCGGATATCATGCGTGGTCAGGCCGGGTGACTGCGTAACCTGAGGGCTGCTTCCTTACCCTTTGAACAAGCGGCACGGGAGAAAATTCTCCTCCTCCCCTTGCGGGCTTGGACCGCGAAGCGGACCAAGGCCGGGGGGAGGGGGATGTCGCAGGATTCGTGCGGCACTACCCCTCCCCCCACCCCCCTCCCGCAAGGGGAGGGGGAGAATTTTCTCCACCGCCGAGATGTGTGAACGCGATAGGCCGCAACGGGACGGGCAGGACTTTCTCCAGCCCTACACCAGCCGTGCCTGGCGCACGGCGGCGGCGACGAACCCGGCGAACAGCGGATGCGGGGCGAAGGGCTTCGACTTCAGTTCCGGGTGGTATTGCACGCCAACGAACCAGGGATGGTTCGGGAATTCGATGATCTCCGGCAGTACGCCGTCGGGGGACATGCCGGAAAACCGCATGCCGGCTTGCTCCAGCCGTTCCCGGTAGTTGACGTTCACCTCATAGCGGTGGCGGTGGCGTTCCTCGACGGTGGGCGAGCCGTCGTAAAGCTGACGGACCAGGCTGCCCTCACTCAGGACGGCGGTGTAGGAACCCAAGCGCATGGTGCCGCCGAGTTCGCCGCCTTGCTGGCGCCGCTCCACCTGGTTGCCGCGGGCCCATTCGGTCAGCAGGCCGACGACCTCGATATCGCAGGGGCCGAACTCGGTGGAGGATGCGCCGGTCAGGCCGGCCAGATTTCGCGCCGCCTCGATCACCGCCATCTGCATGCCGAAGCAGATGCCGAAGAATGGCACGTTATGTTCACGGGCGAAGCGGGCGGCTTCGATCTTGCCCTGGGTGCCACGTTCGCCGAAGCCGCCGGGCACCAGGATGCCATGGACGTCCTCCAACCGCTGGACAGCGTCCGGTTGCTCGAAGATCGTGCTGTCCACCCAATCGAGCTTCACCCGCACCCGGTTGGCGATGCCGCCATGGGTCAGCGCCTCGGCCAGGGATTTATAGCTGTCCAGCAGGTTGGTGTATTTGCCGACGACGGCGATACGGACCTCGCCCTCGGCGCCGTTGATGGCATCGACGATGCGTTCCCAGCGCGACAGGTCGGGTTCGCCGTCGAACGGCAGGCGGAAATGGCGCAGCACTTCCCGGTCCATGCCTTCGCGATGGTAGCTGATCGGCACTTCGTAGATCGTGCTGGCATCCAGCGCGGGCACTACGGCTTCGGCGCGGACATTGCAGAACAGGGCGATCTTGCGCCGTTCGTTGTCCGGGATGGGGCGGTCGCAGCGGCA
>CAMATI010000187.1 GCA_945861095.1 Asaia bogorensis | reverse complement strand
GCTAACATCCCTCATTGTGCCCCCGTGCAAGGGGGAGGAGTGCGCATGAGCAAGTCCGGCGATTCAAAGAACACCCTCTATTGCTCGTTCTGCGGCAAGTCGCAGCACGAGGTCCGCAAACTCATCGCCGGTCCGACGGTCTTCATCTGCGACGAATGTGTCGAACTCTGCATGGATATCATCCGTGAGGAGCATAAGACGCATATGGTGAAGGCGCGGGACGGCGTGCCGACCCCGCGGGAGATATGCAAGGTTCTGGACGATTACGTGATCGGGCAGGAGCATGCCAAGAAGGTCCTGTCGGTCGCGGTGCACAACCACTACAAGCGCCTGGCCCACGGCCAAAAGAACAACGACGTCGAGATCGCGAAATCCAACATTCTGCTGGTCGGCCCGACAGGATCGGGCAAGACCCTGTTGGCGCAGACGCTGGCGCGGATTTTGGACGTTCCCTTCACGATGGCCGACGCCACGACCCTGACCGAAGCCGGCTACGTGGGGGAGGATGTGGAGAACATCATCCTCAAGCTGCTGCAATCGGCCGACTACAACGTGGAACGGGCACAGCGCGGCATCGTCTACATCGATGAGGTCGATAAGATTTCCCGCAAGTCGGACAATCCGTCGATCACGCGCGACGTGTCCGGCGAAGGCGTGCAGCAGGCGTTGCTGAAAATCATGGAAGGCACGGTTGCATCGGTGCCGCCGCAGGGCGGGCGCAAGCATCCGCAGCAGGAATTCCTGCAGGTCGACACGACGAACATCCTGTTCATCTGCGGCGGCGCCTTCTCCGGTCTTGAACGCATCATCGGCGCTCGCGGCAAAGGGTCCGGCATCGGTTATGGCGCCGAGGTGCGGTCCCAGGACGAACGCCGCATGGGCGCCATCCTGCGGGAGGTTGAGCCGGAAGATCTGTTGAAATTCGGGCTGATCCCGGAATTCATCGGCCGTTTGCCGGTGGTGGCGACCTTGGAGGACCTCGACGAAGGCGCGTTGATGGAGATCCTGACCAAGCCGAAAAACGCGCTGGTGAAGCAATATGGCCGCCTGTTCGAGATGGAGGGCGTAAAGCTCTCCTTCACCGACGACGCGCTGAAATCGGTTGCGACACGCGCCATCGCCCGCAAGACCGGCGCGCGCGGCCTGCGATCCATCATGGAGCAGATCCTGCTGAGCACGATGTTCGAGTTGCCCGGCTTGGATGGTGTGGAGGAGGTTGTGATCAATCGTGAGGTGGCGGAGTCGCGAGCCGCCCCGCTCTATATTCATGGCAAGGAACGTGCAGAGAGCAGTGCCTGATCACGGAAGGCGCTGTCACGGGCGACGCCCTGCCGTGGCTCTCCTGGATGTCAAGGTCTTGTGCTGAGGCGCTTCGACCCCGATATCCGACCGAGCCTGAAACGTATGACGTAGCCGTGAAAGCGCCACCCGTGCCGCAATTTGGGCGGATGTGGTGCCGACTGTCCTAAAGGAGGTCAATTATGACGCAATCCGATCGGCCGGGGCCTGAAGGGTCCCCCGAATCCCGTAAACCCGAGACTGCGCTGGGTGGTGGCGATATGCTCGCCGTGCTCCCCCTGCGCGATATCGTGGTGTTCCCGCACATGATCGTGCCGCTGTTCGTCGGACGGGAGAAATCCGTCCGCGCGCTGGAAGCGGTCATGAAGGAGGACAAGCAGATCCTTCTGGTGGCGCAAAAGAACGCGTCCCAGGATGATCCCTCGGTCGAGGACATCTACCGCGTCGGGACGGTGTCCACGATCCTGCAACTGCTGAAACTGCCCGATGGCACCGTCAAGGTGCTGGTCGAAGGCGGCAAGCGGGCGAAGATCACCGGCTTCAAGGAAACCGAGTCCTATTTCGAGGCCTTGGTGGAGCCGATGCCGGATGCCGGCGGCGACAAGAAGGACCTGGAAGCGCTCGGCCGCACGGTCGTCTCCCAGTTCGAGCAGTACATCAAGCTCAACAAGAAGATCGCGCCCGAGGTCCTGGTTTCGCTGAATCAGATCGAGGAGCCGTCAAAGCTCGCCGATACCGTCGCCAGCCATCTGAACCTGAAGATCCCGGAAAAGCAGGAACTGCTGGAAATCGCCAAGATCGGCGAGCGGCTGGAGCGTGTTTTCGGCCACATGGAATCCGAGATCGGCGTCCTGCAGGTCGAAAAGAAGATCCGGAACCGCGTGAAGCGGCAGATGGAGAAGACCCAGCGCGAGTACTATCTGAACGAGCAGCTCAAGGCGATCCAGAAGGAGCTGGGCGAGGGTGAGGACGGCAAGGACGAGAACGCCGAACTCGAAGCCCGCATCAAGAAGACGAAGTTCACCAAGGAAGCCCGCGAAAAGGCCCTGGCGGAGCTGAAGAAGCTCAAGACCATGAGCCCGATGAGCGCGGAAGCGACCGTGGTGCGCAACTATCTCGACTGGATGCTGTCCATCCCCTGGAAGAGGCGCAGCAAGATCAGCAACGACGTGATCGCCGCCGGCAAGGTGCTGGAAGACGACCATTACGGGCTGGAGAAGGTGAAGGAGCGGATCATCGAATATCTGGCTGTGCAGGCGCGCAGTCCGAAGGTCCGCGGTCCGATCTTGTGCCTGGTCGGCCCCCCCGGCGTCGGCAAGACGTCGCTGGGCAAGTCGATCGCCAAGGCCACCGGCCGAAATTTCGTGCGCATGTCCCTGGGTGGCGTGCGCGACGAAGCCGAAGTGCGTGGCCATCGGCGGACCTATATCGGCTCGATGCCGGGCAAGGTCATCCAGGGCATGAAGAAGGCCAAGACCTCCAACCCGTTGTTCCTGTTGGATGAGGTCGACAAGCTGGGCCAGGATTGGCGCGGCGATCCGTCCTCCGCCCTGCTGGAGGTGTTGGATCCGGAGCAGAACTCCACCTTCGCAGATCACTATCTGGAGGTCGATTACGATCTGTCCGACGTGATGTTCGTCACCACGGCCAACAGCCTGCGCATGCCGCAGCCGCTGATGGACCGCATGGAGATCATCCGCATCCCTGGCTACACCGAGGATGAGAAGGTCGAGATCGCCAAGCGCCACCTGATCACCAAGCAATCCGAGGCGCACGGCCTGAAGAAGGACGAGTGGAGCATCTCGGAGGAGGCGCTGCGGGATCTGATCCGGTACTACACGCGGGAAGCCGGCGTGCGGAACCTGGAGCGGGAAATCGCCAACCTGGCGCGCAAGGCGGTGCTTGAGATCGTCACCAAGAAATCCGCCAAGGTTGCGATCACGCTGAAGAACGTCGAAAAATTCGCCGGCGTGAAGAAGTACCGCTACGGCGAGACCGAAGAAGAAGACATGGTCGGTGTCGTCACCGGTCTGGCCTGGACCGAGGTCGGCGGCGAAATCCTGACCATCGAATCGGTGCTGCTGCCGGGCAAGGGCAACGTCAAGCAGACCGGCAAGCTGGGCGACGTAATGCAGGAGAGCGTGTCGGCCGCCATGAGCTATGTGCGCAGCCGCTCGATCAATTTCGGCATCAAGCCAACCTTGTTTGAAAAGCGGGACCTGCATGTCCACGTGCCGGAAGGGGCGACTCCGAAGGACGGGCCGTCGGCCGGTATCGCGATGGCAACCTCCATCGTGTCGGTGCTGACCGGTATTCCGGTGCGTCGGGATGTCGCCATGACCGGTGAAATCACGCTGCGTGGCCGGGTATTGCCCATCGGCGGCTTGAAGGAAAAGCTGCTGGCCGCGCTGCGGGCTGGGATCACGACGGTGTTCATTCCGAAGGACAACGAGAAGGACCTGGCCGAGATCCCGGACAACGTGAAGAAGAACCTGAAGCTGATCCCCGTCGCCCATGTGGACGATGTGATCAGCCAGGCGCTGGCACGCAAACCCATCGCCATCGAATGGGAAGAACCGGCGGATCCTCCCGTCGCCGCGACAGCCGCGCAACCGGCCGCGAGCACGCTCGCACACTGACCGCGGCTGAAAGCGGTCCGAGTCGTGGTGCTAGCTGAAATCAGAGATGCGAAACCCGCCGGAAATCCTCCGGCGGGTTAGCCTCCCGCATTGACGCGGGCGAATCCCCCTCACTAATGTCCGCCGCCCACCGGCCACCCCTCATCGGCCGGAGCGTGGGACTTCATGTGTGTCTGAACGAGAGGAAAGCGTAACTGTGAACAAGATGGAACTGATCGCGGCCGTGTCCGACGCGACCGACCTCTCGCGTGCCAAGGCAAGCGACGTAGTGGAAGCGGTGTTCAGCTCAATCACCGACGCTTTGCGCAAGCAGGACGAAGTGCGCCTGGTCGGCTTTGGCACGTTTGCGGCCGCGAAGCGCAAAGCCAGCACGGGCCGCAATCCGCGTACGGGCGAAGAGATGAACATTCCCGAATCCACCACCGTCCGGTTCAAGGCGGGCAAGGGCCTGAAGGACGCGGTCGGCTAGGGTTTCGGCGCGGAACTAAGTCGGGGGCGATTCAAGCCCCCGGCGTTGGCCTATGTTACGCCGTGCCTATGTTACGCCGTGCGTTATGTTAAGCCATACAGTGGGCGGTTAGCTCAGCGGTAGAGCGTCTCGTTTACACCGAGAGGGTCGGCGGTTCGAAACCGTCACCGCCCACCATCACACCGTCGCGACGCGCAACGCGTTCGTCGTCCCGGCATGACCGAACGGCACACCGGCGGTCACCACGATCTCCTCACCCGCCGCCGCAAACCCTTCGGCCAGTGCGACCCGGCTGGCCCTTGTCACGGCTTCCGTCATCGAATGGACGTCGGGGGTCACAAGAGCATGCACCCCCCACACCACAGCCATGCGACGGGCGGTGTCCAGATTGGGGGTCAGGCAAATCACCGGCGCGTCGGGCCGCTCCCGCGCCACGCCCAAGGCGGTGCTGCCGGATGCAGTGAAGGCCACGATGACCTTGGCGCCTATCGTGTGGCAGATCTGCTGCGCGGCCGCGGCGATGGCGCCCCGCGTCGTGCGCTCCGGTTCGGCCCGGGATGAATCGATCATCGCCCGCCAGCCCGAATCCTGCTCTACCCGGGCGACGATGCGGTCCATCATGTTGACCGACTCGTAGGGATATTGGCCGGCGGCGGTTTCCCCGGACAGCATGACCGCATCCGCCCCATCATAGACCGCGGTGGCGACATCGGATGCCTCGGCGCGAGTTGGCGCTGGCGCGGCCATCATGCTTTCCAGCATCTGGGTGGCGACGACGACGGGTTTGCCGAGCTGACGGGCGAGTCGGACGATGCGTTTTTGGGCGAGGGGGACTTCCTCCGGCGGCAATTCCACGCCGAGGTCGCCGCGTGCGACCATCACGGCATCTGTCAGGGCCAGGATCGACTCCAGATTGTCCAAGGCCTGGGGCTTTTCCAGTTTCACCATCACCCAGGCGCGTCCGGCGATCAGTTCCTTGGCCTCGATCACGTCTTCCGGGCGCTGCACGAAGGACAGGCCGATATAATTGGCCCCATGGCTGACGGCGAATTCCAGGTCTTCGCGGTCTTTCACCGTCAGGGCGGGGATCGGCAGCACGACGTCGGGGACGTTGACGCCTTTGCGATCGGACAACGGGCCACCGACCACGACCTCGGTTTCCAGGGCATCGGCGCGTCTGCGAGTCACGCGCAGGCGCAGTTTGCCATCGTCCAGAAGCAGGGTGCAGCCGATGGAAGCGGCTTCGATGATCTCCGGATGTGGCAGGTTGACCCGCTGGGCATCCCCGGGGGTGGGGTTCAGGTCAAGCTGGAAGGGTTGACCGGTTTGCAGATGCACCCGTCCGCCGGAGAAGCGGCCGACCCGCAGCTTGGGGCCCTGCACATCCGCCAGAATCCCGATTGGGCGGTCGAATCGCTGCTCCAGTTCGCGGATCATGGCGAAACGCAGCGCATGGTCTTCATGCGTCCCGTGGGAGAAATTCAGGCGGAACACGTCGGCCCCGGCCTGAAACAGCCGCGTCACCACCTCCATGGAAGAACTGGCCGGTCCAAGCGTTGCGATGATCTTGGTGCGACGACGCCGGCGCAGCTTGGGACGGACGGCCATGGGATGCTCTTTCAGGCGATCAGGATCGCGCGGATGTCGTTGACATTGGTTAGGGTCGGGCCGGTGACGATCAGGTCGCCCACAGCTCCGAAAAGTCCGTGGCTGTCGTGTCCGTCCAGGGCGGCGCGCGGGTCGATGCCCATGGCGCGGGCACGCGCGAGTGTGTCGGGGGTCAGGATCGCGCCGGCGATCTCATCCATGCCGTCCACCCCGTCGGTGTCTCCGGCCATGGCCCAGATTCCGGGGGCGCCATTCAGGGCGACGGCCAGGCCCAGCAGGAACGCGGTATTGCGTCCGCCATGCCCGGTTTGGGTAGCCTGATTCATGGTGACCGTGGTTTCCCCGCCGGACAGCAGGATGGCGGGGCCTGACACCGGCTGGCCATGGTTGCGGACGGACCGGGCAATGCCAGCCAGGACGGTGCCCATTTCGCGTGCCTCGCCTTCCAGGGCGTCTCCCAGGATCAGCGGAGTCAGGCCCAGGCCACGCGCGCAGTCCGCCACCGCCAGCAGGGCCATCATCGGGGTGGCGATCATGCGGAAGGACGCGTGCGGCAGGGTGCCGGGCTTGGGGGTCTCGTCGGCGTCCATGCCAAGCCGGTCCGCGACGGACGGGGAGATTGAGATGCCAAAGCGGGCAACCAGGGCGCGGGCATCGGCGAAGCTGGTCGGGTCCGGCACTGTCGGGCCGGACCCGATGACGGCGGGATCGTCGCCCGGCACGTCGCTGATCGCCAGGGTGACGACCCGCGCCGGGGCCGCCGCGGCGGCCAGGCGGCCTCCCTTGATCGCGGACAAATGCTTCCGGACGGCATTCATCTCGGTGATGGTGGCCCCGCAGGCCAGCAGCGCCCGATTGACGGCCTGTTTGTCGGCCAGGGTCAGGCCGGCAGCCGGAGCGGCCAGCAACGCGGAGGCGCCACCGGACATCAGCGCGATCACCAGGTCGTCCGGTCCCAGACCACGCACCCGTTCCAACAGGCGCTGGGCGCCGCGTTCGCTATTGGCGTCCGGGACGGGGTGAGAGGCTTCAATGACCTCGATCCGCCGTGTCGGCACGGCGTGGCCGTAGCGGGTGACGACGGTGCCTTCCAAGGCGACATCAGGCCAGGCGTCTTCCAGCGCCGCGGCCATCACGGCGGCGGATTTCCCGCCCCCCACCACAATGCAGCGTCCGTGGGTCGGTTTGGCGGGCAAATGGGGGGCCAGGACCTTGCGCGGGTCCGCCGCGGCGACCGCCGAGTCGAACAATGTCCGCAACACGGCGCGCGCCCGTGTATCATCCCACATCAAGGGACCAGACCATCGGCGGTTTCCTCTCTTTGGCTCCCGATGCAGTATGGCGAACTTGCGACCCCGACGCCATGTTAGGCGATACCAAAGACGGAGGATTGTCATGACAACACCGGAACTCGACCAGGCCACGCAGACCGAGTTGGAAGCCGCGGCCTTCCGTCGGCTGGTTCAGCACCTGCGCGAACGCACGGATGTGCAGAATATCGATATGATGAATCTGGCGGGGTTCTGCCGGAACTGCCTCAGCCGCTGGTACCGGGAAGCCGCCCAGGAAAACGGCATCGGGTTGGCGGATCCGGATGCGCGGGAGATCGTCTACGGGATGCCTTACAAGGAATGGCAGGCGAAATATCAGAAAGAGGCGACCGCCGAACAGAAGGCCGCTTTCGCCAAAGCCAATCCCGGACATTGACCCGCCGGTCCCGCACGGCTATCCCCGCGCGCTTCGTTGGTGCGGGGATTGAGTGATGGCGGCCAAACCGATTACCGAGGAACAGATCAAGACGGGCGGCGTCGCGGCCGACCGCTTGCGTAGCATTGTCGAACGCATCGAGCGGCTGGAGGAAGAGCGCAAGGCGCTCGGCAGCGATATCAAGGACATCTACCAGGAAGCGAAATCGGCGGGATTCGACGTCAAGGTGTTGCGGCAGTTGATCCGCATCCGGAAGCAGGAAGCCGCTGAAGTCGAAGAACTGGAAACGATGCTGGATGTCTACCGGCGCGCGCTGGGGATGTAATATCGATAGGGTGAAGGCGCTGCATACTTGAGTACGTTAGGAAAATTGCAACGGGATTTGTTGTAATTTTTCGCCAGAACGCTTAATTCTAAACGGCCCTGGCGATGTTGCCCTTGCGACCTCGCCTGTCCCGGTCGGGTGGGCGGTCGGCGGATGGTGCTACACGCGTCATCCGCCGATTACCTATGGCGCCGATTACCTATGGCGCCGATGACCTATGGCGCCGATGACCTATGGCGCCGATGACCTATGGCGCCGGTCGCTTTCGTCATTCCCATTGGGCAATTGGAATGCCAACTGACCGAACCAGTGATCCATGGCGCAAATGGCCGCTGTCATTGCGAGCGCAGCGAAGCAATCCAGGGCAACCAACAAGATCGATCGTGCCAGGCCCCTGGACTACTGCGCTGCGCTCGCAATGACAGCGGCTACCCATGCGTCGGTGGTTGGGATGGCTGTAGGGCGGGCGGCCTCAACCGTGCAGTCGCACCAGCGCCTCGTGATTGGCGCGGATCACCAGCATCCGTCGGATTTTCTGCGTCGGCGTCAGCAACCCGTTCTCGACCGTGAACGGCTCGACAACCGCGTGCCTTCGCACTCTCTCCGTCACCGACAACCGATGATTCGCTCGGCTTACCGCCAACGCGACCGAAACATCGTCGTGCCCTTCCGCCGGCACCAGCAGTGCGGTCAGCCCGGCCCGCCCGTCGCCCGACACCACCGCCTGGGCGATTTCGGGCTCCGCCATCAGGATGCCCTCAACCCGTGCCGGCGACACGTTTTCGCCGCCTGACAGCACGATCATGTCCTTCTTGCGATCCGTGATGCGCAGGTATCCATCCCGGTCGAGTACGCCGATATCGCCCGTGTGCAGCCAGCCGTCCCGGATGGTCGCCGCGGTGTCCTCCGGCCGCCCCCAGTAGCCGTCCATCACCAGATCGCCGCGCACCAGGATTTCCCCATCCTCGGCGATTTTCAGGTCGACGCCTTTCAGGACCGTGCCCACGGTGTCGATCCGGATGCCGTCGGGCGGATTGGCGCTGATGACCGGGCCGGCCTCGGTCTGGCCATAGCCCTGCAGGACATTCAGACCCAGGGCGAGGAAGAACCGCCCCACCTCGGGTTCCAGTCGAGCACCGCCGGACATCGCGGCGACGACACGGCCACCGAACCGGGCGCCGACCTTGGCGCGCACCATGCGATCCAGCAGCGGATCGATCAGCCGCTCCACAAGCGACAGTGGTTGGTGGTCCAGCCGTTTCAGCCCGATTGCGAGTGCCTGTCGGAACAAGCCCTGCTTCCAGGGCTTCTGCCGCTCCACCTGCGCCAGCACGCGTGTCCGGATGACCTCCAGCACGCGCGGAACCGCGGCCAGCACGGTTGGGCGCGCGGTGAGCATGTCGGCCGCCAGGTGTTCGACACCGCGCGCATAGACGATCTCGGTGCCGAGGCTGAGGAGGAAGAACTGCCCGACAGTGTGTTCGTAACTGTGAGAGAGCGGCAGATAGGACAGATAGGTTTCGTCCTTCAGGCCCAGCGGACGCACCAGTTCGAACGCGCCGGCGCAGTTCGACAGAATGCAGCGATGCGGCAGCATCACGCCCTTTGGCGCTCCTCCGGTGCCGGAGGTGTAGATCAGGCAGGCCAAGGCGGTGGGTGGGATGCTGCCTGCCTCCGCCGCGATGTCGTCGCATGGGGCGGTGTCACCGACGATCGTCGCCCAGTCCGGCCCGTCCATCGTGACCAGCAGGTCCAGGCCGCCGGAGTGTTCCCGGGCCTCCCGGAAGCGGTCGGCCAGGGCAGTCGAGGAAACGACGGCTGCCCGCGCCCCGGAATCGCGCAAGATATGCGCATGATCGTCGACGGTATTGGTCGTGTAGGCCGGCACCGGGACGGCACGGATTGCCATCAGGGCGGTCTCGACGATCGGATATTCGGGCCGGTTCTCGGCGCAGATGACGACGCGATCTCCGGCTGATACGCCGGCGGCGCGCAGGTGGCGGGCGCAGGATGCGGTCATGCGACCGAATTCTCCCCACGACACGGAATGCCACGCGCCATCACGAAAATAGCGCAGCATTTTCTTGGCTGGCCAGGCGCGAGCCAGGCTCAGCATCATCGCGGCGAGATTGGGCCAGGTCGGATAAGTCTGCACGTGTCCATCCCAAGAGTTGAGTTGCGCCGGATGCAACCCTTTGACGGACGGTATTCCTACCTTACATGCAGAGAGATTGCAGCAGTCCAAGGATCAGCGCCCGATGTCCGAGACCAGCCTGGCCGTAGCCGCCGCCGCACCCCTGCCGGCCTGGGATCTGTCCGATCTTTACCCCTCGCCCGATAGCCCTGCCGTCACCGCCGATTTTGAGCGATCGGCGGCACAGGCCAAGGCGTTCTCCACGATCTATGCCGGCAAACTCGCGACCTTGCCTGGGGCAGCCCTGGCCGCGGCGATCGCGGAGTTCGAGCGGATCGAGGAAATCCTGGGCCGTCTGGCGTCCTATGCCAGCCTGTTGTTCGCGGGTGATTCGACCGATCCGGTGATCGCGCAATTCTACCAGACGGTGAACGAACGGGTGACGACCATCAGCAGCGACCTGCTGTTCTTCACGTTGGAGATGAACCGTTTGGACGACGCTGTGCTGGACCGCAAACTGGCGGACCCGGCACTGGGTCGGTATCGGCCGTGGCTGCGCGATTTGCGCGTGTTTCGCCCGCATCAGTTGGCGGACGATCTGGAAAAGCTGCTGCACGAGAAGGAAATCACCGGCCATTCCGCCTGGAACCGGCTGTTCGACGAGACGATCGCGGCGATGCGGGTTCCCCTGGGCGGGGAGGACCTGACCATCAGCGGCGTGCTGAACAAGATGTCCGACCGCGATCGGACGGTGCGGGAAGCCGCCGGCCAGGCCATCGGCGAGGCATTCAATCAGAATTTGCGGCTGTTTTCGCTGATCACCAACACCTTGGCCAAGGACAAGGAGATCATCGACACGTGGCGGCACTATCCTCGCCCGGGCAGCTATCGCAACCGGTCCAACATGGTGGAAGACGAGGTTGTCGACGCGTTGGTGAGCGCCGTCCAGGGTTCCTATCCGCGGTTGGCGCATCGCTATTACAGCATGAAAGCACGGTGGCTGGGGCTGCCGAAGTTGCAGCATTGGGATCGGAACGCGCCGCTGCCGCAGGATGATGATCAGATCATCCCATGGGATGAGGCTCGGGACCGGGTCCTGACCGCCTATGGCGCGTTCAGCCCGGAATTGGCCTCAGTCGGCAAGCGGTTCTTCGACAAGCCGTGGATCGACGCCACCTTGAAGCCCGGCAAGTCCGGTGGGGCGTTCGCGCATCCGACGGTGCCGAGCGCGCATCCCTATTTGTTGGTGAATTATCATGGGCGAACGCGGGATGTGATGACCCTGGCGCATGAACTGGGGCATGGGGTGCACCAGATACTGGCGGGCGGTCAGGGGTATCTGATGTCGGGCACGCCGCTGACCCTGGCCGAAACCGCCAGCGTGTTCGGGGAGATGCTGACGTTCCGCGCTCTGCTGGACAGCGCGACCCCGGCGCAGCGGCGGATCATGCTGGCGTCCAAGGTCGAGGACATGTTGAACACGGTGGTGCGCCAGGTGGCGTTCTACCGGTTCGAGTCGCTGTTGCACGACGAACGCCGCAAGGGCGAATTGCTGCCTGAGCGGATCGGCGAATTGTGGTTGCAGGTGCAGACCGAAAGCCTGGGTCCGGCTTTTGAGTTCACGCCGGAATACAGCGTGTTCTGGGCCTATGTGCCGCATTTCATCCACTCGCCGTTCTATGTCTATGCCTATGCATTCGGCGATTGTCTGGTGAATGCGCTGTATTCGGTGTTCCAGAATGGTCATCCGGGGTTCCAGGCGAAATACCTGGACATGTTGCGGGCCGGTGGGACGAAGCGTCACAAGGAATTGCTGGCGCCGTTCGGCCTGGATGCGTCGGACCCCGCGTTCTGGACGCGGGGTTTGGATGTGATCGCGGGATTCATTGATGAGTTGGAGCAGGGGGAGTGAGTCCGCGCAACACTCCCCCTCCCCTTGCGGGAGGGGGCCGGGGGGAGGGGGCAGCGCAACCGGGATCATCCTTGCTCACCCGCGCGAAGTCCATGCGGCGGGAGGCGACCCCGGCTGAACGACGCCTTTGGGCGGGCGTCCGTGATCGCCAATGTGGAGGATTGAAGTTCCGACGGCAGGTTCCGATCGGCCCATTCATTGCTGACCTCTACTGCGCTTCTGAGCGTTTGGTGGTGGAATTGGACGGTGTTTCTCACATCGATTCGGTGACCGATGGTGCTCGCGATGCTTGGATGGAGGCACAGGGGTTGCGAGTTCTGCGGTTCTTCAATCGGGACGTCTTGGGGAATTTGGAGGGGGTGTTGATCAGTATCCAACAGGCTGTGGCGCGGCCCCCTCCCCCCGGCCCCCTCCCGCAAGGGGAGGGGGAGTCTTGTTCTAGCCCCGTCACCGTCCATGTCCGGTAGCAATCTCTTCGGGGAACTGCGGCGGTTCGCGCGGACGTCTGGCGCCGTTGGCGGTATCGCGGCCCGCGTTGCCGGGGAGCGGGTCTTTGGCATCAAGACCAACCGCGCATCTCATGCCGAGGATCTGAAAACCATCCTTGGCGGCCTGAAGGGGCCGCTGATGAAGGTGGCGCAGTTCCTGTCCACCGTGCCGGATGCCCTGCCCGCCGAATATGCCGCGGAACTGGCTCAGTTGCAGGCGAATGCGCCGGCGATGGGGTGGACCTTCGTGCGGCGCCGCATGGCCAGCGAGTTGGGACCGGACTGGCGATCCCGGTTTGCCGCGTTCGACCAGACCGCCTCGGCCGCG
>CAMATI010000186.1 GCA_945861095.1 Asaia bogorensis | reverse complement strand
GCCAATTTCACGGATTTCGGCCGCGCGATGCTGACTTTCTTGCGCGATGAAGTGCCCGAAAAATGGCAGACCTACTGCGATGAGGTCACCGATAATTTCAGGATCATCGATCCTACGGATTTTCGGATTCTTGCGTGAGCAGGGTATATGATATAAAATCTATGGTTATCTTTCGATCCGACGGATGAAACCGACTATCATCCGCGTCAAGTCAACGGCCGGGATGGTTCCCTGGCAATACCGACACCGAAAGGCGCCGCCGCCCTGAAGGCCCGCTTCGATGTCGCCGGCCTGCCGCGCATCGACTCGGCCAGCCATATCGTGCCCTTGCATGTGGGCGACGCCGCGTTGTGCACCGAAATCAGCCAACGCCTGATGCGGGATTTCGCCATGTATGCGACCCCGATCAACTACCCGACGGCGCCGAGCGGGGAAGAACGGCTGCGCTTCACGCCGACTCCCCTGCACACCGGCACGATGATGGACTCGCTGATCCATGCGCTGGAAGCGATCGTCCCGCGGGAGAGGCGACGGGCGGCCTGACGCAGACCGGCAGAGTGCGCGCGGTCGCGCATCCGCGGGACCGGCACGCGCTGCGCGATGGCACCTCGCGATGGCACCTCGCGATGGCACCTCGCGATGGCACCTCGCGATGGCCCCCCGCGATGGCCCCCCCGCGACGGCACCTCGCGACGGCCCCCCCCGCGACGGCCCATGGATCGGACGGCGTCGAACTTTGGTGCGGCGCAATATGGTCTCGCAATCCACACGGCAGCGGGGTAAACGCCGAGCGCTCCACCTCTCCTGACTGAACGGCGCTCAAAACAATGTTGCAGATTGATGACCTGGTGTTCAACGCCTGGGGACGGCGTTTCTTCGACCGCGCCAGTCTCAACCTGCCGCCCAATGCCAAGGTGGGTTTGGTCGGGCGCAACGGGGTCGGTAAAACCACGCTGTTCCGCCTGATTCTGGGCGATCTGATGGCCGATGGCGGAGAGATCAATCTGCCGAAGGGATCCCGCGTGGCCAGCGTGGACCAGGAGCATCCGGCAACACCGGTCAGTCTGCTGGACACGATTCTGGCCGCCGACACGCTGCGTCAGGCCCTACATGACGAACTGGAAACCGCCGAACCGGAACGCATGGCCGACATCTATAATCGGCTGGGCGAGATCGACGCCGATCGCGCCCCCGCCCGGGCCGGCGAGATCCTGGCCGGCCTTGGCTTCTCGACCGCCGATCTTGCCCGCCCGATGTCCGAATTCTCCGGCGGCTGGCGCATGCGGGTCGCCTTGGCGGCGGCGTTGTTCGCCGAACCCGACCTGCTGCTGCTGGACGAACCGACCAACTACCTCGACCTGGAAGGTGCGATGTGGCTGGAAGCGCGCCTGCGCAAATACCCGAACGCCGCCATCATCATCAGCCACGACCGGGAACTGTTGAACAACTCGGTCGATTCCATCCTGCATCTGCGGGAAGGCAAGCTGGACCTGTACACCGGCGGCTATGACGATTTCGAGCGGCGGCGGGCGGAGAAGGCCCGCCTGCAAACGGCATCCCGCGCCAAGCAGGAGGCCGAACGCGCGCATCTGCAAAGCTTCGTGGACCGCTTCAAGGCAAAGGCCAGCAAGGCGGCGCAGGCGCAATCGCGCATGAAACGACTCGCCAAGCTGGAACCGATCGCCGCGGTGATCGAGGAGCGGGTGGCACCGTTCACTCTGCCATCGCCGCCGCGCCCTCTGGCACCGCCTTTGATGCGGCTGGAAGCGGCGAGCGTCGGCTATGACGATGTGCCGGTGCTGCGCAACATGAACCTGCGCCTCGATGTCGACGACCGTATCGGCCTTCTCGGCGTCAACGGCGCTGGCAAATCCACCTTCGCCAAAATGGCAGCCGGTGCGCTCGGCCTGCAATCCGGCCTGATGCAGCGGGAGCGGCGGATCCAGGTCGGCTGGTTCCATCAGCATCAGATCGAGGCGTTGGACGCGAACGACACCCCCCTGGATATCATCCGTCGCGCGCGTCCGGATGACAGCGAAACGTCATACCGGTCCCGGCTGGCGCAGTTCGGGCTGGGGTTCGACAAGCAGTCCACCACCGTCGAAAACCTGTCGGGTGGCGAACGCGCCCGCCTATTGCTGAACCTGGTGGCCATGGCGGCGCCGCATCTGCTGATCCTGGATGAGCCGACCAACCACCTGGACATCGACAGCCGCCGAGCCCTGTTGGATGCGTTGAACGACTACCAGGGCGCGGTCATCCTGATCACCCATGATCGGTCGCTGATGGAATTGGTGGCCGACCGGCTATGGCTGGCGGCGGATGGCACGGTGGTGCCGTTCAATGGCGACATGGACGACTATGCGCGCCTGGTTCTCGAACGTGCCAAGGGCGGGTCAGCCCCCAGCCAGTTGCGGCCGACGAAGCAGAAACGCGACAAGAAGCAGAAATACGCCGCCTGAACGCCCCCCAGCACAACCGGCGAAAGCGGGTAGCCGGGTCCGGGCGCGGTGGCGAGGGAAGGTAACCGCACGGATCAGCGTGCAGGCATACGAATGCTGGCCGTCCGTCAGGCCGGAGAACGCGACAGCGACTTGATTTCGGCGCGCGGCCTCCCGGATGCCTCGCCGATCTGCTTGTCCTGCGCCTCGATAATGGCACGGGCCGGTTCATCGCCGTCCAATCCGCCCAGGATGGACATCGGCACCTTGCGATTGGACGTGCGGCTGCCATCGACATAGGTGACGTCGAACGACACGAAACTACTGAGAATCCGCTTTTTGGGGGGCATGGTTCGGGTTCGCTCTATTGTTGCTGGGTTTCGGCGGACGGCGGAGCGGCATCGTCGGACGGCTCCCCTCCATCCTGGGCCTGCCGGCGACGCGCCGCCTTGGCCTCCTGCTGCTCGCGCAGCTTCTCCTCCAGCTTCTCCTGCTTTGCGCGATTCCTGCCAGCGCGGGCCTGGGCATAGTTGGGTTTGAACGCCATCCGACCGGTTCCTTCTATTGAGAGTCCGTAGAGCCAGTGTTGGCCGATCCCATTGGAGGCGCACACGATAGCGGACGCTGGCGCGCCTTGCGGGCAGGGTCTACGCTGGATTGCCGCCCGATGCCAGCCTTGGTTGCTGGGCAGTCGGCGCGCGGTACGACGCCCCAAAGGCCGGAGAAACACCGCCCGCGCCCGGATTTCAGCCCGGATGAAAGCCGTTGCAGCGGGACAAAAGACACCATCGCCGGCCGATATGGTGACTCGATCGCATGGTTCCCAGCCGGTTGCCTGCCAATCGTCGGCAGTCGGCCGGTTGCGGTCAGTTATAACCCCAGTACCGGCTCCCGATCGTCGCCGGACGCGGCTCTGGCCCATTCTGCGTCCCGACTTCCGGCGGCGCCAACAGGCCCAATGTGGGGTCGACCACGGGCGGCGGCGGCAGGCCAGCCGGCCCGGTGATCCCCAGCGAGGCCGGATCGCCGACACAAGCGGACATGGACAAGGCCAGACACAGGACGACGGAGCGATGCATGCCACGATATTGCACACTCCGCACGACCGCTGTCCACGCCCCATGGTCTTCAACGCGGTCGCTGGCATGCTCCGGCTCGCGGCGATGCAAGGCGTGCGGCCTCATTGGGTCGGCGTCGCCGATAGGCGCGGTCTGACACTTCGATAGGCGCGGTCTGACACCTCGATAGGCGCGGTCTGACACTTCGATAGGCGCGATCTGACCCGGCGGTCGGTCCGCAAGGCGCTCCGCAACCAGGGCCGGGAATCCCAACCCGACACCCATCCGGGTCGCGGTCGATCATCGCCAATTGACCAGACCGCCGTCATCCCGTTCCCTGCGTCGATGTCGCGCGGGAGCCACCGACCATGCCGAATGCCATCGTTCTCCGCCAGCATGGCGGCCCGGAAACCCTGCGCACCGAGCCGATCGACATCGGCACCCCCGGCCCCGGGGAAATCCGACTGCGCCAGACCGCCATCGGGGTGAATTTCCACGACATCTATGTCCGCTCCGGCCTTTACGCATCCCTGACCCTGCCGGGCATTCCGGGCATCGAGGCCGCCGGCATCGTCGAAGCCATCGGCCCGGACGTGACGCACGTGCGTCCTGGCGACCGCATCGCCTATGTCACCGGCGCCTACGGCGCCTATGCCCAGGAACGGCTGCTGCCGGCCGATCTGGCCTTGAAACTGCCGGACAATGTCAACGAGCGCACCGCCGCGGCATTGATCCTGAAGGGCCTGACCGCCCGCATGCTGCTGCATCGGGTGCATCCGATCTCGGCGGGCGACATCGTGCTGGTACATGCCGCGGCCGGCGGAGTCGGACGCCTGCTAGTCCAATGGGCTCGGCATCTTGGCGCCACCGTCATCGGCACCGTCGGGTCCGAAGCCAAGGCCGAGGAAGCCACAAGCTGCGGCGCCCATCACACGATCCTTTATCGCCAGGAGGATTTCGTCGCCCGCGTGCGCGCCATCACCAACGGGCGCGGCGTGGACGTTGCCTACGACTCCGTCGGCCACGACACTTTCCAAGGCTCCCTCGACGCCCTGGCTTTGCGGGGCCATTTGGTCAATTTCGGGCAGTCGTCCGGCCCCGTGGAACCGTTCCGGATCGCCGCGTTGAGCGCGAAATCCAACAGCGTGTCCCGCCCGATGCTGTTCCATTACATTGCCGGCCGCACCGCCTTGGAAGACATGGCCGCCGGTTTCTTCGCGGCCCTGGCGGACGGCATCCTGACCCCCGGCCCGATCCAGACCTACGACCTGGCCGACGTGGCCACCGCCCATCGCGACCTGGAGGCGCGCCGGACGACAGGCGCGGTCGTGCTGCTGGCCTGATCGTTCCGGCAACGCGCCGTCCGGTTGGCGCGGGTTCAGTCGAACAGCGCCAGATCGATCACATCACCCATCCGGTTATAGCCGATATCGCCGGGATGCAGATGATCGCCGCAATCATACACCGGCAACATCCGCGCCGGGTGGCTGGGGTCGCGCAACTCCTGGTCGAAATCGATCACCGCATCGAACGCCCCGCCGGTGCGGATCCATTCGTTCACCGCCTGGCGTTTGGCCTCGCCTTCCAGGGTGTAGGCGCCCATCAGAAAGGTTTCGTTCTCGAACGGGCCCAGGGTGCCGCCGAAAATCTTGATCCCGCTGGCATGGGCGCGCAGGGCCATCTGCTTCAGGCCGGCGATCATGCCGTCGGCGGTCACGTTCTCCGATGCCAGGCCGCGCCGATTGCGAATGTCGTTGATGCCGAGGACGATGATCGCATGCGTGACGCCCGGCATGGCGATGACGTCGCGCTCGAAGCGACGCACGCCGCAATGGCCGCGGATGTCGTTCAGGATGCGGTTGCCGCCCAGGCCCTGGTTCATCACCCCGAATTGGCGTCCGCCGCGCGCGATCAGGCGGCGCGCCAACTGGTCGGGCCAGCGGCAATAGGCATCGTGGGTGGAGATGTTGCCGTCGGTGATGGAATCGCCCACCGCGACGATCCCGCCGACGTCGCGCTCGGCGATCACGTCGATCCCGGACAGGAAATACCAGTCATCGGTGATGCGGCTGGCGGGGATGGTTGCGTCTCCGGTAAAATCGCCCGGCGGCGAGAAATAGTTGATCTGGCGCGCATAGCGCCCGGTGACCCCGAAGGCCGGGGTGATTTCGCCCGGGACGTAGATGCTGACCGCCAGATCGGCCAGAGGTGCCACGGTCAGCGACACCGGGTCGCTGATCAGGAACGCCCCGGTCGGGATCACGGCCGAGGTTTCTCCGCCGAAGGTCAGCACCCGATCGGTGTCCGGCCGGATCGCGGTGCCTCCACCGGGTGCGCGCAGGGCGACATGCGCCGCACCGACGGTCAGCTTGTCGTTGCCATGCGCGTTGGAAATCCGCACCCGGATCGTGTCGCCGCCAAGACTGATGCGTGGGAACATGCGGATGGTCGGGCTGCTCAGCGCCACACCGTCCGCGGGCGCGGGGGTGGAGGTCCAGGTGCCGACCCAATGCTGGTTGTCGTTCATGTCCGTTTCCTTGTTTTCTTTTGGTCAATACTCGATGGGCGGGCCGATATAGGCCGAGGTCGGGCGGATCATGCGGCCGGTCTTCTGCTGTTCCAGCGCGTGAGCGATCCATCCGACGCTGCGTCCGATGGCGAAGACCGGTGTGAAACCGTGGCGTGGGATGCCGACCGCATCCAGCAGCAACGCCGCCATGATCTCCACATTGGCCGGCAGCTTCCGGCCGGGTTTGACGCGTTCGACCGCCTCGGCCACCGCGGCTTCCAGTTTCATTGCCAGAGACAGGCGGCCCGCCATCGGCCCCATCTGCCGTAGCGAGCGGCGCATGGCCTCGGCGCGCGGATCGTTGCCGTGGAACACGCGATGGCCGAAGCCCATCAGGCGCTCTCCGGCTCGCAATTTGGCTTCCAGCCAGGCGGTCAGGTCGGGTTCGGTTTCCGCCGAGTCCAACAGGTCCAGGGTCGGGCCGGGCGCACCGCCATGCAGCGGTCCGGTGAAGGCGCACCAGGCGCCGACCACGGCGCAGGTGACGGACGCGCGGGTGGAGGCGATGACCCGCGCCGCGAAGCTGGACCCGCTGAGGCCGCTTTCCGCCATGACGGTGAAATACGTGTCCAGCGCGGCAACCAGGGCCGGTTCGGCCGGCGCGTCGTTCAACATGCGCAGCACGTCGCCCGCCACCGACAGCGCGGGGTCCGGCGCGACCGGAGCCTGGCCGCGTTCGGCGCGCAGCAAGGCCGGGACCGCGACCGCGAACACCGATGCGAGTTCCGCCGGGGCGAGATCGTCGGATTGCGCCGCCAGGGCGATCCTGATGCCTTCATACAGAGGTCGGCCCGCTGCCTGGCCGATCCAGGTTGGCATACCTTCGTAGGCCGCCAGACGCGCATCGCCGAGGGCGCGGTACATGGCGTTGCGGGTCAGGCCGGTGCCGACGAAGTCTTCCCAGAGCAGGGCGACCAGGCCTTCAAATCCGTGGTCGGCGACGAGGGTCGGGATGTCCAGGCCGCGGACCCAGACCATGCCTCGGGCACGATCGGTGTGGCTGAGGATTGTTTCGGCGGCGACGATGCCATCCAGGCCACTGGTCATGGTTTTGGGGTTCCTTTTGTTTGGGGGTGGGGGAGGGCGGGGCTTCCGCCCCGGAACCCGACCAAGGGGCTCTGCCCCTTGGATCCCCGCCAAGGGCGACGGCCCTTGGAACCGGATAATTGTCGTTTGAATTCCTGGGGCCTACCCGGACAGTGAAGGGTCCGGGTAGGCCCCAGGAATTCAAACGACAAAAAAATCGCATTCCAAAGGCCGCGCCTTTGGTGGGGGTCCAGGGGGCAAAGCCCCCTGGTCGGGGTCCGGGGCTGAAAGCCCCGCCCTTCCCCCCCAAACTGCCTTGATCCCGCGCCCCCAGACTGCGAAAACCGCTCCATGAACGGGGGACCACCGTGAAGACCACCAAGACGATGACCGAAGGCCAACGCGCCTACGAAGCCAAACGCGCCGCCAAGGCCGGCATGAGCCTGGAAAAATGGCTCGCCGCCAAGGAACGCGACCGGGTCGCGGAGGAAAAAGCCAAGCTGAAGGCCGCCGAACCGCCCAAGCCCGCCAAGCCGCCGGGCTTCTTCGCCCGCCTGCTCGAACGCGCCCAGCGTCCGCTTGGGGGGTCTTGACCCCGCCCGCGCTAAGACCCCGGCGACCAGGGCAGGATGCGCGTCGCCCCAGGGCGTCCAACGCGGCAATATCCCTGACCAGGGCAGTCCCGCGGCCGCCGACGCCCGCCGACGCACACCGGGATGCCTGACGACCCAGGCAGGCCGCTGGCCGCCCATGCGGACTGGAGCATCGACCCGCGCAAACGCTGGGTCGCCATCGCCACCCCCACCGCCTCGGGATGGCACATCGCCCCACCCAGCCCGGTCGGTGACGTGCCCGGCTTCCTGCCCCGCCTCCGCCACCAATCCCCCAACCATACAATCGCGCTCGGCCTTGACGTGCCGATCGGCATTCCCCGCGCCTATGCCGCCACCCGGCCGGAGCGCGATTTCCAGGATTTCCTGCGCCGCACAAAGGACTGGCCGGATTTCTACCGCGTCTGCCCCACCCTGGATGACATCGCCGCCGAACGCCCCTTCTATCCGGCACGCGGCATCGCCGGCATGACCCGCGCGTCCCACGCTCATGCCCTGGGCCTGGACGGAGGCGGCGCCGCGCTCTCTCGTGCCTGCGACCGGGCCACCGCGGAACGCCCGGCCGGCGCCCCGGTGTTCTGGACCCTGGGCGCCAACCAGTCCGGCAAGGCCGCCATCGCCGCCTGGCGCGACATGCTGATCCCGGCCCTGGAAGCCGACGAGACAATCCGCCTGTGGCCGTTCGCCGGCCCGTTCCGATCGCTGCTGACCCCGGGCGCAATCGCGATCGCGGAAACCTATCCGGCCGAGGCGCTGCGTCACCTGGGGATCAAGCTGAAAGGCAGCAAACGTCGCCAATCCGACCGCGCCGCCGTCGCGGATGCCATGCTCCAGGCCATGGACAGGCTGGACGTCACCCCCGCCGAGACCATGCGCGCCACCATCCGGGACGGCTTCGGCCCTACCCCCACCGGTGAGGACCAGTTCGACTCCACGCTCGGCGTTCTCTGCGTCATCAACGTGCTGGTCGGCAACCGCCCCGATACCGCGCCCGCAGATCCTTGGCTGCATCGGTGGGAGGGCTGGGTCCTGGGTCAAACGTCGCTGCCGATCAATCCGGCGACCATCCCGGCGGCGCCAGTTCAAATCCCGAAAACTGGAATGCCGGCGTGACCACGCAACTACAGAGACTCCAGGCCCCGAGACTGCGCGCCGCCTGCCAGTGATCCTTCGGGACCAGACCTTGCAGGACATGCCCGTCCCCGATCCGAGGCCCCAGGGTCTGATCGCCGATCGGCGACACCGACAGGCAAAGCGGCGCCCCCGCCTGCCAAATCCACAGTTCCGCCGCATCCACCCGGTGCCAGTGACTGCGTTCCCCGGCGGCGAGCAGGAACAGGATCGCGGTCCCCGCGCCGCGTGCGCCATCAGACTCGACATCCCGCCAAGTTTCGCGGAAATGCCCCCCTTCCGGATGCGGCGCTAGCCCCAAGGTCCGGATCACCGATGCCGCATCGGTGTCCGGATCGAGCAGGTCGATCACTCTTTCGGGGCGGTCTGCGCGATGCACGGATTTTCCGCGAACGCTTCATACCAGGCCGCCAGGTTCGGATGGTTCGGCCGCCACGGGTCCGACCCGAACCGGAAATCCAGGTAACCCAGCGCACAGGCAACCGTGATGGAGCCGATATCGATATGCTTGTGCGGCGGATCGGATTCCAGCACGTCCACGGCCCGCGCCATCGCGGCCTTGAACCGAGCGATCTGGGCGTCCCGCGCCGCTTCCTTCGGCTTGGCCTGCTCCCCGCGGCACGGCACCGCCGCATCCAGGATGCCGTCGCCAATCGACTGCAGTTTCAAAGCCCGCCAGCGCGACGCGCCACGTGCCGGGAACAGCGGCAACGCCTCCCCCACCGTGTCCAGATATTCGCAGATCAACTGGCTGCCAAACAGCGACATACCGTCATCGGTCACCAATGCGGGGACCTTGGACAGCGGGTTCTGCGCCAGCAGATCGGCCGGCGAGGCGTGCGGGTTGCTGGACGATTTTTCGATCCGTCCATCGATGCCGCGCATGATGGCGCAGGCCATGACTTTGCGGACGTAGGGGCTGGTGCCGGAATAGAACAGCTTCACGATCGGTTTCCTCTTTGCTCAGAACTTGTCTTTTTTGGCACGGGCATCGGCGAAGCTCGCCTCGTTCGGCGCGGTCAGGAACGGGTTCGCAACCATCTCGTCGGACATCAACGACGGGACGGATGGCTTGCCGGCCGAGCGCAGCTTGCCGATCTCCGCGACCATCGCCTTCAGCGCCGCGTTGTCGGGATCGATCGCCAGGGCGAATTTCGCGTTGCTCTCGGTATATTCGTGACCGCAGCACACCAGAGTGTTCCCCGGCAGCGCCGCGAGCTTGCGCAGGCTGGCGAACATCTGTTCGGCGTTGCCCTCGATCAGCCGGCCGCAACCCAGGCTGAACAGCGTGTCGCCGGACAGCAGAATGGGGCCGTCGGGGAAATAGAAGTTGATCTGCCCGATCGTATGGCCGGGGGTTTCGATCACCATGCCCGAGGCACTGCCCAGCTTCACGGTGTCGCCTTCCTTCACGGCCTGATCCAGCTTCGGCAACCGATGCGCATCGGCCGCGGCGCCAACGACGGGACAATTGAACCTGGCCCGCACTTCCTCCACGCCGCCGATATGGTCGTGGTGGTGATGTGTCAGCAGGATCATGTCCAACCGTCCGCCCGCCTTTTCGATGGCGGCTATGATCGGTTCGGCATCGGCCGGATCGACGATCGCGGTGGCACCTGTCTGACTGTCTTTCAGCAGCCAGGCGTAGTTGTCCTTCAGGATGGGGACCGATTGAGCGGTGACTGTCATGGCGGCATCCTAGGGTGGGTGATGGGACTGGCCAAGTGACATAGCAGAGGCGCTTCGGTTGATCGACCGGGGGTACGCGGCGATGTCCCCGTCTCCGCTCGGGCTTTCCCATGTCACGCGCCCCGGCAGCGCATTGGCGTCGTCGCCCTTCCGGATCGCCGGCCGGGGGCGGCAAGACGGGGCGGGGCGGAGCGGGGCCGGGCGGACACCATCGGTCGGCATCGGGTCCGGACTTCGCGGGGTATCAGCCGCCGTAGACGTGCTCCGGCCCCGGGAAGCGGCCGGCGCGCACATCGGCGGCATATTCAGCGACGGCCGGGCCGATCTGTTGGGCCAGCTCGGCGTAGCGCCTCACGAATTTCGGCCGGAATTCGGTGAACAGGCCGAGCACGTCGTCAACCACGAGGATCTGGCCGTCGCAGGCGGCGGAGGCGCCGATGCCGATGGTCGGGATGTCGATCGCGGCGGTGATCTCTCGCGACAGGGGTTCGGCGGTTTTCTCGATCACCACGCTGAACGCGCCGGCCCCCGCCACCGCCACCGCATCCGCCATGATCGCCACGGACTCCGACTCCGCTCGGCCGCGCACGCCATAGCCGCCGAGCGCGTTGATCGACTGCGGGGTCAGGCCGATATGCGCCATGACGGGAACGCCTCGATGGGCGAGGAAACGGATCGTTTCCGCCATTTCCGCCCCGCCTTCCAGCTTGACGGCCGAACATCCGGTTTCCGACAGGACTCGGGCGGCGGAGTGGAAGGCCTGGGCGGGGGATTGTTCATAGGAGCCGAATGGCAGGTCCACCACGACGCAGGCATGCGAGGCGGACCGTGCCACCGCTTTGCCGTGCGCGATCATCATGTCCAGGGTGACGCCGACGGTGCTGGGCATGCCGTAGATCGTCATGGCCAGGGAGTCGCCTACGAGGATCAGGTCTACCAGCGGGTCGACCAGTTTGGTCATGGAGGCGGTGTAGCTGGTGATGCAGACGATGGGTTGGCCGCCTTTACGGGATTTGATGGTTGGGGGGGTGGTTTGGCGGGAGGGGGATGGGGTGGGCATGGGGGGTCCTTGGTGGGTGGGGCAGGGGTGGGCGTAGGGGCGGAGGCGCTTCAGGTCCGAACGATAGCACTTTTGCGTGGGGGCTTTGAGCGGGCGGGCGAAGGTTTGTCTGTACGCTTCAACCCGTGTCTCTGCGGGGAAAAGGGCACCTTGGAGCGACCGCATAGGGTAAGGTGGCGGCGTCAAGAACCTGCGGCTGCGGATGCCGCCTGCGGTCCCTGCCGAACAAAAATCGGAAGACTGACTTTCGACGAGGGGCTGCCACGATGCACGCGCATAGATCATATTATGCATACTCTACAATATATCTACAATATTTCGTACATTTCTCATTTGTTAAATGAAGCAGAGTGATTTTAATGCCTGAGACTGCCAAGCGTCAGAGACAGAACTCAACGATCGGAATTTCAGTAGAACTCACGATTTGGAGAGTAGCCTTCCCATCGCAAGCCTGAAATCGTTGAGACCGCCCATGCTCGGGTGGCGAATGGGAGCGTGCTGGATGTTCAGACTCGTTAGGACCCGCTGCGCATCCCGCCCGAGCGCGACAACAAGGCGGGGGCGAAGGTTGTTATGGAGGTCGCGCAGGAAATGAAGCGTAGCATCACGCTCCGCATTCGTGTGGACCCGGTTGGACAGCGGCTTCCCTGGCTGGTGCGGATGCAATGGGAAGACATTCCAAAGAAAGGCGGGCCGTTGAAACTTCTCAAGCCAATGCCAAACTTCTTTGGCGGTTCGCTCCTGGCACGGCTGACCGATAGTCGCGCGGACAAGCGGAGGCGTTCCCCACATGCGGGCCTGCGCGTCAAGTCGAACCTCATCGGTGATTGCTAGGCCTGTTCGTCGGCCGCCCAGATAACCGAGATCCCGTCCAATCCAAAGAGCGTCGGCACCCGAAATCAATGCTCGTTCAAGGATCGCAATTAAATTACGACACCGAATCGTGGGGGCATCTGGCCGATCGTATGTTGGGCAAATGTCACGCCAAGGATTGAATGTGCGCGGCAGGCTCACGGCGGATAGGTCGGCAACAAACCGGGCGGCTCGATTCTCCGCCCCCCCATTGGGACCGACGGTCGTTGGCTGACGACCAACCGACGTTTGCGGTCTGCCTGGGTGCGAGATCTTCAAAACGCGAACGCTTGCTGGCCGGTGGTTGGGGCCTGCTTGATGGGCGGAACTTTAAGGCCCCACCGCGGGGGAAAGAACGGACGCTCCAGCGGGCGGCACGAAGGCTCGTAGGACCTCAATCATCCCCTCATTTTTTCTCGTGTGATTCCAATAGGATGGGGTCGGACACCAAGCAGTCATTACCCCGACAGCGGATAACCGCGCCAACCGGCCCGATCATGCGCCGAGTCGCTCGCCCCAGTCCTGAACAAATCGCGCTGTC
>CAMATI010000185.1 GCA_945861095.1 Asaia bogorensis | reverse complement strand
CTCCGGGCGGTTGGGTTGCCGTGCATAGATTCGGACATTGTGCCGCGCCGGAAGCCATCCGCCCCGCGCGTCGATACGATTTTCCCATTGTGTTGCGGCGCAGACTCACTCTTTCAGCACCGAGGCATAGAGCATTCAACAGCCCTGGTCACGGTGGGGTCGCCCGGCAAGCCGAGATACTTAATTGTGATAGCCGTTCCCGCCTGTGTCGGCGCCGGCGGGATGAAGCCACCCAGGCTGAGCAGATCGCCTGGCTTCAATGCGATGCCATCTTTCTTGAGCGCTTGCGCAAGCCACATGGCGGCATTTACGGGATTGCCCATCAGAACATTGCCTTTCACCCGCCCCAATTCCCTGCCGGCACCATCCTCTGTCATGACAACCGTCATATCGGCGAGCGAATCGAGGAACGCTTGTGTCTGCTGTACCTTGATACGGGACCCGATCGCGCCGGCCCGAAAGGCGATATTGGTCGAGATCAGGGCGTTGCCTAGCGGATTTCCGTCGAGCGAAAGATCAGGCAGTTCCATGAATGGCGCGACTTCGGAGATGTAATTGAGAGCCTCGAGCGGGCTCTTGGCATCGGCGAGGGCGGGGTCCCCCACGATCGCCACGAGATCGGCCTCGTACAGCGGCCGGGCGCCGAATTTCGCCGCCATCCTGGCCCCACTTTGAACCATCGACTTGCCGAACATCACGCCGTAGGCGGGCGCGGGCACCTGGAAGCGTTTCTGCAGGGCTTCGTTGGTAAACCCAGCCTTGTAGCCGACCACCTGGCCGAGCACGGGCGCAAGCGAATGCACAAGCTTGCCACGGGCGCACTCGGCATAGGCCAGGGAAAGGTCGGCACCGAACCCCTTGCTCGGCCGGGCGGCAACGAAATCACTCACATAGGCATCGATCGCCACCTGATCAGGGCATGCAGCCATGGACGGCCCAACGCAGGCAATCAGGATACCAAGGGCGGCACCGAACGGGATTTTATTGTTCATAATTTCCTCCGTTATTATTTTGCCTGACGTTTCCCATGTGCCCGGCCCAGCCTAGCCTGGATTTCCCAAACGGCCAGTCCATCCGGCAATAGAGCAGCGAGCGTATCGACGATCTGGCGGTTCTTGCAATGGGTGCAGTGCCAGATACCGAGGCCTGCGAACGGTGTTCCTTGCTCGGACCGCCGCTTCTACCGTAGCACTTGACCGCTTCGATTTCCTGGGCCGCGCGTTTCAGATCGTCGGCGATGAAGCCACGCATTTCGTGGATGCGGCCGTGATCGTCGACATCCGTCCGAACAAGGTGGGCCGCCCGGTCTTGCCCGCGCCGCGCTGGGAGGCTTTAAGGGTCGCGTGTCCCCCGTAGCGTTCGGGTATTTGGTTCGCCTCGTCCCCGGGATAAGCGCACCATTCTTTTCATGCGGCTGGAGCATGATCCCCATCGTGACACTCGCTTCCGCCCGCGCCATTGACCATCCCGGAACGGCCAGGGACAATCGAGGGCGCAATCGACGAAGAGGAAACATCGTGTCCAATCAGCCTGTGACGGCGGAAGCCGCGGCCGCGTTACGTTCGGTGGAGCACGACTGGAACGCGGCGGCACAGGATTGGAACACCGCCGGTCTCGCCGCCCTCTATACCGAGGATGCCGTGTTCTACGGTGGGCGCCCTGCCCATTCGATAGGCCGAGCTGAGATTCGGCGATATTTCGATACTTATGAAGGGATGTTCTCGAAGGTCCGCCTGGCTCTGGTCGATCAGGAACTGCGTGCGTTGGGGGACGGCGTCGTCCTCGCCCAGGGCTATGCCGCATTCGATTTCGTTCTGGCGGCAGGGGGGGCCACGCGAGCTGTGTTGCGGTCGACCTTGGTGCTGGTTCGCCGTCCCGAGGGCTGGCGTATCGCCCAACATCATTTCTCGGCAACACCAGCCGAACCGCCGATCCCGCCACCGGAGGCGGCGTGCGGTTGAGCAACCGCGGCCACGATGTGGCGACCGGTAAATGAGACCCATTGGGGGAAACCCGGAGAAGGAGTCAATGAACGCCATGCGGCCAATCGATCGGTTCCTGAACCTTACTGGTGCGGCGGTTGCCGCGGCAGCACAAGAGACAACGACGACCGAGGCGGCGCGATCCGCCGGTCTGCGCGTGGCGGCGCTGTTGGCAACGCCACCCGAACCGACCCAACCACTCCCGCCGCATCGCCTTCCCGTGTGCGGTCTGCTCGACGCGGCTTATGCCGCAATGAGACCCGACCTCGTCGCCGCCTTCACGGCATTGGAGCCGCAACTGGCGTGGCGTGTGCGTGTTCTGGCCAACGGATCGCCGGACTTCGCCGAGGGACATGCCAGTGCCCGCGTGCTCGACCCGACCGCCCTGGAGCGGCGCGGCGGCCTGATATCAGGCATCAGCCTGGTGGCGCCCGGGGTCACCTATCCCGAACACGACCATCCGCCAGAGGAAATCTACCTCGTGCTGTCCGGCGGGGAGTGGTGGCAGGCCGGTGGCACGTGGCACGGACCCGGACCCGGTGGGATCGTGCATAATCCACCTGGTATCCGCCACGCGATGCGGGGCACCAACGTGCCGCTGCTCGCCATCTGGTTCCTGCTGCCAGACTGAACGGCGCCCGGGTTCGCGGCCGAAACATCCCCATCGGGAACACCGGTCGGGGCCTGCCAACGGCGACGCGCCTCCGGTCGGGTCACGACCGCGACGATCGGTTGGCGCGATGATTTGCCGGTCCGGCTGGCATGACCGGCGAGACCCGTCTGCCATGCGCCGTCACCCTCCATGGCCAATCCGTGTCGGCCGGCGCGGCATGTCGGCGAAACGCTCGATCGGACATCCGACATCGGGCGCGGTCCAGAGCGGCGAATCGTCCGTACCCATGAGACGTGACGACCAGGCGTGGCATGCCAACCCGGGCCGGCGCCGCCCCCCGCCCGCTCCCCTCCCCCACCGTCGCCAATCCGCTCGGCGCCCCCCATGGTCAGCCGGCCCCCGACTCGCGCTATACTCCCTCCATGACCCCGCCCCCGACTCGTCAGGATGCCTTCGCCAAGCTTACCCGGCTCGCCGCGCGACCCGGAGGCAGGCAAATCACCCCGCTATTTGCCACCGACCCGCACCGCGCCAGCCGGTTCGGCGCGACCGTCGACGACCTGACCTTGGATTATTCCAAGACGGCGATCGACGACATCGCGCTCGACGCGCTACTGGCCCTTGCGGACACGGCCGATCTGAATGGGTTCCGCAAGCGCCTGTTCGGCGGTCAGGCGGTCAACATCACCGAGCACCGCGCCGCCATGCACATGGCACTGCGCGCGCCCGACGGGGTTTCGCTGCAAGCCGGGGATGACGCGGCCGCCGATCTGGCCCGCGCCGAACGCGCCAAGATGCGGGATTTCGTGGCCGCCATTCATGCCGGGACCAAGCGCGGCGCGACGGACGAGCGCTTCACGACGGTGGTCAATATCGGCATCGGCGGCTCCGATCTCGGGCCGCTGATGGCGGTCCAGGCCCTGACCTTCGGACGCAAGACCGCCCATCTTGAAGCTCGCTTCCTGTCAAACGTCGATGGTCATGCCTTCGCGGAGACCGTGAAGGACCTCGATCCGGCCCGGACCCTGGTGCTGGTGGCGTCGAAGACGTTCACCACCCAGGAAACCATGATGAACGCCGCCGCCGCACGGGCCTGGGTGGCCGGCGCGCTCGGAGAAGCCGCGATCGCGCGTCATTTCGCGGCGCTGTCCACCAATCTGAACGCGGTCGCCGCGTTCGGTATCCCCGATGATCATGTCTTCGGCTTCCGCGATTGGGTGGGCGGGCGCTACTCGCTGTGGTCGCCGATCGGCCTGACCATCCCGTTGACCGTCGGATGGGACGCGTTCCAGGCCCTGTTGGACGGCGCCTGGTCGATGGATTGCCATTTCCGCGACACCCCGTTCCGGCAAAATCTGCCGGTCCTGCTGGCCCTCGCCGGTATCTGGAACGTCAACGCCATGGGCGCCGCCACGCATTGCGTGCTGGCGTACGACGAGCGCCTGAAGCGCTTCCCGGCCTTTCTCCAGCAACTGGAAATGGAATCGAACGGCAAGCACGTCACTCTGACGGGTGATCCGACCGGCTGGGACACCTGCCCCATCGTGTTCGGCGAACCCGGCACCAACGCCCAGCATAGCTACATGCAGCTCGTGCATCAGGGTACGCGGCCAGTCCCGGTGGATTTCATCCTCGCCGCCAATCCCGATCACGACCGTCCGGACGCGCATCGCGCCCTGGCGGCCAACGCCTTTGCCCAGGCCGAAGCCCTGCTGCGCGGCCGTTCCGAGGCCGATATCCGCGCCGAAATGGCGTCGAAAGGCGCCCCGCAAGCCGAAATCGACCTGATCGCCCCGCATCGCGTCGCCGTCGGAGAACGCCCGTCCAACACGATCATGTTCAGCCGCCTGGACCCGTTCAGCCTGGGCCGATTGATCGCGCTCTATGAACACAAGGTCGCGGTGCAAGGTTGCCTCTGGCACATCGACAGCTTCGACCAATGGGGCGTCGAGCTTGGCAAGCAACTCGCCGGCGGCATTCTGCCGGAACTGACCCCAGGGACAGTGGCCGGCACGCATGATCCCTCCACCGCCAGCCTGATCGCCCGCTTCCGCCATCTGCGCAACGAAGCCTAGACCCCATGGGACCGAGTATCCTATCCAGCCGCATCCGCCTGCTGCCGGAAACCACGGTCAATCGGATCGCCGCCGGGGAAGTGATCGAGCGACCGGCTGCCGCGGTCAAGGAGCTGGTCGAAAACGCCCTCGACGCCGGCGCGACGCGTATCGCGGTCGCCTTGGACGGCGGCGGCATCGACCGGATCGAGGTCACCGACGACGGGTCCGGCATGAACGCCGATGAACTCGCGCTTTGCGTGCTCCGCCATGCCACATCCAAACTGGCCGACGACAGCCTGATCCGGATCCATACCCTGGGTTTTCGCGGAGAAGCCCTGCCGTCGATCGGCGCCGCCGCCCGCCTGTCCATCACCTCCCGCCCCGGATCGGGCGGCGACAACAGCCACGCCAACACGATCACCGTCGAAGGCGGCACCGTCAGTGCCGTCGCTCCCGCCGCCGGAGCATCGGGCACGCGGGTCGTGGTGCGCGACCTGTTTTTCGCCACGCCAGCCAGGCGGAAATTCCTCAAGAACGCCCGAACCGAGGCCGATCACGCCGAATCCGCGATCCGTCGCCTGGCCATGGCCGCGCCCGAAGTCGCCTTCCGCCTGGAAATCGACGGAAGGGTCGTGTTCGACCTGCCGACGCAGGATCGCGCCCATCGCGTTGCCGCCCTGCTCGGAACCGAGGCCGCGGCCGTGATGCTGCCGGTCAATCACGAGCGCGGCGACATGCGGCTGACCGGATACGCCTGCTCCGCTTCGGTCTCGCGCGCGACCAGCACAGCACAGGGGCTGGTGGTCAATGGCCGCCCCGTGGCGGACCCGGTCCTGAAATCCGCCGTCCGGGTCGCCTATCGCGATGTCATCGGGCATGGGCGCTACCCGGTGGTGGCGCTGTATATCGACCTTCCGCCGGAAGAACTGGACGTCAACGTCCACCCGGCCAAGACCGAGCTGCGGTTCCGCGATACCAACGCCATCCGCGCACTGGTGATCGGCGGCCTGACGCGTGTCCTGGCGGGAGGCGCCGGGTCGGACGTGCCGGCCCCGCAAATCTCCTCCAGCCATCGACCGTCCTTGCGGCTGGCCTATTCCCGTCCGCCCAGCGGCGGCATCCGCGGCCTGCCATTGCCCGGGATGCCTTCCGGCAACAGCGGCCCTGGGTTCGCCGAAGCCCGCCTGCCATTCGACTCCGGCCCGGCGGCCCGCGTGCTTCCAGCACCCGCCCCGCAGGCGCAATACCCGTTGGGCGCCGCCGTGGCCCAGGTCCTGGACACCTATATATTGGCGGTCGCCTCCGACGGCGCCCTGGTGCTGGTAGATCAGCACGCGGCGCATGAACGCCTGACCCATGAGGCCATCCGCACCCAGATGCAGGAAGGTGGCACGCGCAGCCAACCGCTGCTGCTGCCCGCGGTCGTCGACCTTCCGCATGGCGACGCCGACCGTCTCCTTGCCCGGGCCGCCGACCTGCACCGGCTGGGCCTGGAAATCGAGGCGTTCGGCTCCGGCGCCATCCTCGTCCGTGCCCTCCCCGCCGCGCTGGGCACGCCGGAACCCGGCCCGTTGCTGCGCGATCTGGCCGACGAACTGGCCGAACTCGAAGAAACCATCTCCCTGGAGTCGCGCCTGGACGCGGTGATCGCGCGCATGGCCTGCCATGGCAGCATCAGGGCCGGGCGGCGCCTCGCCCAGGCCGAGATGGACGCGCTGCTGCGCCAGATGGAAGCAACCCCACGGGCCGCGACCTGCAGCCACGGACGACCGACATTCCTGAAACTGTCGAAGCTGGAAATCGAGAAACTGTTCGGACGCCGCTAGGCGGAATTTCTTGGCGAGGACCACGCAGGTCCAGTTGGAAATGCTTGATGGTGCTGCATTTTCTCCGCGCCGCACCTGCGGCGCTACCCCGAACGATACTGTGGAGACGGCACGTCCCCGCCTGTTGGGTATCGCCAAGCTGTGTCTGCTATGTTCGTCCTGTCGTGACGGACGGGCTTATCCGGGGGCATCGCCTGGGTCGGTGACGCGAAACTGTGAGGCGGGGCACATATAATACGAACCGACGAAACAATGACCGATGCACACCCCATAGGCCCCCGTGATTGCCGGACTTGGCGCGGCAACCCGCGCTTCAACGGCAGGAGGCGAGTTACAGGATCGAAACGGTATTTCTGGGCCACGCACAGCCGCCTGCAAGCCATGATTGACGCCGCACATACAGTGAAGCGTCTTTGGGACGGAATTTTACGCTGGTTCGACCGCAAGATGGCCAATGGGGTGATCGAGGGCATCAACAGCCTGGTCCAAGCGGCGAAGGCAAAGGCGCGCGGATATCGATCAACCCGTAACCTCAAAGCCATGGTCTATCTCATCGCCGGAAAGCTCGACCTCAGGCTGCCAGTATGAAATCGTTACCACCCACTCAAAACAGCGAAGTGATCGCAAATATTGAAGACACCCCGCCCCACGCAAGCATCCCCTCCCCCCATCATTCTCCCATCCGCTCGGCTTCCCCCGACGATACAGCGTCGCCAACCGCGGACATAGCCGTTACTTTTTCAGAATTTATCCTTCAGCCTGGCCCAATCCGCGATCGCCGCTTCCTGGCCAGGCACGAGCTGAATGGTGAACTGCGAATAGCCAGAGTCGCGCAAAGCGGCGATGCGGTCCAGCAGGTCCGGCTCGGTGCCGGTGAACGTGGTCTGGCGGATCAGTTCCGCGGTGACGAACGGCCGTTCGCGCGGCTTCACCGCCATAAGATGACCGCGATGGTTCTCCAGGTAGCGGGCATCCGCCGGCTCATAGGTTTTCGCCAGTTCGACATAGGCCGCGACCGGCGCCGCCACCGATGCAGGCACCGAAGACGTGTTCGGCAGGCCCGCCAACGCCTCATCCGCCGCGCGATGCAGCAGCACCGCCGCACGCGGGCCGGCCTGTGCGATGGCGCGATCCGAATCCAGCTTCTCCCCCGGCTCCAGAATGCACCCCAAGGCAAACGCCACCGCGGTCAGATCTCCAACAGAGCGCCCGGCATCGGCCCAGGACTTCTGCATCGCCTGCATCGCGGTGACGCCGCTGGCGACCTCCCCCACGAAATTCAGCCAACCGGCACCCAGTTTCGCGGTCAGCGCCCGGGCGCGCGGACCATAGGCCGAGATGTGCAAGCCAACCGGATCGCGCAGATTGATCAGGTCCAGTTCCGGATTGAGGAAGGCGATCTTCTGCCGCTTGCCCTCGACCTGGAATTCCACCGTCTGGCTGTCCAGGAGGCCCATCACCACGCGGATGTATTCCTCCATTTCGGACAGCTTGATCGCGCCCAATCCCATGGTGCGCCGCCCGGTGAAGCCGGTCCCGACGCCGAAATCGATCCGCCCGGGGACAAGCTGGTTCAAGGACGCAAACCCATTGGCCGTCACGGGCGCGATCCGGTTGGACGGGATCAGCACCCCGGTGCCCAACCGGATGCGGGAGGTATGAACGGCGGCGGCCCCCATGGCGACGAAACAATCCGCGCACAGCATTTGCGTGTCGTAGAACCAGGCATGCGTGAAGCCCAGTTCCTCGGCGCGTTTCACGGTCTTCCAGGCGTCGGCCGCGGTCGGCAGGGCAATCCCGAATTCCATCTTGCATCTCTCCTGTCTCGCCGATCACGCTGGCTGGTACATTCCCTGGCACGATCCCAATCAGGATGGCAACCTGGGTCAGGCAAACGAACCAGCCCGGGAGGCGAGCATGAGCGAGGCAACGCACGCGACCTATACGATCAAGGATTTCCGGCTGAGCGGCGGGGACGTCCTGCCCGAGGTCACCTTGGCCTATGTCGCACGCGGCAGGCTCGACGCGACCGGGCGCAACGCGATCCTGGTCACGCACGGCTACACCAGCAGTCATCGCATGATCGAAGCCGGCTCCGGCTCCTCGGAAGGCGCGTGGACCACCCTGGTGGGGCCAGGCGCGCCGATCGACACGGATCGGTATTTCGTCGTGTGCTCCAACATGTTGGGGTCGAGTTATGGGTCGACCAATGCGGCCTCGATCGATCCGCGCACCGGCAAGCCTTATGGGTCACGGTTTCCGGCCATCACCGTCGCCGATATCGTGACGGCACAGCACCGACTGCTGGAACATCTCGGGGTGGCGCATCTGCGCGCGGTGGTCGGCCCGTCCTATGGCGGGTTCCAGGCGTTCCAATGGGGCGTCACGTTCCCCGACTTCATGGATGGGATCGTGCCGGTGGTCACGTCTCCGCTGCCGCCGACGTCGGATCGGGTCGCGGGATTGATGAAGTGGTTCGGCCAGGATCCGAATTTCAATCATGGCGATTACTATGACAATGGCGGCGTCAGGGAGACGATGATCGATCTGCGGGTCGATACCCTGACCCGCTATGGCATGGCGGACAGCCTGGCAGCCCAGTTTCCCGACAAGTCCGCCCGAAACGCCGAACTGCGCCGGATCGCCGCCGCCTGGGCAGACATATTCGACGCGAACTCCCTGTTCATCCTGGGGCGGGCGATGGAGACCTACGACATCACCAAGGACTACAAAAAGATCCAGGTACCAGTGCTCTATGTTCTTTCGCGCACGGATGCACTGTTCCCGCCCTCCCTGGCGCCCGGCGTGATCGACGGACTGCGCGCCGCCGGGGTGGACGCCACCTACTTCCCCCTGGACAGCGATCACGGGCACCTGGCATCAGGCGCGGACGCCGAGAAATGGGCGCCGGCGTTGCGGGACTTCATTCGGCGGCTGGAGTCGGCGGCATGACCGCCGCCGTCGAAGCCGCGGTGCGCGCCCTGTACCGCGCGATGCTGGCCCATGATCTGGCGGCCCTGGACGATCTGCTGGCCGATGATGTCGTCTACGTGCATTCAACCGGACTGGCGGAGACGAAACGCCAGTTCCTGGATGGGGTGCGGGACGGTCTCTACGAGTATGAACGGGTGCGTCCGGTATCGGAAACCATCCACGCATCAGGCGACATGGCATCCGTCTATACGACCCTGGACTTCATGGGGGGTGAGCGTGGACGCCCCCACCCTCCGGTGACCCTGATCACCACCCTGGTCTGGGTGTGCCAGGCCGGCACCTGGCGCATGCTGCTGCGGCAGGCGACGCGGGTGCCGTAGGTCCTACCGGCCGAAACAATGACCGATCGGCCGCCACTCACCATCATTGCCGCGCTCGACCCGCCAACCCGCGCTGCAACGGTATGGGGTGGGTTGGCAGATCAGGTCCGGCCATAACGGGCAGCAAGGGCCTGTGAGGCGTTGTTCGGCCGCTTGGTCTTACTCCGCCGCTTCCGCCATCGCCTGTTCGACCGTCGGCACCCCGTCGGTCAACGTGGTACGCCGCAAATCCCGGGGATATCGCGTGTCGTTATAGGGACGAGCGCGGTGCATCGTGGCGCGGTTGTCCCAGACAACCAGGTCGCCGACCTGCCACGTGTGGGTATAGACAAACTCCCGCTGCGTCGCGTGCTCGGTCAGTTCGCGCAACAGCATCTGCGCTTCGGGCACCGGCCAGCCGACGATACGCCCGGCATGAGACGACAGATACAGCGACTTGCGTCCGGTTTTGCGATGCGTCCGCACCAATCTCTGGCGCACCGGCGCAAAGGCCTGCACTTCCTGGTCGGTGAAGGTGAAACCCAACGCTCCCTTCGAGAAAATGCGCGAATGCTCGCAGATCAGATCCTCGATCATGGTCTTCGTGGCCGCATCCAGCATGTCGTAGGCCGCCCGCATGTCGGCGAACTGCGTGTTGCCTCCCTCCGGCGGGATGACATGCGCGCATAACAGGGAGTAGCGGGCTGGGATCACCTTGTAGCTGCTGTCGCTGTGCCAAAGCTGGTTGCCCAGCCCGAACAGTCGCTTGCGGTCGTCGCGTTCCAGCACGCGGCCATCCGGCCCCAGGTTGGAGATATCGGCCAATGCCGGGTCCTTCAACCGCACGCCCTCGGCCGCATGGATCTGACGGTAGGGTGGCTCCAGGTCGCCAAAATTCTTCGTAAACGCAACCTGCTGTTCGGTCGTCAGCGGCGTTCCCTGCCGAAACACCAACACCGCATACCGATCCATGCCCGCATCGATCGCCGCCGCCTGCTCGGCCGTCAGGGGCTTGCTGATATCCGCGCCGTGACATTCGGCCGCGATCACGGGATGCAACGGGGTGAAGGCGATGCTCATGGGCGGCTCTCCTCCGAAGCCCATGAACCAGACCGGTCATGAGCGGCGTGAATTGTTCGCGCGCACCGACGCACTCGGGACAGCGCCGATCCGTTCTTGTTCCTTCACACTGATCCCGGTCTTGCACAGGAGTCAAATTCCGCCCGCCCGCCGGTCACGCTCGCCCCCCCCTGCCCCAGCCTCTGGACGCCGAGCGGCAAACGTCGGACACTTTCTGGACCGAAACAGCGTCACGCGGACCGGCCGTCGCACCAGGGAAACCACGGACGTCATGCGACGGGGGAGAGACAACAATGTCCTACGTTCTAAAGCGGTGCCTGCTGGCGGCCGCGGCATTCCTGGCTCTGTCGACCGCGGGGATCGCCGCGGACCCGAAGCCGGGTGGCGTCCTGAAACTGTATCACCGCGACAGCCCGGGCAGCCCGTCGATCCTGGAGGAATCCAGCAACTCGGTCACGAGCCCGTTCATGGCGATGTTCAACAACCTGGTACTCTACGACCAGGAGCAGCCTCGCAACACCGTCGAAACCATCCAGCCCGAACTCGCCACGACATGGTCCTGGAGCGCGGACAACACCGCCCTGACATTCAAGCTGCGCGAAGGGGTCAAATGGCATGACGGCAAGCCTTTCACATCCAAGGATGTGAAATGCACCTGGGACCTGCTGATGGGACGAGCGCCCGCACCGTTGCGGAACAATCTGCGCGGAGGATGGTACCACAACCTCAAAGACGTCGTCCCAAACGGCGACTTCGAGATCACCTTCCTGCTCGGCCGCCCACAACCCGCGATGCTGGCCCTGCTCGCATCCGGCTATTCGGCGATCTATCCGTGCCATGTGGCCCCGCGCGACATGCGCACCCACCCGATCGGCACCGGCCCGTTCAAATTTGTCGAATTCAAGCAAAACGAGTCAATCAAGCTGACCCGCAACACCGACTACTGGAAGCCCGGCCGCCCCTACGTCGATGCCATCGAATATACCATCATCACCAACCGCTCCACCGCCATGCTGGCCTTCGTGACCGGCAAGTTCGACATGACCTTCCCCAACGAGGTAACGGTTCCGCTGCTGAAAGGCATACAGGAACAGGCCCCGCAGGCAGTCTGCAAACTGGTGCCGAACAACTGCGCGGTGAACGTCATCGTGAACCGGGAGCGTGCGCCGTTCGACAACCCCGACATGCGCCGAGCCTTGGCTCTGACCCTGGACCGCCAGACCTTCATCGACATCCTGACCGAGGGCAAGGGCACCATCGGCGGCTCCATGCAACCGCCGCCGGAAGGTGTGTGGGGCATGCCGACCGCCATGCTGGCTGATCTGCCCGGGTACGGACCGGACCCGGAAGCGAACCGCGTCGAGGCCCGGAAGATCATGGCATCCCTGGGCTACGGACCGGACAAGCGCCTGAAGCTGAAGGTCTCGGCCCGGAACATCCCCACCCACCGAGACCCTGGCATCCTGCTGGTCGACTCGCTGAAGCATATCTATATCGACGCCGAGCTGGAGCCGGTGGATACGGCAAGCTGGTTCCCGAAAATCGCGCGGAAGGACTATGCGATCGGGCCGAACATCACCTGCGGCGCGGTGGACGACCCCGATCAGAATTTCTACGAGAACTACGCCTGCGGATCGGCCCGCAACTTCACCCAGTACTGCAACCGAGACCTGCAACCCCTGTTCGACCAGCAATCGCAGGAAACCGACGTCGAGGCCCGCAAAAAGCTCGTCTGGGAGATCGACCGCAAGCTGCAACAGGACATGGCTCGCCCCATTCTCTACCATTACCCGGCCGCGACCTGCTGGCATCCCTATCTGAAGGGATACACCCCGATGGTGAACAGCGTCTATAATAGCCCTCGGTTCGAGGCGGTCTGGCTGGATCGGTAACGCGGGACGGCGCGGAATACTAACGCAATCTGAACAAAATCCGCGCCTGCCTCCCCGATCTTAAGCCGTTGTTTACCGATTTCAGCGACCCTCATAACCCTTAACGGTCATGAGGGTGCTTATACCAGCCGTCGGAAAGATTGACTCTTCGGTCAACTCATCCCCGTCATGCCGGCGCAGGCCGGTATCCACGCCTTTCCAGGGCTGCAACAGCGCAAGGCGTGGATGGCGGGTCTGCACCCGCCATGACGGGGTTGCACGGCCAGTG
>CAMATI010000184.1 GCA_945861095.1 Asaia bogorensis | reverse complement strand
TCGCTCCGGGTGGCACGCACCGCCCATCGAAGGGATGACCCCATGCTGCAAACACCGCCTGCCCAACCCGGTATGCGTGAGGACGAGATCGATACGCCGGCCCTGGTGATCGACCTCGACGCGTTCGAGTATAATCTGGACCACATGGCGGCGCTGCTCGCCCCCACCGGGGTTAAGCTGCGCGCCCATGCCAAGACGCACAAATCCCCGGTCATCGCCAAGCTGCAAATGGCGCGCGGAGCCGTGGGCCAATGCGTGCAGAAGACCTCGGAAGCCGAGGTCCTGGCCTGGGGCGGCATTCCCGACATCCTGATCAGCAACCAGGTCGTTGGCGCGACCAAGCTCGCCCGTGCATGCGCCCTGTCCCGCATCACAAAAATCGCGATCTGCGTGGACGACCCGGCCCAGGTCGCCGCCACCGAAGCCGCCGCCGAGGACGCCGGCATCCGCATGACCGTCCTGGTCGAAATCGACGTCGGCGCCGCCCGCTGCGGAGTCCAGCCCGGCCCCGAGGCAGTGGCCCTCGCGCAACGCATCGCGGCGTCCAAGCATCTGATCTTCGGCGGATTGCAGGCCTATCAGGGCAGCGCCCAGCACAAGCGCACCGTCACCGAACGCAAGACGCTGATCGACGGCGCCATCAATGCCTGCCGCCGGACGGTCGAGCAACTCCGCCAGCAGGGGCTGCCTTGCCCGATCGTGGGGGGTGCCGGCACCGGCACGTTCCAGATCGAGGCCGCATCCGGCATCTATACCGAGATGCAAGCCGGCAGCTACGTCTTCATGGACGCCGACTACGCCCGCAACCTCGATCAAGACGGCGCCCCGGTCAGCACCTTCCGCCATGCCCTGTTCGTCCTGTCCACCGTCATGAGTTCCGTCCGTCCGGGCCTCGCCGTGCTGGACGCCGGCCACAAAGCGGTCGCCGTCGATTCCGGCCTTCCCACGGTCTGGCAACGACCCGACATCCGATACGTCAGCGCGTCCGACGAGCACGGCAAGCTGGACATCGCCAGCGAGACCGCAACCCCGAAACTCGGCGAGAAACTGCGGCTGGTCCCGGGCCACTGCGACCCGACCGTCGACAAGTTCGACTGGTATGTCGGCGTGCGCAACGGACGCGTGGAATCAATCTGGCCGGTCGCGGCGCGTGGCGGATTGAGCTGACCCCTTTCCTTTTCGTTCGCTGTCGGCATGCCCCGGGAAAACCGCCCTCGATCCATCCGGGCCGAGGGCGGTCCCATCCGATAGAGCCGGCCGCCATTCTGGCCATCCACGGATTCCCGTTGCAGCATGTCGAAAAGCCAACGGGAGGGCGGCGTGCTGAAATTCGGCGTCTCTATGTTCTTCACGGACTATGCCATCGCGCCGAGGGACCTCGGCATCGCGCTGGAACAGCGCGGCTTCGAGTCCGTCTGGGCGCCCGAGCACTCCCACATCCCGCTGTCTCGGAAGACGCCGTTTCCCGCGGGCGGTGACCTGCCCAAGAAATACTACGACGCCATGGACCCGTTCGTCGCGCTGACCGCCGCCGCTGCCGTAACGAAATCGCTCATGATCGGCACCGGGGTCTGCCTGGTGCAGCAGCGAGACCCCATCCAAACCGCGAAACTCGTGGCCTCCATCGACCAGGTCTCCGCCGGTCGTTTCCTGTTCGGCATCGGCAACGGCTGGAACCAGGACGAAATGGAGAACCACGGCACCGAATTCTCCACCCGTCACAAGCGCGCCCGGGAAAATATCGAGGCCATGAAAGCCATCTGGACCCAGTCAAAGGCCGAATATCACGGCGACCTGGTCAATTTCGACCCCATCATGGCCTGGCCGAAACCGGTCCAGAAACCCCATCCCCCCATCCTCGTCGGCGGCGCCTTCCCCTATTCCGCCCGTCGAGCCATCCGTTACGGCGACGGCTGGCTGCCCCAGGCAGCGCGCCGCGGCAGCTACCGCCAGATCGGCGACATGATCCCCGAGTTCCGCACAATGGCCGAAGCCGCCGGCCGCGACCCGAAATCCATCGCCATCACCGTCTGGCATTCCCGCAAGGACCCGGACCTGCTGAAGCGATACGAAGACCTGGAGGTCGAACGGGTGGTCTTTCCGCTCGAATCCGACACGGCCGAGGCCGTCATGCCCACCCTGGACCCGATCGCCGATCTGATCCGTAAAGTAAACGGATAACGCCCAAACGCCTGATAACCATAACAATAAGGGAGGACCAACCCATGCGAATTTTCGCCTCGGCCACTGTGACGGCCGTTACCCTGCTGCTGGCCGGCACGGCCCTGGCGCAGGACAAATATCCGTCCCGCCCGGTCAAGCTGATCGTCCCCTTCGTCCCCGGCGGCCAGACCGACATCACGGCGAGGCTGATTTCCAACCATATCAGCCAGTCCATCGACCAGCCGGTGATCGTGGAAAACCGCAGCGGGGCCGGAGGCAGCATCGGCGCCGAGATCGCGTCCAAAGCCGCGCCGGACGGCTATACTCTGCTGCTGGCCACAAGCTCCACCCATTCCACCAATCCGTATGTCTATCCCAAGCTCGGCTATCATCCGATCGACAGCTTCACCCCGATCGCCCAGATCAGCATCGCGCCGATGGCGTTGGCGGTGCATGCATCCCAGCCGATCCATACCGTTGCCGACATGGTGGCGCTGGCCAAGGCCAATCCGGGGAAGCTGAATTACGGCTCGTCTGGGGTTGGCTCGCTGAACCATATCATGGGCGCGCTGTTCAACCTTTGGGCGGGGATCGATACGGTCCATGTGCCCTATGCCGGTGCCGGGCCGGAGATGGCGGACCTGATGGCCGGCGTGCTGCAAATGGACTGGAACGCGGTGGCGGTGCTGACCGGCGGTGCCCGAGGCGGGTCCATCCGCATTGTCGCCACCACCATGCAGCGGCGCGCGAAGGCGTTGCCGAACCTGCCGACCGTGGCGGAATCCGGATATCCCGAGATGAACGCGTTCAGTTGGACGGTGCTGTTCGGCCCCGCCGGCACGCCGCGCGATGTGGTCGTGACGATGAGCCGAGCGGTGACGGCGGCTTTGGGGGATAAGGGGGTGGTGGGGCGGCTGGAGGAGATCGGGCTGGAACCCGTGCCTGACTCCACGCCGGAAAAAACCGCCGCGTTCGTCAAGACGGAGTTCGAGCGGTGGGGGCCGCTGGTGAAACTGTCCGGTGCGAAGGTGGAGTAGGGGCGGGTTTGGGTGTTGTTGGGTTTGGGGTGGTGCTCGCCCATTTGGTTGTGGGGGTGGGTTGGGTTGGTCGTGGGGTGTTTGGTGGTGGGGTGGGGCGTTTGCCGTGGGGTTGGGTTGGGGCCGGCGGTTCGCTTGGCTCCGCGGCCGGGGTTTCCGCCCGATTTCGCACGTGTGGGTGCGAAAATCGTTGGTTGCTGATTTCGCAGGTGTGGGTGCGGAAGGTGGCGGGTGCTGATTTCGCATGTCTCGGTGCGAAAAAGGCCAGTCGCCACCGGCGCTCGGCAAGCATCGTTGCGGCCGAACGCCGCACCCTTATCATGGGGCGATCGGGCCAACTCACCGTCATGCCTGGGCTTGACCCGGGCACCTGCATCAGCACGAACCATTGATTTGATTGGTATTTGCCCGTCGCTTAGGGCACCGGGTCGGACCCGGCACTGATGCGATGACCGTGCCGGACCATCCATGGAGTGGCCGACTGATCCGGGCGCCATGCTCGGCCAGACACCGCGGCATGGCGGCGATCCGGCGGACTTCGGTGGGGCGATGACGCGGCGGGCTGGCATGGGAAGCGGCCGAATGTTTGCTTTTTGTTCTAGGCGATGCCTCTGGTCCGAGGCAAGGAAAAACCGGTTTTGGGCCGTTCTGGGGGGGTGTGGAGGCGGATTTCGGCCGGTTTGGGGTGGTTTTGCACGAGTTTCGGGCAGAGGTTAACAGGACCACCGCTTTTTGTGATATCGCGCCGGTTCGGTCAGATTGGCGACAGCGCTGATCCTGAGACGAAGGGTCAGGGATGGGGGCTACGGGTCTGAAATGACCGGAGATTGTTCCGATCTTCAGAGATTACTTTAAGTGCGGGCTTGCCCGTCATACGTTGCAAAACCCGGCGGATAACGGGGGGTTTCGTTGCGGATCAATGTGGAATACGGGGGGTATCGTTGCGATTTCCTGCTGTTAACGTATGGCGTGGGCCTGGGCATTCTGCTCGATTTGGCGGCAGATTTGGCGATTGTGTCGGGGTACTGACTTAGGACACTGCCACGGCGGCGCTGGGCCTTATCGTCGTGCGGGGTGGGGCGCTGGCGCCCGCGTGACGCCCCAATCCGACTTGGGGCGTGTTTGCCGGAGCGACAGTGGCCAGATCGAGCCACAGGGCGCAACCGGGCCCGGTAGGGCCGGTTCATCCCCGCCCGGTTGATCGACGAGGCTTCCAGGGTCCACCGGTGATCGCCAACCCCGGTTGGCGCAAGGCTTCCAACCCGGCAGGACGGGTCTCGGTCAAGTCTAGATTCTTTAGCGCTGTGAGCGACGCGAGCGGCGTCACGTCGCTCACCTTCGTGTTCATGAGATTGAGGGATTGGAGAGCGGTCAGCGCGCCGAGCGGCGTCACGTCGCCCACCTTCGTGTCCCTGAGATTGAGGGATTGGAGAGCGGCCAAGGCGCCGAGCGGCGTCACGTCGCCGACCTTCGTGTCCCAAAGATTGAGGGATTGGAGAGCGGTCAGCGCGCCGAGCGGCGTCACGTCGCTCACCTGCGTGTCCCAGAGATTGAGGGATTGGAGAGCGGCCAGCGCGGCGAGCGGCGTCACGTCTCTCACTTGCGTGCGCATGAGATTGAGGGATTGGAGAGCGGTCAGCGCGCTAAGCGGCGTCACGTCGCGGAGGTCTGAATAGGCAAGATTAAGCTCGGTCACGTAGGGCACCCATGCGGCTGGAATGGCCTCCCCGTCCAGCACGCGCCGTTCCACCTCCTCTAGGCTAAAATCGCTCGGTGGACTGGTTTGCGGGGGTGGCGCAGGCTTGGGCGGCGGGGCCGAGGGGCGCAGCCCGTGCTCCCGCGCCACGGCGATCAGGTGGCCGAAGGCTTCCCGGACCTCCCCTGGCAGGCCGACCATGAACGATGTCAGCGCCTCGGCCTGATCGACCAACAGCGCCGCGACCGAGTCGGCCAGACCCCAGTCGCCCCACGCACCCGGCAGGATCGGGTCGGGGACAAAGCCGAGCGCGAAGGTGCCGAGGCGATAGAGCAGGTTGCGGGTGCCGAGGACCGCGCGCGACCGGGCGGCGGTGGCCGCGTCGCCGGTCTGGTTGGGATCGGCCAGCAGCGCCAGGATGCGCTCGGCGTCCGTGTCCTCGATCAGCCGAGCGGCAAGAGCCGCGTTGATGATGGTCCCGACGAGCGGAGCCAGACCCGGCAGGTCACGCAGGGTCACCGACGCGCTGTCCCATGTCTGCGCCCGGCGGAATTGCCTGATCCAGAGCGTGGCCTGGGTGGCCAGACCGTCCAGTTCCGCAAATTCAGCCGCGTCGATCGCGACGGGCCGGTTGGCGCGCTGGTCCCGCGACAGCCGGATACTATCCCGGCTGATGGCCAGCATCTGGATCGCGTCGTAGAGGTTGCCGATCCGCGCTGGCACAGCCTCGGTCTCGGTGTTCAGGGCATCCGCCAGGACCCTCGCCCGTTCGGCGGCGATGCGGCGTTGCGGGTCGGCATCCGGGTCGGAGGCCGCGCTGGCCAGGAGCCCCGCGAGCCGGGTGGCTTTGTCCCGCAGGCGGTCATGGATTTGGCGGACGGTGGGGTCGCGGGCGGCCTGGTCGTCGGAAATGCCGCCCCCCTGCACGATCGCGAAGACGGCATCCTGCTTAAGCCAGACGGGGCCGCTCTTGTCCTGCGGTACCGCCCGGAGGTTCTCCGGCGGTGCCAGCGGCGTTGGTTCCAGGTTCATCCTGTCCAGGAGGATTTCCTCCACCTGCTCGGCCGCCCGCGCATACCCGTCATGGTAACGCTTCCAGTTAGCCACCGGCACGACCGTCCCCGCGGCGTCGCTCGGGATGGCCTGGAACTGCCGATAGCGCGCCTTCCAGCGGCAATCCCGCAGGATCACCGGGACGATGGGTGCCCCGGAGGTTTGCGACCGGGTCAGGATTGCGGGAAGCTCGGTTTGTTGAATGTATGTGCTGGAAAACCAATCCGGGCTGAACAACAGCAGAAACAAGTCGGCGGCCGCGACCTCGGCCTTGATAACCTCATCCCACGAATCGCCGCCACGCAGGCTTGGATCGTCCCAGAATGTGATCGGGAAGGCGGTTTCCAGCGCGGCCAGTTGCTTCCGGACCTCCTGGAACATGGTCCGATCCGCGTGCGCGTAACAGATAAAGCCCTTCGCCATGAATGCGGCCAGCCCTGCGGTTCCAGAACCAGCATAGGCGGCAATCCGGGAGTCCTCAACCGTGTCCTTCGCGAAACAGTCGGATCGGCGGGCAGGGGGCTAGGTCGGCTGCTACAGTGTCATCCGCCCGAACCACAGACCGATGCACCGTCCCCTCGCCCCCCTTGTCATTGCCGGATCATGTCCAGCAACGACGAGGCGGCGATGAGGGAGGCCAACCCCACAATGACGAAAGGGGCAAGGGGGCGGCGCACCAATCGATGGTCAGGGCAGCCGGCTCAATACGGCAAGATGGATAGCGACCCTGCGCCCGCCCACACGTCAACGGACTCACGCTCCACCTCACATCGTGCGGCGGAAGTCACACGTCCCCTAACCTGTGCCCGAGCCAGGCGATCGCGTCCACGGATCAGGATCGTCCCCTACACGGACAGGTCGAGCACCGATCCTCGCGGCAGGGTCCGTGACGGCGGCGGCAGGCTGGATCCGTGTCCGTCTGAGCCGTTACCGCCAGGCGCCCGTGTCGGGGGCGGCGAAAACACCGGCTCCCCACTGCCCGAGGCATTGGGTGCGCGCGCGCGGTGCACCGGACCCGCATGCCCGTGTGCAGACGGGGATATGGACGCGGACACGGCGGAAAGGGAGGACGTTGTCAACATACGCAGTATCATCATATGCATTGATAAATAATAGGTTAACGCGGCGGCTCAGACCAGTTCTTTTCGCAAAAGATCGCGCAATGCCGCGACGGAGCGTACCAGGTCCAACTGGGCCGCCGAGACCGCCTTGCCGCCCAAATCCTCCATCTTACCATCGCGCGCCGCGTTCATGATGTCGCGCAAGGTGGTCTCCAGGGCTTGCAGGCCGTATCCGGCGGCGATGCCGACCATGGCATGGGCCTGTGCCACGATCGACCCGGGCGCCGCGGCGGTCAGGGCACGCCGCAAGGCCGGCATCCGGTGGTCGAGATCGGTGATGCATTCCTCTATCAATGTGGCGAACGTCTCCGGGGCCAGATTGGTCCGCAACTCGGCGATCCGCTCCTCGGACAGGATCGGGGTCACGTTGCGCTCCCCGGACGCCACCGCGGCGGGGACGGATCGCGGCGGCGCGACCCCCGCGGGATTGCCGGCCCAGACATGGAGACCGATGGCATCGCGCAATTCGTCCAGGGAGACCGGCTTGCCGAGCAGACCGTTCATGCCGGCGGCGCGGAAATTGGATTCTTCGTCGGGAGAGACATGGGCCGTCAGGGCGATGATCGGCACATCGCGGGCGGGTCCGCGCATGGCACGGATACGCTGGGCGGCCTCCTGCCCGTTCATGCCCGGCATGAACATATCCATGAAGACGACGTCGTAGGTGCCGTGCTCCAAGGCGCGGATCGCCGCCTCCCCGCTCGCGGCGATGTCTACCATGTGCCGATCGCGGCGCAACAGGGTGGCGGTCACGATCTGGTTGGCGCGAATGTCCTCGACCAACAAGATCCGCGTGCGCGGCAGCGGCAGAGCCCGCACCGGCTGATCCGTCGGCGCCCCGGCATTCCCGGACAGTGGAGGCGATGTCGCGGTCCGGCCGGGCACCAGTTCCAGCGGCAAGCGGATGCGGAACGCATTGCCGGCCTGGCGATCGTCGGCGACCCACGGCTCACAATCGATTGTCCCGCCCATCAGCCCGACCAGATAGCGGCAGATCGCCAGGCCGAGACCGCTGCCGACGGTTTCGTCGTCTTCCCCCCGATCCAGTCGCGAGAACGGACGGAACAGATTCTGCCGCTGGTTTGCGTCGATCACCGGACCGCGATCGCGCACGATCATCGTCATCCAGTCGCGGCCATCAGCGAATTGCATGCGCGCTTCCAGCCGAACCGGGCCGGGGCTTGCGAATTTGACCGCGTTCGACAGCAGGTTCAGCAGCACCTGACGCAGGCGCCCCGGGTCGGTAAACAGCTCCGGCGGCACGTTTTCGGCGATATCGAGCTGGAATTCGATGCCACGCGCCATCGCCTGGGCGCGCAGCACATCCATTGTCCCTTCGCACAGGGTCGCCACGGAAAACAGGCTTGGTCGCAGCGCGAGCTGCCCGGCTTCGGCGCGGGACATGTCCAGGATGTCGTTGATCAGGCCGGACAGCGCGTCGCCGGACTGGCGCGCCATATCCAGCAACGGCCGGTGGGACGCGGCGATGTCACTGTCGGACAGCAGCCGTAACGTATTCAGCAGAGCATTCAGCGGGGTGCGGATTTCGTGGCTGACGATCGCCACGAAACGCGACTTGGCGGCGTTGGCGGCCTCGGCGGCGGCCCTCGCCTCCAGCAACGCCAACTCGGCACGCTTGCGGTCGGTGATATCGGCGTAGAGCGTCACGAATCCGCCATCCGGCAGACGGTTGCGGCGCAACTCCATCACCGCACCGTCGGGCCGCTGTCGTTCCACCGTGCCGAACCGACCGGCGCGCAGGATGGCCATCCGGCGCGGCACTTCGACATCCGGATCCACCGGACCGAACTGGCCTGTGCGCGCCTGGGCGCGGAGGATTTCCTCCATGGGCAGGCCCACCCGCAGGATATCCGCGGGCACACCGGCAATTTCCGGGAAGCGGGCGTTCCATTCCACCAGGCAGTAATGGCCGTCCATCATGGCGACGCCATCGGTCATGCCGGCGAGGGTCGCTTCCAACTGTTCGGTCTTGGCGTCGGCCCGGGCGCGGGCAACCTCCAACTGTGCGTTGGCGGCGGCGAGGTTGGCGCGGTCCTCCGCCAGGGCCGCCTCTCGTCGCCGAGCGGCGCGAGCAGAACGCAGGTGCATGAAGGCGATGACGAGCAGCAGGAAGGTAATCCCGCCCGCGAACAGGTAGGCCTGGAACTCCCACTGCGTGGCCGGGAGCATGGCTTCCTGCTCCTCCATCCCCACCACCACCGCAAGATCACGGCCGGGCACGGTGCGGAAAGCGTGAATGCGCAGGACCGAGTCCATGGGGCTGGGGCCGACCCAGATCCCGGCGGGATCGCGACGCATGGCCCGGAAGACGGCCGTGCCCTCAATGGTTGCTTCGGGGTCGACAGTGGGGGGGCCGATGGCTGCCCTGACCCGCCCGTCGCCTTCCGCCAGGCCGATCAGCGCCACCAGCCCGCCGCTGCCGATGTTGATCTGATTGAAGATGTTGGTAAGGGCGGAAATCCGATAGTCCATCACGATGGCGCCGGCGAAGGAACCGTCGGGGTGCCGCAGGGGCCGCGCGACGTCCAGGTGCCATTGCCGGACGATATCGTCGATGGTCGCCGGACCGACGAACAGCCGGTCCCGGGCGGCGGGGGTATCGACGGCCTTGCGGAAGAAATCGCGGTTGGAGAGGTTCTGACCGATCGCGTCCAGCAATGTGGACTGACGCACGATCCCAGCCTGGTCCACCACCAGGACATCTCGGCTAAGTCCCGCCGCGGCCACCGCCTGGGATCGCCAAGCCTCGATCTGAAATCCCACCGGGTCGGATTCCCAGGCCCGGGTCAGCACCCGCAACGACTGGTCCACCGCAAGGATCTGGCGAGCGATCTGCTCGCTGAAGGTCAGGGTCTGGTTGGTAAGGGTGGTGGTGACACGGTCGGAAATCTCGACTTTCTGCTCGACGATGGAGCGCTGCGTGAAGATCCAGACCATCGCGATCAGACATGACACGAGCACCGCGATGGCCCAGCCACCCAGCCTGGTATTGCCGACAAAAGGGAGGCTGCTACGATTCAATTCGACCTGTCGTTCGATTGTACCACGGGGTGGCGCCGAGCTTGAGAAACACGTCCAGCCAAATGTGATTAGCGGCAACGCCCCCGGGAGCACAACTCAGTTGAGTTACAATGTGTTTCCTCGCGTGACTGTAGCCCCTGCCTCTTGGATATGCCGCCACCGGACCGGACCACCGAGGCGACCTGACGACTGTCGGATGCGAATGGCCGTCGGTTTTGCGGGCTGGGCGGTCGGCGGCGGTTGCTCGCCGAAGATGGCGGAGTGACGACAATCACGCCCGGCCCACGGTCGTCCAGCGCGACGACCTGAAGCGCATCGTTTCGGGCTTCGTCGAGGGGAACGCGCGTCCCCGAGCGCGTCGATCAGCAGGCTGGCGCGACCGCGGCCAAGAAGACCCGCCCTGGCCACCCAGGGCAGGCTCCCCCCTAACCCCGCCTCAGAGCCCCGCCAGCGCAGCGTTCAGCGTCTCGCTTGGCCGCATCGCCGCCGACGCCTTGGTCGTGTCGGGCAAGTAGTAACCGCCCGTATCCATCGGCTTGCCCTGCGCGGCAATCAGTTCGGCGTTGATCTTGGCTTCGGCGGCTGTCAGCGCATCTGCCAACGGCTTGAACCTGGCCGCCATCGCCGAACTGTTGTCACGGGCCGCCAGCGCCTGCGCCCAGTACAGCGCCAAGTAGAAATGGCTGCCCCGATTGTCGATCTCACCGACCTTGCGCGCCGGGGACCGGTTGTATTCCAGAATCTTGCCATTGGCCTCATCGAGCGTCTCGGCCAGGATCTGCACGTCGGCGTTCTTGTGGGTCTGCGCCAGATGTTCCAGAGACGCGCACAAAGCCAGGAACTCACCCAGCGAATCCCAGCGCAGATAGCCTTCTTCCTGGAACTGCTCGACATGCTTGGGGGCCGAACCGCCGGCCCCCGTCTCAAACAACCCGCCGCCCGCCATCAGCGGAACGATCGACAGCATCTTGGCCGAGGTGCCAAGCTCCATGATCGGGAACAGATCGGTCAGGTAGTCGCGCAGCACGTTGCCGGTGACGGAGATCGTGTCCAGCCCCGCGCGAATGCGGTCGAGCGAGAACTTCATCGCCTCGACCGGCGCCATGATGCGGATATCCAGGCCCGAGATGTCCTGGTCCTTCAGGTACCGCTCGACCTTGGCGATCAACTGAGCGTCATGCGCACGGTTGGCGTCCAGCCAGAACACCGCGGGCGTATTGGTGATCCGGGCGCGACGTACCCCGAGTTCGACCCAGTTGCGGATCGGCGCGTCCTTCACCTGGCACATGCGGAAGACGTCGCCGGTTTCAACCGGACGCTCCAGCAGCACCGTGCCGTCGTCGGTCACGACGCGGACAGAGCCGTCGGCGGGCAGGCGGAAGGTCTTGTCGTGGGACCCGTATTCCTCGGCCTGCTGCGCCATCAGCCCCACGTTCGGCACCGTGCCCATGGTCTTCGGATCGAACGCGCCGTGCTCCTTGCAGTCTTCCATGACGGTCTGGAACAGACGCGCGTAGCTACGATCGGGGATCACGGCTTTGGTGTCGTGCAGCTTGCCATCAGGACCCCACATCTTGCCGGATTCGCGGATCATCGCCGGCACCGACGCATCGATGATCGTGTCGCTCGACACGTGCAGGTTGGTGATCCCACGATCGGAATTGACCATGGCAAGTTCGGGGCGCGCCGCGTAGGTGGCCGCGATGTCGGCCTTGATCGCCGCTTTTTCCGCATCCGGCAGCGTTTCGATCCGCGTCAACAGGTCGCCCACGCCGTTGTCGGGATCAAAACCGATCCGCGACAGCGTGGCACCATGCTTTGCAAACACGTCGGCGAAGAAAACCGACACTGCATGGCCGAACAGGATGGGATCGGAGATCTTCATCATGGTCGCCTTCAGGTGCACCGAGAACAGCACGCCCTGCTTCTTCGCATCCTCGATCTGTTCGGCGTAGAAGGCGCGCAACGCCTTCCGGCTCATGACCGAGGCGTCGATGATTTCGTCGGCTTTTACCGGCGTCTTCGCCTTCAGCACCGTGACCGTGCCATCCTTGGCGACCAGCTCGATCCGGGCATTGCCGGTCGCCGTGACGGTAGTAGCAACCTCCGACCCATAGAAGTCCCCGCCCGGCATGTAGGCCACATGCGATTTGGAGCCCTTGCTCCAGACGCCCATCTTATGCGGATTGTTGCGGGCGTACTGCTTCACGGCACCGGCGGCGCGCCGGTCGGAATTACCCTCCCGCAGCACCGGGTTTACGGCGCTGCCCAGAACGCGGCCGTAGCGGGCGCGGATGTCCTTGTCGGCCGGCTTCGCGTCGCTGTCCGGATAGTCCGGCACGTTATAGCCCTTGCCCTGCAGTTCCTTGATCGCGGCCTTAAGCTGCGGGACCGATGCCGAGATGTTCGGCAGCTTGATGATGTTCGCTTCGGCCTTCATCGCAAGCTGGCCAAGCTCAGCGAGCTCGTCGTTGATCCGTTGCGCCGGCGTCAGATTGTCGGGAAAATTTGCCAGGATGCGGCCGGTCAGCGAAATGTCCTTCAGCTTCATCTTGACGCCGGCCGCGCCGACGAAAGCCTCCACGATCGGCAGCAGGGAATACGTCGCGAGCGCCGGGGCTTCATCGACCTTTGTCCAAACAATTTCGAGATCTGACATGCTTGCACCTCTGCGCGCCGGGCTGGTTTGGGCTGGGTTGAACGACCCACGAATTCGGCGCGTCTTGTCGCACCGGCGTGCGGTGAGGGCAAGCGGGGGCGCCCTTTGCCCCAGGGCAATCGCTTGAACGGGAGGGGGATTCCGGCGCGGGCAAAAATACGATTCTTAGGGAGCCTCGTATCAGGAGGCGCCGATGTCCGAGCCCGCACAACCACCATTCCTGGCGCACTTTGCCGCGCTACGCGATCCGCGTCAG
>CAMATI010000183.1 GCA_945861095.1 Asaia bogorensis | reverse complement strand
TTGAATTCCTGGGGCCTGCCCGAACCTATCACCGTCCGGGTAGGCCCCAGGAATTCAAACGACAACGGGCCGGTTCCAAGGGCCGTCGCCTTTGGTGGGGTGTCCAGAGGGGCAAAGCCCCTTGAGCGGGGCATGGGGCGGCAGCCCCCTCCTTACCTCCCTCAAACAACTATCTCGCCAACGAAACCCGCCCAGCCACAGCCCCCGTCCGAGGATCCACCAGCAGCACCCGATCCACCCCGCCGCCCTGAAGCTGCACCGCCAGTCGATCCTGCACCACGGCGATCCCCACGATGCGGGACCCCACCGGCTCATCCAGCACCGCGGCCAACGGTGTCGCGGACAACGGCGTCGTGGCCATCGCCGGCGCGGCGGTCGGCGTCGACACCCCCCGTTTCATCATCACCACGAACAGCCCGCTGGTCCCCAGCACGATCAGCACCGCCATCCCGATCGAGGCGATTTTCAGCATCCGCAACGTCCCGTCACCCATTCGCCCCGCCCTTCCTCGTCCCGCCCTTCTTCGTCATTGTCACGGCCTTTCCTCTCTCGCACTTTCATATGGCCACCGATGGGCGTAATGCGCGCCGGTGATACTCGCCATGAAATCCCCCACGAAATCCCCGATGGAACCCATCAAGCCCAGACCCGATCCCGCCGGAGAGCCGCACGCAACCGGCCCATTCCGTCTGACCATCGATCCGGCCGCCGCCGGTCAACGCATAGACCGGTTGCTGGCCGAGGCGATCGGCATAATGTCACGCTCCCGCGTCAAGGTGCTGATAGACGAGGGCCGGCTGCAACGCGATGGGCACCAGGTGAATGAACCGGCGGAATCCGCCCGGCCCGGCGCCATCTATGTGCTGGACATCCCACCCCCGGTCCCGGCAACGCCGCAACCGCAAAGCATACCGTTCACAATCCTGTTCGAGGATCGGGACCTGATCGTCCTGGACAAACCCGCCGGCCTGGTCGTGCATCCCGCCCCCGGCAACCTGGACGGCACCCTGGTCAACGCCCTGCTGGCCCATTGCGGCCCAGGCTTTACCGGCATCGGCGCGGAAAAGCGGCCGGGAATCGTGCATCGCCTGGACAAGGACACCTCGGGCGTGATGGTCGTCGCCAAGACCCAACTCGCCAACGACGCCCTGACCACCGCCTTCGCCGCGCGCGATCTCGATCGGGCCTATCTTGCCCTTTGCTGGGGCGTTCCAGCGGCGACCGCCGGAGACATTGAAGGCGCGATCGGCCGGGACAAGCGGGATCGCAAGCGGATGGCCGTGGTGACCCATGGCGGCAAGCCGGCGTTGACCCGATATCGGGTCAAGCAGGTCTGGCACATGGCGGTCAGCCTGCTGGAATGCCGCCTGGCGACCGGGCGCACGCATCAGATCCGGGTCCACCTGGCATCCAGCGGTCATCCGGTCGTTGGCGATCCGGTGTATCTACGGCGCATCCCGGCACCTGCCCGGACCCTGGACGAACCGCTCCGAGGCGCGCTGCTCGACTTCCCGCGTCAAGCCCTGCACGCCGCTCGGCTTGGGTTCCGTCACCCCCGCGGCGGGGAGACCCTCAGTTTCGAGACGCCCGTGCCGGACGACATGCAAGCCCTCCTGGACCGGCTGAACGGCTGATTTCCCTTGTTAACCATGTGTTAATCTTGACAGGACTATTCCAGTCCGGTATTGGATTGTTCATCGAAGCAGGCGGATGCCCTGCCTCGACGGGACAGTCCGGATACGCCGCTGCCACAACGGGGTGGGTTTCCGGGACGGAACGTCTCTCCCGCATCCGGCGTGGTCCTTACCACCTGCGAACCACGGACCCGTATCGTTAAGTCCCACTGTGGCGGGACATTTCGAACGCTAGGTCTGTGTCGCTGACGAAAGGAGCCTGTCATGGCCTCTGCCGTCTTCAACATCGCCCCAGAGGGCAACCTGTCGCGGTATCTGCAAGATATCCGCAAATTCCCAATGCTTTCGCCGGAGGAAGAACTATCCCTCGCGCTGCGTTGGCGGGACAAGGAAGACATGGAGGCGGCGCATAAGCTTGTCACCTCCCATTTGCGCCTCGTTGCGAAAATCGCCATGGGCTATCGCGGCTATGGTTTGCCGGTCGGCGAACTGATCAGCGAAGGCAATGTCGGCATGATGCAGGCCGTCAAGCGCTTCGATCCTGATCGCGGCTTTCGCCTGGCGACCTATGCCATGTGGTGGATCCGTGCCGCCATTCAGGAATATATCCTGCACTCCTGGTCGCTCGTGAAAATGGGGACCACGGCGGCGCAGAAGAAGCTGTTCTTCAACTTGCGCCGGCTGAAGGGCCAGATGCAGGCGATCGACGACGGCGACCTGCAGCCCGAACAGGTGGCGAAGATCGCCCGCGTTCTGGACGTGCCGGAACAGGATGTGATCAACATGAACCGCCGATTGGCGGCACCCGATCACAGTCTGAACGCGCCGGTGCGCCAGGACAGTGAAGGCGAATGGCAGGACTGGCTGGTCGATGATTCCGAAAGCCAGGAAACATCCATCGCCGATCGGGAAGAACTGTCCGGTCGTCAGGCCCTGTTGTCCAGCGCCCTGAAAACGCTGAACGAGCGGGAACGCCATATCCTGATCGAGCGGCGCCTGAAGGACAACCCGACCACGTTGGAAGAGCTGTCGCAGCAATACAACATCTCGCGGGAACGGGTTCGTCAGATCGAAGTCCGCGCCTTTGAGAAGCTGCAAAAGGCGATGAAGGCGCAAATCGCGGAACAACGGATGCTCCCGGTGGGACGCAAGCCGATGGCTGCCGCTATCGCCGCCCCGGCCGATCACTGATCGGCTGGGGGGGCCAGCCCCCATTCTTCCATCAATCTGGCGCGGGCTTCCTGTAGTTCTGTCGAACGCCTGTCGGCGGTGGTGCCCAGCACCATGCCGACAGCAACCGGGATGACCTGAGTCAACAGCCATCCGCCGGCCGCGGCGCTCCAGGTCAGCGTGATCGCGTTAAGATCGGCGACCAGGGAAAACCCCAGATCGGCCCCCTGTCCGCTGTTCCACAGCGCGCGCATCGGCTCGACACTGGCCGCCAGGGTGCACAGCAGCACCGCCCGCGCCACCGGCTTGCCATGTTCCCGATCCAGGAACAGGGCGACGATGGCTGGCAGCAGCAGGATACCGACCTGCAACGCGATTCCGGGCACCAGCGCCGCCAGTCCGCCGCACGCCAGGCCTTGCAGCCACATCAAAGAGCCGCCGCCCTGCTTTCCGGATGCCGCCTTTGCTTTCGCTTTCGCCATGGCCGATCGCTCGCCTCGCTACCCGATGGCCGCGAGGGTCATCATCGCGGCCAGCGCCGCCAGACCGATCACCGCCGCCGCTTCCTGACCGATCCGTGCCGCCTGGGCCGTTCGATGCGGGCCCCCGTCGGTGATCGATGCCAATTCCGCCTCGATCGCCATCAGATCCTGCACCGCCGTTTTTGCGCCCTGCGCGTCGGCGGATCGGCCCGCCGGGTCCTCTATCAGCGCCAGCATGGGGGGCAGATGGCCCGCCGTGGCCAGGGTGTTGATCGCCGATGCAACCTCCGCCCGCCTGGGGCGATTGTTCCAGAGCGCGACCAGCGGACCGGCCTTGGCGGCAAACCAGCCGGCGAGGCGGGGAAGCGGGCGCGGATTGTAGCGTAGCTGCAATTGCGCCAGCAGCCGCAGGCGGGCGATGAGCCATTCAGCCTCGTCCGGACTGCCATTCAAACCGTTGACCTCACGATCCAGCCGCCGTTCCGACCTGGCCGCGATGAACGCGACGATGTGTGGGTCGAGCGGCTCGCTGCCGGACGGATCGGCGCCGACCGCGGCTTCCAGCGCAGGCACCAAATCGGCCAAGTTGGCGACCCAGCGATCGCGGGCCAGCGGACTGAGGCAGGGCAGCAGCGGATTGAGGCTGTAGATCAGGCGTGGCCGGCCGCCGCCCGGGCCGCGGGTCTGCAACAGGCTGCGATGGCGCCGACTTTCGATGCGCAAGCCGGTAAAATCGCATCGGTCCGGACGCAGCATGGCCCAGTTCGGGATCATTTCAAGGATGATGAGTTCTTCCAGGTGTTCCACCAGGGTGGGTTCGGTCACCACGCCCATCGCCATCGCGGGACCCATGGCGTCTGGCCACAGGACGGTGCCGCGCCAGCACAAGGGCGACAGCGGATCGATCAGCACCACCGCCCGCATCACCGTGGCGGCGTCGGCGCGGGTGTCGTCCGAGCGTCCCTCGGAGGCGCGATGGCGTAGCAATTCCTCGATGCGCACCGCCAGGGTGGCATCGCCCAGGGTGCGCCGCAGCCATTGCATGGTGTCGCCGGTCCGCATCGACTGGAACCCTGCCTCCGGCTGGGTGCCGATCGCGAAGGACAGGGTGCGGGCATCCCAGACGGTCGTCGAACCGATCTGCAACGGTCTCTGCGCGCGCCGCGGCGGGCGAGCGGCGACCCGGCGGCCACGAGCGGCGAATGGATCGAGCAGCAGAGCCGGGGGAGGCCGATGCTCCGGATCCTCGGCCAGCATGTTGCGCGCCAGGTCGGCGATGATGGGCGGCAGTTTTTCCTCGGCGCTCAGGGCGGCGAAGCTGCCCAGTTCCAGCTTGCGGCGGATGGCGGCGACGGGATCCAAGGTCGCCAGCGGCACCCGACCGGTGGCGAGGACAATCAGCAACACGCCCAAGGCATAGACGTCGTCGGCGATCTGCCCATCGCCGCGGCCGGACGGATGACACATCGCGCTGTACGGCGGCTCGAAGATTTCCGGCTGGTGCATTGCCGGCGGCGCCGCCCACGCCGCGCCCAGGGTGACCGGAAGGCTGCCCAAAGGAAGATTGGCCTGGAGATTGCCCTGGGGTTCGAAGACGTTGTTGGGACGAATCGCCCGGTGGGTGATGCGGCGTGCGTCCAATTCGACCAGAATCTGGGCAATGGGGCGCAGCACCTGGCCAATGATCACGGCCTCCGGCCATGGGCGGGTGAGCATCGACAACGACCGGCCAGGTGGAGCCGGGCAGATGACGTAATAGCCGCCGCCCGGGGCAGGCCCGGCTTGATGCGCCAGCGGGATCATCAGGTTTTCGATTTTGGCATTGGTCAGGTCGCGCAGGACCATCGCCCGGGCCGGTGCGTCCCGAGCCACCTGCAATGCCATCAGGCCGCCCTGGCCGGTTGCGCGATCGCGCGCCGCAAAGGCCGGCAGGCCGCCCCCGCCGTGCGGCAGAGGGCGTGCGGCGTCGATGTCGAACTGACCAGCCGATGGGTTGGACGGCGCTTCGGCTTCGGGCGAGCGGGCCATTTTGTTCCCGGGAATCGTGTCCGGGGGATTTTGGCCGGCATAGGTTGACGGAGGGTTAACGCCGGCTGGTCATGGTCCCTTTGGGCGTGGTCCCTTTGGGCGTGGTCCCTTTGGGCGTGGTCCCGTGGGGCATGGTCCCTTTGGGCATGGTCCGCTCACGCCTGGTTACGATGGAATGCCCAGCAACCGTGCCGCGGTGCCGCCCAGGATCGCGATGCGCTCGTCGTCGGTCAGTCCGGGCGTGTTCAGCACCAGGTCGACCTCCGTGCTGGTCCAGGGGAACGGATAGTCGGTGCCGATCATGATCTGGCCGGACCCCGTTTCGGCGATCAGATGGCGCAACGCCTCGGGCGTGAACACGATCGTGTCGAAGAACAACTGCCCGTCCCGCAGATACGCGGTCGGGTTCTTTTTCGGCAGCGGGCCGACCCGGTTGGGAAAGGTGCGGATCACCGCGTCCGAGCGGTTGGCATAGGACGGCAGAAATCCCCCGCCATGCGATGCGCAGATCTTCAGGCCGGGGAACCGATCCAACGTGCCCTCGAAGATCAGATGCGACAGCGCGATCGTGGTTTCCAGCGGGTTCCCGATCGTATTCGTCAGCAACCCACTCCCGTCCAGCCTCCCGCTCGGCTCCAACTCCCGCGTGCCCAGCGGGTGCATGAATACCAGCACGCCGAGTTCCTCGCACTTCGCCCAGAACGGGTGGAACCTGGGGTTGGAGAGTTCTTCCCCGGCAACGCTGCCGCCGACACCGACGCCGCGATAGCCCAATTTCTTGACCGCATATTCGACCTGTTCCGCCGCCAGATCCGGGAATTGTAGCGCCGCGGTGGCAAACGCCACGAAGCGGTCGGGATTGGCCGAGCAGAACTCGACTATGGATTCGTTCTGGATTTTGACAAGGGCGGCGGCGGCGTCGCGGTCGGCGCGATACCAGTAGGGGTTGATGCTCAGAGCCTCGACATCGATGCCCTGGGTGTCCATCGCCTGAAGTCGGGTGCTGGGGTCGGCCATCAGCAGGCCCGGGGCTTCCAGCGGGTGGTTGATTACCGCCATCGCATTCGGCACACAGCAATGGGCGTGGATGTCGATGGTCTTGATGCGCTTGCCGTTGACAACGACCTCCCGCCGGCGACCCCGCGGCACGGACGACGGGCTCGGTGCCGTTGCGGGTGCGATACTGGACATCGCGCAGCCGATGAACGCGATGCCGGCCATTGTGTTGGCGAGCAGGTCTCCGATTGGTGGCATGTCCGTCTGTCCCCCATGCGTTGCTGATAGGCTGAACGCCATACCATGCCGTGTGCCGGGGTGCGTCAACGGGGGGACCCTCCCATAGGCGGCGGTTTGTGGGGCGGGTAGACTGCGCGGCGGATATAGGCCGCTTTCTTGGTTTGACTGACGCAGGGGATGGCTCGCCATGGCTGACCGCGATTGTGATCACGTCGTCGGAATGGAGTCGGGCAGCGCGGCCGAGCTGCTTGCGTGTGGAAGAGCTTGCAATGCGCGGAAGGACTATGACTCGGCGATTCGGTCGCTGGATGCGGCAATCGGTCTTGAACCGGGGTTTGCCGCGGCCTTCAACGCGCGCGGGTTCGCCTATAACGGCAAGAAGCAATACGACCGCGCCATCCAGGACCTGGATGAGTCGATCCGGTTGGATCCCTTGCATGCGGAAGCGTTCAACAATCGTGGCTATGCCTATAACGGCAGGAGGGACTTCGATCGGGCCATCCGGGATTTGAGCCATGCCATCAGCCTCGATCCGGGTTTCGCCGATGCCTTCAATGGCCGGGCTTTCGCCTGTATCGGCAAGGCACAGTACGACCGGGCGATGCGCGATCTGGACGAAGCGATCCGGCTGGATCCTGGTTTTGCGTCCGCATTCAACAATCGTGGCGCGGCCTGTATCGGGATGCGGGATTATGAGCGGGCCATTCGGGAACTGGACGAGGCGATCCGGCTCTACCCCGGATATCCCGGGGCGCTGGTCAGTCGGGCTATCGCTCTGCGCGCGGTGGGTCGAGGCGGTTGATCTGCCGCCGGGCCGGGCCGATGGGCGTGCGCGGGCGGGATCGTGGAGGCCGATGACGGTCACTTCGCCGCGGCGTGCGGGTGGTTTGGCGGCGGCTGCCCAGTACGGTAGGTAACTTCCACGGTAGGCAGCTTTCAACGGTCGGTAGAGTCCGCCATGGCCACCATCCGGCCGGAACCGGACATGCCCGAAAAGGACACGCCATGACATTCACGATCGCGGCTCGTTGCTCGCGGACCGGACAGGCCGGGTTGGCCATCGCAACGGCGTCTTTGGCCGTTGGCGGGCTGTGTCCTTGGTTCACCTCCAACGGCGATGTCATATCCAGCCAGGCCTATGCGTCCAAGCGCGATGGCGAACGGATATACCGGGCGATGGAGGAGGGCAGGACCGCCCATGAGGCGATCGAAGTCCCCAGAATGCACGACCCGGATATCGATTATCGGCAACTGCTGGTGCTGCCGAGGGACGGCGATCCGCTTGCCTTTTCCGGCGACAAGTGCCGCCCATGGTCGGGCCACCAGATCGGCGCCGACTTCATCGTTGCCGGCAACGTGCTGGCTGGCGAACGCGTGATCGCGGCGATGGCCGACGCGTTCGGAGGCTCGGAGACGTACGACCTTGGGGAGCGGCTGTTGCGAGCGTTGGAGGCCGGGCGGGATGCTGGCGGTCAGGCGTTGGCCGATGGAACCGCCCTGACGGAACGGTCGGCGTCGCTGTGCGTGCTTGGGGCTGGCGAGGAGCGGGCGGTCCGCCTGCATGACCTGCGGGTCGACATGCACCACAGCGCCGTCACCGAGATGCGACGCCTGTTCGAGGTTCACAAGGTCCATGGCGTCTACGCCGACAGCCGCGACCTGCGTCCCGACCAGACGCCGTCGATGGTCGTGTTTGAGGCGGAGGCACTTCGGAAGGGCGGCGTCTTCGCGTCCCGTCCGTCCTGTTACCGCTGATGGTCCGACCCCGGCGGATCGGACGGTCAGACCGACACGGGGGCCGTCAATAGCGGCACTGACTCAACGAAAGGAAACCGACCATGGATAAACCCCGCATCGGCTATGTCGGCCTTGGTGTCATGGGCGGCGCGCTGGCCCGCCGTCTGTTGCGCGAGCACACGCTGACCGTCTACGACCTCTCGCCGGAACGTCGCGCCGAATTCGCCGCTCTGGGCGCCGTCGTGGCGGATTCGCCGGCCGCGGTCGGGGCGGTGTCCGATATCGTGCTGACCTGTCTGCCCACATCCGCGCAGGTGAAGGACGTGATTTTCGGGGACAATCACGGGCTGGTCCGAGGCTTGAAGGCCGGCGGCATGATCGTCGATCAGACGTCCGGCGCAACGGCCGCGACCCGAGCCATGGCGGCGGAGCTGGAAGCGTCCGGTATCGCGTTGATCGACGCCCCGGTCAGCGGCGGGCCTCGGGGCGCGGACGCCGGCACCATCGCGATCATGGTTGGCGGCACGCCGGAACAATACGGCCGGGTGGCGCCGGTGCTGACGGTCATCAGCCCGAATACGGCGCATGTCGGCCCGTTGGGCGCCGGTCATACGTTGAAGGCGCTGAACAACATGATGTCCGCCGCCAACCGCCTGCTGGCGTTCGAGGCGGTTGCCATCGCAGCCAAGAATGGGCTCGATCCCGTCGTGGTGGTGGACATGATCAACAAGTCATCCGGTCGGAACAACGCCACGATGACGGTGTTGCCGAACAACATATTCACCGACGATTTCGCGGCGCGATTCACCATGGCGCTGATGGAAAAGGACGTGGCGCTGGCGGCGGAGCTGGCTGGCGACGGGTTCGGGGATCTGACCCTGACGCCGTTGATTCTGCGCAACTACCGCAGGGGGATCGAGCGGTTCGGACGTAACGGCGACATTCACGAGATGCTGCGGTTCTATGAGGAAGCCGCGGGCGTGAAAATCGCGAAACAGGCGGCGACGCCGTAAACGAACCGATCACGTCCGGCGCGCGCTACCCAAGAGCCAGGCCGCGCGCCGCAAGCAGGATCAGAAACGCCGCATTGGCCAGCATCGCCAGCGGCGCGACCTGAGCGATGAATCGTCCCCAGCGGACGCCGGCGGAACTGCCGGCGATGGCGACCACGACCAAGGCCGGCACGGTGCCAAGGCCAAAGGCTATCATGGCCAAGGCGCCTAACCCGGGATCGCCCGCCCCCATCGCGATCGCCAGCGCCGCGTAAAGCAACCCGCACGGCAGGAACCCGAGACACACACCGAGCCAATAAGTCGTCAGCGGCGTAGGTTCGGCTGGACGCGGAGCGAGGCGGATCATCCACCCGCCGAAGCGGGGGGGCGCGACATGAAGGACGCGCAGCCACGCCGGACCATGCCGCGCCGCCAGACTCAGGAACAGGATGGCACCGAGGGCCAGCAGAAGCGGCGACAGATACGGTATCCGACCCAGGAACGATCCACCGATCCCGGCGGCGGCTCCCAGCGCGGCATAGGTCGTCAATCGCCCGAGGTGATAGGGGATCACGGCCGCGGCCTCGATCCGGCGCCATTCGCAGAGCCGTGAGCCGGGCAGCCGAGCGATGCGATCGGCGACCTGTCCGAGCACGAATCCGCCGCACATGGGCGCGCAATGGGTCACGCTGCCTCCGGCGCCGACGAGGAACATGCCCAGGCCGAGGCCGCTCCCCAAAGGCACGGCTCCGCACCATGCCGCAAGCCTGACCCACGCATCGTCCATCCGGGACTGTTAGGGCATGGCTGCGGCGTGATCATTGATCCACGTCAATGCCAGGCGCTTTCGATGCCGGCATCGTGGCGGTCAGCACGCCCAAGATAACCACCCCGAGAAGCCCTTCTACCGAACATCAGCGGTCATCACTGGAGTCGACCCAATGGATACTTCCGTCAGCGACGTCATGGTCGCTCTCTTGATGATCGTCCTCGGACTGATCGGCCTGATACTCGCGGCCGGCGCGACCGATGACGGCATGCATGTGTTTGGACTTGGCCTGGCGGGCTTCGCCGTCGTCTTCGTGTTCGGGCAGATACGATCTCATTACGACAAACTGGACGCCGCGCGCAGCGGAGGTGGGCACCATGGCTGAGCGTGTTGTCGTCTACAACGAAGACGTTGTCCGGAAATTCGTCATCGCGTCGATGTTCTGGGGCATTGTCGCGTTTCTGGTCGGGGTCGTTCTGGCCGCCCAGCTCGCCTGGCCGGTGTTGAACCTGGGGCTGCCGTTCACCAATTTCGGCCGGTTGCGACCTGTCCACACATCCGCGGCCATTTTCGCGTTTGGCGGCTGCGCTCTCTTCGCCACGTCCTTTTACGTGGTCCAGCGGACATGCCGAGCGCGGCTGTTCGGCGGGGAGGCTTTGGCGAATTTCATATTCTGGGGCTATCAGTTTTTCATCGTGATGGCAGCGCTGTCCTATGTGATGGGGTTCAGCCAGGGCCAGGAATATGCCGAACCTGAATGGCATCTGGATCTGTTCCTGACGCTGGTGTGGGTGTTGTACGCCGTGGTCTTCATCGGCACGATCCTGCGCCGGGAAGAGCCGCATATCTATGTTGCCAACTGGTTCTTCATGGCGTTCATCCTGACGATCGCGGTCCTGCATATCGTTAACAATCTGGCCCTGCCGGCGAGCGTGTTTGCCGCGAAGAGCTACAACGTGGCTTCCGGCGTGCAGAACGCGATGATTCAGTGGTGGTATGGTCATAATGCCGTCGGGTTTTTTCTGACCGCCGGGTTCCTTGGGATGATGTATTACTTCATTCCGAAGGCGGCGAACCGACCGGTCTACTCCTACCGCATATCCATCGTGCATTTCTGGTCGCTGGTGTTCATGTATATCTGGGCCGGCCCGCATCATCTGCACTGGACCGCTTTGCCTGACTGGACGCAGACCCTGGGCATGGCGTTTTCGATCATGCTGTGGCTGCCGTCCTGGGGTGGCATGATCAACGGCATCATGACCCTGTCGGGAGCGTGGGATAAGCTGCGCACCGATCCCGGTCTGCGCTTTTCCGTCACCGCTGTCGGATTCTACGGGATGTCCACGTTCGAAGGTCCGGTCATGTCGATCCGGGCCGTCAACGCTCTGTCGCATTATACAGACTGGGGCATCGGCCATGTCCATTCCGGCGCGCTGGGTTGGGTCGCCTTCATTACCTTCGGCGCTTTCTACTACCTGGTGCCGGTGCTGTGGAAGCGGCAGGGCCTTTACTCTCACCGCCTCGCGTCCTGGCACTACTGGATCGCGACCTTGGGCATCGTCTTCTACATCACGTCAATGTGGGTGGCGGGCATCATGCAGGGCCTGATGTGGCGCGCCTACGACCAGTTCGGCTTCCTGCAATACTCCTTCGCCGAATCGGTCAACCTACTACGTGATCCGTCTGATCGGCGGCCTGCTGTTCCTGACCGGAGCCCTGATCATGGTCTACAATCTGATCCAGACCGTTCGCAGTCCGCAGACGGAGCCTCGCGCCGTCCCGGCTGACGGCCTGGCCGTGGCGGGAGCCTGAGCCAATGTTCATCCGTCATGAAACCATCGAGAAGAACAGCTTCCTTCTGCTGGTGTTTACCTTGCTGACGATATCGATCGGCGGCCTGGTGGAAATCATCCCCCTGTTCACGATCGAGACCACGGTGGAGCATGTGAAGGGCGTGCGCGCCTACTCCCCGCTCGAATCCCGCGGGCGTGACATTTACATTCGGGAAGGGTGCTACAACTGTCATAGCCAGCAGGTTCGGGCCCTGCGCGATGAGGTGGAACGCTACGGCCATTACTCGATCGCGGCCGAGAGCATGTATGACCACCCGTTCCAATGGGGATCGAAGCGCATCGGTCCGGACCTGGCGCGCGTCGGCGGAAAGTACTCCAGCGATTGGCACTATGCGCATCTGATCAATCCGCAGAGCGTGGTGCCGGAGTCGTTGATGCCGCGTTACGGGTTCCTGGCCCGCACGCCGCTTGCGACCTCTGATGTGGTGCCGCGCCTGCGAGCGCAGCGGGCGGTCGGTGTGCCCTATACAGACGAGCAGATCGCGGCGGCGATCGCGGACCTGAAGACGCAGGCCGATCCGGCGGCGGACAACGAGGCCCTGTTGAAGCGCTATCCCAAGGCGATCACGGTGCCGGGCGACGGTCGGGTCGTCACCGAACTGGATGCCCTCGTCGCCTACCTGCAAGTGCTCGGCACCATGGTGGATTTCGCCGATCCCGCCAACGAAAACCTGCGGCAATAGGAGCGGCGGATGACCGAGATCATGTCTATCCTCCAATGGATACAGCACCATTCCGTCGTGTTGATGATGGGTGTTTTCGTGATGATCGTCGCCACCACGTTCTGGCCCGGGCGCAAGTCCCGGTTCGACCGGGACGGCCGCATCCCCCTTGAAGACGATCGCTGAGGAGAAGCCACGGTGCCGACCAAGATCGAAAAGGACTCCATCAGCGGCCACATGACCACCGGGCATGAGTGGGATGGGCTGAAGGAGTTGAACCAGCCGCTGCCCAAATGGTGGATCTATATCCTGTACGCCACGATTGTGTGGTCCGCTGTCTATTTCGTGCTCTATCCGTCATGGCCCTGGTTCAACATGTCCCGCGACAATCAAGATGGTGATGCGCGACAATCAGGATGGGAAAGTCGTTGCGGGGTTGGCGGCGTAGGGAGGGCGTAGCCCGACCGGAGACGCC
>CAMATI010000182.1 GCA_945861095.1 Asaia bogorensis | reverse complement strand
CCCAGGACCTCTTCTCCCTGACCATGGCCCTGGACACCGCGAGACACCCCCGATGAGGATAACCAGCCACTGGAGAGCCGTGTGCGGGAGAACCGCCAGCACGGTTCGGAGGGAGGGGAGGCTGGTAGCCTTCCCTACCCCTATCGTGGAGAGACCCGGTCTCAACACCACGTGGAGCGGTTATTGTTGCGCGTCGCCTTACGTCGGTATTTCAACCGTACCTGCCCAGGTACCCCGCTGACCTGCCTGGGCGGTTACCAATCAAAAAGGCGTTCGTAAGCTTATCTTCTCACGCGTCTCGGTGGTTTCCTGCAAATCGCCGCACGACGTCACCGCCATTCCTGGATCGCGTCTCGGCACACCATGATCCAGGATCTTCCGGCGAGAGGGATGGCGTTGCCATCCCTCGCAACCGAATTTCGCTACGCCCGCCGCCGCCACGCGCTGATCTGTTGCAGCGACGTGTGCACATGCACCACCACCGGCTGATCCTTCACCGCCAGCGCCTCGGCGATCACGCCCTCGACCTCCGATTCCTCGTGGATCGTCATCCCCTTGGCGCCGAACGCCGTCGCCCAGATCGCGAAATCCGGGTTGGTCAGTTGCGTCGCCGCCTGATACGGCCGGCCCGGATAGCGCATGTCGTGGTGCTGCGTGATCGTGCCGTAGCAATTGTTGTCCGACACGATGAACACCGGATTGACCCGATACTGCACGGCCGTCGCGATCTCATTGCCCGTCATCAGCGCGCCGCCATCGCCGGCGAATGCGATGACCTGGCTGCCCGGCCGGCGCAGACACGCCGCCACCCCCATCGGCAGCCCAGACCCCATGGCCCCCACCACCGAGGCCAGGAACATCTGCCCGGGCTTCATCATCAGATACCGGTGCACGAACGTCGCAAAATTGCCCGCATCCGACGTCACCGTCGCATCGTCCGTCAGATGCCGGTTCACCGCCGCGATCACGGCCGAGAAATTCACCCCGTCCGGCATCGTGTCCCATTCCGGCTTCGACACCCGCTTGTGCACGGCGTTCAGCCCGTTCACCCAGCCGCGCCGCTTCTCCGCCCCGGCCGGAGCCCCCCGTGCCAGCAGCGCCTGCACCACGGCGGACGGCTCACACGCCATCGCCAGTTCCGGACGCCACACGCGCCCAACCTCATTCGGATCCGGCCAGATATGCACCAGCGGCATCTGCGGCTCCGGCGCTGCCGGGAACGTGAAGCCCTGGGTCAGACTGCCCGTCAGGCGTTCGCCAAGCGACACCAGCAGGTCGGTCTTCTTCATCTCCGCGACCATGTCGGCATGCACCCGGCTGGCCATGTAGCCGCCGTAGTTCGGATGCCCCGCATCGAACAGATGCGGCCGGCGATGAGTCGGGCTGACCGGCAGCACCCATTGTTCCGCCAGTTTGGTCAGGTCGGGGATCGCGGACTCCTTCAACGTCGCACCCACCCAGATCAGAGGCCGTTCCGCCGCCGCCAGCATTTCCGCCAGCCGGTCCAGATCGGCCGGCAGCGGGCCAGCCTGCGCGGCCGGGCGAGGACGGTTCAACGTCGCCTCCGTTTCCGTGTCGAACACGTCTTCCGGGATGATGATCGCGACCGGGCCGTGCGTGCCGCTCTCGGCGATGTGGAAGGCGCGGGCGACCGCCTCGCTGGCCTGGATCGGGTCATTGACCTCGATCACCGCCTTGGTGATATCGCCCAGCAGCACCGAGTAGTTCTGCTCCTGCAACGCCAGCCGCCCGGCCTCGAACCGTTCCACCTGGCCGATGAACACGACCAGCGGCGTCGCGTCGTGATAGGCGGTGTGAATGCCGATCATCGCATTCGACAACCCCGGCCCCCGCGACACCACACAAACCCCCGCTCGGCCGCCCCGCATACGCCCGTCAGCCGCCGCCATGAACGCCGCCCCACCTTCGTGGCGGCACACGATCAGCCGCATGCGGTTGTTGTCCGCCAGCGCGTTGGTGATGCCCAGATAGCTTTCGCCAGGCACGCAGTAGATCAGGTCGATGTCATGGGCTTCGAGACTGTCCACCAGCAGGCGGGCAACGGTCTGGGGCATGGGACGTTTCCGTGGTTGGGCTCGGGAATGGCCTCACGGCCTCCCCGGCGCCGTCGGTGAGTTGATCGGGCGAGTCTGGCACAAGGGCCAGTTGGTGTCATGACGCGATGAACAACGCTCGCCGATCCTGTCACGCCGCGCGCGTCGCCTGACGGCGCTGGCCGTGCGCCGACGCCCACCGAATTCGGATATTGCAAGGCAGCCAGCCGCGTCGCCGAACGGTTATCCGGGGCGAGTAACGCGGTCCCGCGGCAGGGGACGATCGCGATAGCGGTGCGCGCAGATCTATGGGCTGACGTATGCGGCCTGACCTGCCCACCCTACGGTTCGGCGGCGACACCCTCGAGTTTCAGGGATGCGCGAATCGGCGTGAGCAATTCGTCAACTTTTTGCAGCAATTTCAGACCCGCCTCACCGCCATCCCCGTTCAGATGGTTATGGGCAACCCGCTTCATCGCCATGGTCAGGGACAGAATCATACGACCGAGATCGGCGTGGCAGCGCGCGGCTTCCACGGGGAACTGCTCCGCGGCGCGCATCAGGGCGATACCGCGACCGGCGAGTGTCACCACCAGGTCGTAACCGAGTGCGTTGGCTGGTTCGGACACCGTCTCCAGCGCTCTCAGCACCGACCGGACCAGTGACACGCGTTCCCGGACCCGGAAGGGGAAGCTGCCCATCAGCTCCTCCAGCGCGGCGACCCCGGACATCATGGTCGCGTGCTGGCGTTCCATCGCTTCCCGGGTGCCGGCATCGACCGACCCGGAGTTGCCTGGCGAACGCAGTCCCAGCGCCGAACCGACACGTTCTATGAGTTTGATCGCTGAAATGGGTTTGCTGACCCAGGCTTCGATGCCAAGCTCCTGCGCTTCCGCGATGGTGTCGGGATTTGTCTCCGCGCTCAGCATGATGACGGGCCAACCACTTGCAAGACCCGATTGGCTCAAGGTCCGCAAGAATTCGAGCCCGTTCATGGGCGACATCTGGTAATCGCAGATCACCAGGTCGAAGCCGCGCCCCGCGCAGATATCCAGGGCTTCTTGTCCGCCCTTGGTCTGCACGATGTCCCGGCAGCCGCGGTTTTGCAAAGCCGCGCGAACGACGGCCCGCATGACGGGGTCGTCGTCGATGCACAGGATGCCGACGGTCGACAGATCGATCAAAGGGGACGACAGCATGCGAGACCTTGGTGGATGCGTGACATAAGGTCAATGTCCGCAGAAAATCTGAACATCAAGTTAACCAATCAGGCGCGGGCTGAAAACAGGCGCACACGGCGGCCGGTGTCATGTAGGGCAATTCCGCCGCGTTTCAAGGTTAGAGCATCCTTACCAAATATGTCTCGACGCCAGCCGCGCAGTGCTGGAACGTTCGGCTCCTCTTCCACGGCCAGCCGATCGATATCGTCGGAACTCGCAACCAGCCGGGGCGCGACGAAGAGGTTTTCACACTTCGCGGCCAGCAGCACTTGCAGCAGCGACACCAGGGCGGCCAAGGGGCGAACCGTGTCCTTTTGAGACGCGGCGGCCGGTTTTCGCTGATGGCCGACGTTCGTGGCCTAATTGGCCACGCTCGGCACCGCGATTGCGGCACTTTCAAATTTCAAAGATGTGCGTATCGGCGTGAGCAATTCATCGATCTTTTGCAGCAATTTCAGGCCCGGATCGCCACCATCACCGCTCAGGCGGATATGGGCGACCCGCTTCATCGCCATGGTCAGGGACAGAGCCACGCGACCCAGCTCGGCGTGGCAGCGCGCGGCCCCGGCCGGGAACTGCTCCGCGGCGCGCATCAAGGTGATGCCGCGACCGGCGAGAGTCACGGCCAGGTCAAAGCCGAGGGCGTTGGCCGGCTCGCACACCGTCTCCAGCGCTTTCAGGACCGAGTGGACCAAGGAGACGCGTTCCCGGACCCGGGAGGGAAAGCGTCCCATCAACTCTTCCAGCGCGGCGATCCCGGACATCATATGTGCGTGATGGCGTTCCACCGACTCCCGGGTGCCGGCGTCAACCCCGACAGCGCTGCTGGGCGAACGCAGCCCCAACGCCGACCCCACACACTCAATGAGCTTGATCGCCGAAATGGGCTTGCCGACCCAGGCATGGATACCAAGTTCCCGCGCCTCGGCAATGGCGGTGGGATTGGTCTCCGCGCTCAGCATGATGACGGGCCAGCCGCTCGCGTGGCCCGATTGGCCCAAGGTTTGCAAAAATTCGAGCCCGTTCATGGGCGCCATATGGAAATCGCAGATCACGAGATCGAATCCGCGCCCGGCGCAGACATCCAAGGCCTCCTGTCCGCCCGTGGTCGGAACGATGTCCCGGCAGCCGCGATTCTGCAAGGCAGCGCGAACTACAGCTCGCATGACGGGATCGTCATCAATACACAGGATGCTGGCGGACGACAGATCGATCAAAGGGGACGACGACATTCGATACCCCGAAAGGATGCGTGACACAGGCCAATGTCCGGGGAAAGTCTGAATATCAGGTTAACCCTTCAGGCGCCGACCGCAATCAGACGCACGCGACGACCATCGACACCCAGGGCGATCTCGCCGCGTTTCAGCGCCAGCGCATCGTTGCCGAATATGTCGCGGCGCCACCCATGCAGTGCCGCGACATCCGGTTCATCTTCCACGGCGAGCCGGTCGATGTCGTCGGAACTCGCAACCAGCCGGGGCGCAACAGAGAAATTTTCGCACTTTGCGGCCAGCAGGACTTTCAGCAGCGACACCAAGGCGGCCGAGGGACGAACCACGTCTCTTGCGGATGCGGCAGCAGGCAGCATTTCATCGGTTACCAGCTTCGAGTTCGCTACGACCTCCAGCAATGCAAGACCGACCCGGCCCTCGGCGAAGCCCTTGGTGATGCCGCGGGCACGGGTCAACGCCACCACATCGGCGGGCGCCGTGGCGGCGATTTCCATCAGCACCTCGTCCTTCAGCAGACGTTGGCGCGGAATGTTCACGCGCTGGGCCTCTCGTTCCCGCCATGCCGCCAGGGATCTTACCAGGCCGAGGAAGCGCCGGTTGTTGCTGCGAGGACGCAATTTCTCCCACACCGTGTCGGGATCGGGTCGATAGGTCGCGGGATTGGTGAGCACGCTCATTTCTTCCGCTACCCAATCAAGTCGTCCGTCGGCCTCCAGCCGAACGCACAGGCGTTTGTAGACTTCTCGCAGATGCGTGACATCGGCCGCCGCGTAAGTGATCTGCGCCGGTGACAACGGGCGCGCGGACCAGTCGCTGAACCGATGCGCCTTGTCGATGGACCCGCCGGTCAGGCCCGAGACCAGGGAATCGTAGCCGACCTGGTCGCCAAACCCGGCAACCATGGCGGCGACCTGGGTATCGAACATGGGGCTGGGCACATCGCCGAAGCGCAGGACGAAAATCTCGATATCCTGACGCGCGGCGTGGAAAACCTTTATCACCGAGGGGTCGGCGAGCAGTTCGCCGAGCGGGGTGAGATCGAGGCCTTCGGCGAGTGCGTCCACCACGGCGACTTCATGTTCGCCGCCCAATTGCACGACACAGAGTTCGGGCCAGTAGGTCCGCTCCCGCATGAACTCCGTGTCGACGGTCACGAAGTCGCCAACGCGCAGGCGCTGACAGGTCGCAACCAGGTCTGCTGTCGTGGTGATCAGGGTCGGCGTGGGAAAGTCGGTGCGCGATGATTTGGGCATGACGTACTTGTACACCGGCCGGCGTCGAAGCCAAGGCGGAACCGAAGCGGTTTGCCGCGGAATGTGACAAGGCCCCGTGACGGCTTGATTTTGCGGACGATCCCCGCTTGCCGTCAAAGTCGGGACGGAGCGTTTCGGCATCATCCGGCCGTGAGGCCAATCGGCGACGATTCGCGCGAGACCACGCTGGACCCGGACGCGGGATTGTCGCAGGCTGTCTGTTCCCGGCGCGACCGGACGTGGCGCGCCCATCGCGGGGAGTGCGAAAATGACCCATCGCCCAACCATTTACGGCACCCGGCATGCCGTGTCCGCTGGCCACTATCTGGCGGCCTCGGCCGCGTTTTCCATTCTGGAATCGGGCGGCAACGCCATTGATGCCGGTTGTGCGGCGGGCATCGCCCTGGGCGTCCTGCAACCCGACCTGGTGAACTTCGCGGGCGTTGCCCCCATCATGATCAGGCTGGCCGACGGCTCGGTTGAAAGCATCGCCGGTCTCGGGTGGTGGCCCAAATCCCTGCCCGCCGATCTTTTCATGCGGGAGCATGGGGGAAAAATCCCCGATGGCGTCCTCCGCACGGTTGTGCCGGCGGCTCCGGATGCCTGGATCACCGCGTTGCGTCGCCACGGTACGATGCGGTTCGCCGATGTCGCCGCCCCGGCAATCCGCTTTGCCGCGGAAGGCTTCTCGGTTTATCCGCTGCTGGTCACCTCCATCGCGTCGCATGAGCATGAATACCGCCGTTGGGCATCCAACACGGCGGTCTTCCTGCCGAACGGGCGGGTGCCTCGGGCCGGCGAGAAACTGGTTCAGACCGATCTCGCTCGTACTATGCAATTCATGGCCGACCAGGATTTGGCGGCCGGACCGGACCGGATGGCCGGCCTGGACGCCGCGCATCACGCCTTTTATCGCGGCGACATTGCCCGGGAGATCGTGAAGTATCAGCGCCAGGAGGGCGGCTATCTCTCCATGGACGATCTCGCGGAATATCGATCAGCCATCGAACCCGTGGTGCGTCGCAACTGGCGGGGCCATGAGTTGATCACCTGCGGCCCATGGTGCCAGGGACCGGCCTTGCAACAGGCGTTGGCCCTGGTGGAACGGGTCGGCATCGACGGATTGGCGCACAACTCCGCCGATTACCTGCATCGCATTGTCGAGTGTCTCAATCTGGCACTGGCCGATCGGGAGCATTTCTTCGGCGATCCGCGCTTTGTCGACGTGCCGATCGATCATCTGCTGGACCCGTCCACGATCGCCCGTCGAGCGGCGGCGGTGCGGGATGACCGGGCGTTTGGAGAGATGCCGGCGCCGCTCGATCTGCCGAACCGATCCTACCTGGCCAGTGAGCGCGAATTGCCGAAAGTCGAGGCCGATACGTCCTATTGCTGTGTCGTGGATCGCTGGGGGAATGCGTTCAGCGCCACGCCATCGGATGGGTCCGGGAATGTGCCGGTGGTTCCGGGTCTGGGTATCACGCCGTCGGGCCGCGGCAGTCAGAGCCGGCCGGACCCGCGTCACCCGGCGGGGGTTGCGCCGGGCAAGCGGCCTCGGTTGACGCCGAATCCTGCCATGCTGGTCACCGACAAAGGTGGTGTCATGCCGTTCGGCACGCCGGGCGGGGACGTGCAGACCCAGGCGATGCTGCAGGTGCTGCTGAACGTCATGCATTTCGGAATGGATCCGCAATCCGCGATCGAGGCGCCGCGGGTCGCATCCTACTCCTTCCCATCCTCCTTCGCGCCGTTCGAGTATTTCCCCGGCCGGTTGGCCGTCGAAGGGCGTATCCCGCAGGCCGTGCGCGACGATCTGGCCGCGCGTGGGCACGAGATCCAGACCTGGCCCGACTGGACCTGGCTGGCGGGGTCGGTGGAAGCCATCCTGACCGATCCGGAAACCGGGATGATGGGGGCGGGCGCGGATCCACGCCGGCCGGCCTACGCGATCGCGATCTGAGACGTCCTGACCGGTTCAACGGTGGCGATGGCGAAGGCTTACGACGCTGGTCGGATGGGCATTCGGTTTGGGTGCATTTTCCGGCCGTGTTCCGTCTTGTGATGGCGTATAAGACCTGATGCGTCCTGACCTTGCGATCGCCGCGCTCCGCTTCGACCCCATGCTGCCGGTATGGGCGATCGCGGCGCTGGGCGGGCTGGCCATGCTGGTTGTGGCCCTTGGCTTCTGGCGGCGCGCGTGCGGGACGACGGCCCGTCTGGCGGCGTTCGCGGTGCTGCTGGTGTGGCTCGCCGGCCCGCGATTGGTGCGCGAAACGCGAGAGGCGTTGTCGGATATCGGTCTGTTGGTGATCGATCAGTCCGCGTCCATGCTGGTGGGGGACCGGGCGCGACTGGCGGATAGCGCGCGGGCCGCAATTGTCGAGCAGGCCAGGCGTCACAAGGACCTTGAATTGCGGGTCCTCACCGTACCGGAGAGCGGCAATGCGGGAACGCGGCTGTTTTCCGAGATCGAGCGGGCGCTGGCGGATATCCCGCGGTCTCGACTGGCCGGGACGATCGCCATCACCGACGGGCAGGCGCATGACGTCACCGAGACCGCGCCGGGCGGCATGCCGTTGCATGTTTTGGTGCCCGCTCGCGCCGAGGAGACCGACCGCCGCCTGCGCGTGATCGAGGCGCCAGGTTATGGCATCGTCGGGAAATCAGTCACCTTGCGGGTTGCCATCGACGATCTGGGCGTCCCCGCGCGGACCACGTCTGCCACCTTGACCGTACGCCGGGACGGCGATCCGCCCCGGATCGAAAGCGTCCCGGTCGGACGGGAGCAGCGGATAGAAATCCCGATCACCCGCGCCGGACCCACCGTGGTGGAGATGTCCGCCAGCCCATTGTCCGGGGAGGTGTCCGGCCTGAACAATCGGGCCGTGATCGAGATCAACGGGGTGCGTGAGCGCTTGCGGGTGCTGCTGGTCTCCGGGGAGCCGCATCCCGGGGAACGCACCTGGCGCCGCTTGTTGAAAGCGGATCCGTCCGTGGACCTGGTGCATTTCACCATCCTTCGCCCGCCCGAAAAGGACGACCTGACGCCGCTGAACGAATTGGCGCTGATCGCCTTCCCGGTGCGGGAGTTGTTCCAGGACAAGATCGGCGAGTTCGACCTGATCATTCTGGATCGCTTCCAGAATCGTGGCCTGCTGCCACAACCCTATCTGCTGAATATCGCCAACCGGGTGCGCCAGGGTGGCGCTCTGCTGTTGAGCGTCGGGCCGGAGTATTCCGGCAGTACCAGCCTGGCGGCGACGCCTCTCGGCCAGGTGCTGCCTGGTGCGCCGGTGCGCTTCAATGCCGTGGTTGATGGGAAATTCCGACCCGCGGTCAGCGAGCTTGGGCTACGCCATCCGGTTACCGAGGGCCTAACCGGTGCCAACGCCGATCCAACCCGCTCGGCCGCCTGGGGGGCGTGGTATCGCCGGATCCAGACCGGTCAGATTCGTGGCGACGTGCTCATGGAAAGCCCGGACGGCCAACCGCTACTGGCCTTGGATCGTGTCGGTCAGGGCCGCACGGCATTGTTGCTGTCGGACCAGATATGGCTGTGGTCGCGCGGGCATGAAGGGGGCGGGCCGCAAGCCGAACTGCTGCGCCGGATCGCGCATTGGCTGATGCGGGAGCCGGAGCTTGAGGAAAATGCGCTGACCGCTCGTGTGGCGGAAGGGCGCCTTACGATCGTCCGGCGCTCGACCGAGTCCGCCACCGCCGTGTCAGTGACCATCACCGATCCGGACGGCAAGATGCAGACTTCGATATTACGGGAAGTGTCGCCTGGACGGGCGACATTTGTGCTGCCGGTGACGACTCCGGGCGTGTGGCAGGTGTCGGACGGCGCGCGTTCGGCCTATGCCGCGGCCGGAGCGGCCAATCCGCCGGAACTGTCGGACCTTCGGGCGACCGCCACGGTGTTGAATCGCGTGGTTCGCGCATCGGGCGGCAGCGTTCATTGGCTGGGGCGGCCCGCGGATCCCCTGATCCCCGAGCTGCGTCGGACCGAAACGGGACGGGTTGCCTCGGGCGGGTCATGGGTCGGATTGGAACGGAAAAAGGACCACGTGGTGACCGGCGTGGCGTCATTGGCGTTGTTGCCTGCCTGGGCGTCGTTGCCGCTGATGCTGGCGTTGCTGGTGTTCGCCTGGCGCCGGGAGGGTCGTTGACGGCGGGGTGACCAGTCCGGTTCGGAAGACCCATGAAAAAGGCGGCGCCCGAGGGGACGCCGCCGTTTCCATGACCGCGGACTGGATTACAGCGCGGAGATGATGGCCTCGGCCTTGCTGACTTCGAAACCGCCGGGGGCCTCGACGCCCAGATGCGTTACCTTGCCGTCGACTGCGACCAGGGCATAACGCTGGCTGCGCCAGCCCATGCCACGCGCATTCAGGTCCAGCTCCAGGCCAATGGCCTTGGCGAAGGCTGCCGCGCCGTCGGCCAGCATTTCGACCTTGCCGCTGGTGCCTTGATCCTTGCCCCAGGCGCCCATGACGAAGGCGTCATTGACCGAGATGCAGGCAATGGTGTCGACGCCCTTGGCCTTGATGGCGTCCGCGTTCTGCACGAAGCCCGGCAGATGCTTGGCGCTGCAGGTGGGGGTGAAAGCGCCAGGCACGGCGAACAGCACCACCTTCTTGCCGTTGAAGATGTCGTCCGTGGAGGTCTCCTTCGGCCCGTCAGCCGTTGCGACCATCAGCTTCATCGAAGGAATTGTGTCACCGACCTTGATCGTCATGGAATTCTTGCTCCCCAATGGGTGTCTCGCGGGCCTGCCGAGGTGGGCAGTGACGGACTCCTAGCTGGCCTTTGGGCTGGTGTCACGCCGGGGGTGTCATGCCGGGGGTGCCACGCGCGGATTTCGGTCCCCGTCGCTCATCGCAATGCCCGCAGCCTGGCCGGGACCTCGGCGATCGCCTCCAGCCCGACATTCGCGAACGCCAGGCGCAGATGCCTGTCCTGACCGGGGCCGAAGAACGGTCCCGCCAACGACAGCAACCCGCACTCGGTCGCCAGTGCTTCGCCAACCGCCAACGCGTCGCGGTCCCCTTCGGGGATTCGGATGTAGGCGAAGTATGTGCCGAGCGCGTCGATGTGCCAGTTTTGGAGTTGGCCTACGCCGTCGCGGAAGAGGCGGGCACGCTCCGCGATGATCGCCCGGTTGCCGGCCTTCCACGCGTGCAGATTGTCGACCGCCCAGGTCAGTCCCGGCAGAGGCCCACGGGGTGGGCAGATCTGCATCGTGTCCAGCACCTTGTTCAGTTCCGTCCGTACCCGAGGGCCGCAGACCATGGCGCCCACCCGGTGCCCGGCCACGCAATAGGCCTTGGAGAAGGAATAAAGATGAACGAGCCCGTCCCGCCAGTCTGGGTCCTGGAACAAGCCGTGCGGGGGAAGGGCGGTGTCCGGCAGGAAATCCCGATAGGATTCATCGACGATCAGCCAGATGCCTCGTTCCCGGCAGAGCGATGCGAATCGGGCGATCACATCGGGCGGATAGATCGCCCCGGTCGGATTGTTGGGGCTGATCAGCACCACGGCTCGGGTCCGATCCGTGATCAATGCCGCCGCGCGGTCGGGATCCGGCACGAACCCGTCCGCTGCCATGCAGGGCAGCGGCAGCGCTTCCAGGCCCTGCATCGTCAGCGCCATGGCGTTGTTGAAATACCAGGGCACCGGCAGCATCACCTGGTCGCCAACGCCGCACAGCACGGTCATCGCCATGGTGAACGCCAGATTGGCGCCCGCGGTGATGGCCACGTCGCTGGCATCCAGATCGGCGCCGTAGACCCGGTTGATATCGGCGGCCAAGGTCGCCCTTAGCATTTCATCCCCGTCGATGGTGCCGTAGCGGGCCTGCACCGGGGATCCCGCCCCCTCGGCCAGACGCGCCGCGAGGTCGGGGTGCGTCGGGTAGCCCGGCACCGCCTGGGTCAGGTCGATGATCGGGCCGGCGCGCCCATCATAGCGATTGGCCCAGGCCTTGGCCGTGGGGATGGGGGCGGCGAAGGTCGCGCGAATGCGGGGGGAGAGCGGAGGGGCTATCATCGGCGCAGTTTGCGTGGATATCGGCTGGTCGGGAAGGCCCTTCTCGCTGCCTGATATTGCCTCCCCCTCGTCACGGCGCTACTCCCCCGGGCGTCGAGGAGTTAGCCCGCATGCGCGTCAAGGATGTGAAGAAAGTGGTTCTCGCCTATTCGGGCGGGCTGGACACCAGCGTGATCCTGCGTTGGCTGCAAACCACCTACCAGTGTGAGGTCGTGACCTTCACCGCCGATCTCGGCCAGGGCGAGGAGCTTGGGCCGGCGCGCCAGAAAGCGGAAATGTTCGGTGTGAAGGAAATCTTCGTCGACGATCTGCGCGAGACCTTCGTGAAGGACTTTGTCTTCCCGATGTTTCGTGCCAACGCTTTGTATGAGGGCCAGTATCTGCTGGGCACCTCCATCGCGCGCCCGTTGATCGCCCAGCGCCAGATCGAGATCGCCGAGATGGTCGGCGCTGACGCCGTGGCACATGGTGCGACCGGCAAGGGCAACGACCAGGTGCGGTTCGAGCTGTCCTATTACGCGCTGAAGCCCGACATCAAGATCATCGCACCCTGGCGGGAATGGGACCTGACCAGCCGCACGACGTTGATCGAGTTTGCCGAGACGCATCAGATTCCCATCGCCAAGGACAAGCGTGGCGAGGCGCCATTCAGCGTCGATGCCAACCTGTTGCACTCGTCGTCCGAGGGCAAAATCCTGGAAGACCCGGCCGTGGAGGCCGATGAAATCGTCTACCAGCGCACGATCCGGCCGGAAGATGCGCCCGACAAGGCGACCGTGATCTCGATGGATTTCGAACATGGCGATCCGGTGGCGATCGACGGGGTGCGCCTGTCGCCGGCCGCTCTGCTGACCCGGTTGAACGAGCTGGGCAAGGCGAATGGCATCGGCCGGCTGGATCTGGTGGAGAACCGGTTCGTCGGCATGAAGTCGCGCGGCGTGTATGAAACGCCGGGTGGGACCATCCTGTTGCTGGCCCACCGGTCGATGGAAAGTATCACCCTGGATCGGGAGGCGGGGCATCTGAAGGACAGCCTGATGCCGCGCTATTCGGAGCTGATCTATAACGGGTTCTGGTTCAGCCCGGAGCGGCGGATGCTGCAGGCGCTGATTGACGAGAGCCAGAACAGCGTCAGCGGCCGGGTGCGGCTGAAACTTTACAAAGGCAACGTCACCTGCATCGGTCGTGAGTCGCCGCATAGCCTGTATGACACACGGGTCGTGACGTTCGAGGATGACCAGGGCGCCTATGACCAGGTCGATGCCCAAGGCTTCATCAAGCTGAATGCGTTGCGGTTGCGGTTGGGAGCGATGGTGGGGCGTCGGGGCGGGAC
>CAMATI010000181.1 GCA_945861095.1 Asaia bogorensis | reverse complement strand
CGGTCATCAAGCATACCGCTCTTAACCTGCTCATGCGGGCAAAGCCCATCGCCAGCTTTAAAAACCGCCGGAAAAAGGCAGGGTGGAACAGGGATTACTTGGAAAAGCTGCTGACACAGACCGCTTGAATCGTTCGAGCGATTCCCCTGCCCTTTGCCCGCATCGCCTTCCTCAGACGGAAGAAATTTGGGTGGCTATCAGTCTCCGTCCCTCTTCCATCCGCCAATCGCAAAGCTTTCCCACAGCAGCGTGCTCGGCCCGTCCGTCGGGTCCACACGGATTGCCTTGATTGGCCGCGGCAGCTTCCCGCCCGTGATCCTGATCGTGACGTCACGCCACTGATCGGACGCGGCGAGCTTGATCCGTACGCTCCGGCTCTCGTTGAAATTCTCCGCCGCGGCGTCGGTCCAGAAGATCTGCAAGGTCTCGGCGGCCGGGCTTACCAGCCGAACCCGCAGCGACACCATATCCACCGATCGCCCGGCGGCGATGCTGTCTGGCAGAATGAAGAACGGATCCATCTGAGTCGTTTTGATCCGTATCGCGTTGCCCTGCTTTTTGGTTGTGACCCCGTCGCTTTGATAGGATTGGTCGACGATCTCCTTCGCCGTGAAGCTGTCCTGCCAGTCCGGCACAAGCGGATCGAGCGTCTGGGCGGTCGGCGCCCACGTGACCGGCCGATCGGTCTTTTTACGCGCCCAACCGGTGCGGCCGCCATCCGTGACCGCGAAATCGGCGAAGTCCGGGTGCTGGCGCAGCACCAGATTAAACACCCGCTCTAGCTGATACACGTCCAGCTCCTTCTCCGACCGGTCCGCGAACACCGTTGCCCAGGCCGGCTGGCAGCCGCGTAGTTTGAAATCGAGGTCGTCCAGAGCCAGCCAGGCGCCCGGACGCAACAGCTTCGCCACCAAAAACACCGCCAGCGCATCTGGGCCCCATTCATGCGCGCCATCCAAGAAACAAAAATCGAGGCAGGGTTCGCAGATATTATTCGTCGTCCGGCGTTCGATCAGGTCGGCTAGATACCAGTTGTAGCCAGCATTGTCGGATACCACCTCGATATACCGGGACAACCCGGTATGCACCGCCAGTACATCGATCCCGATCGGTTCGCGCACCAGCATATCGATGGTGCTGACCCGCCCGCCGCCCAATTCGTCCAACGCCGCCGCGATGACGCAGGTCGTCGCCCCATAGCCGGTCCCGAGTTCCAGGCATTCCCGCGCGCCGGATTGCAGCACGCAGTCGTAAATGCTCTGCATTGTGTCGCGTGCCAGCAGGAACAGGACCTGCTCGCCCGCTGGTGTGCGGTAGTTCCGCAGGAGTTCGTAAACGTTGTCAAAGGTCATGGCGGGTTACCAGCAATGCGGGCAGGACCGGCCCCGCGTGCCGTGTTGATAACTGAACGGGGTCGGGGTTTCAATTTGCCGCACGCCGCCTGTTGGGTGGACCACCCGTGAAGGGAAAAAGGCTCGGTCTGGGTTAAGCAGCACGCAGGGTTAAACCAAAGGCCCTGACCGTTGACCGATAACTTCCCCGAACCGTCATTTCTGCACTTGATCCCCCAACCCGCCTCCTTCCACTGGAGCGCTGGCTGCCGGGTTAAGCATGGCAGTCACGGTGCGTGGACGCCTATCGGTCAATGGTTACGCCAAACGAAACTACATGGCGATGGAGAACCCACCATCCACCGGGATCGCGGTCCCCGTAACAAAATCCGATGCGCCGCTCGCCAGGAACGCCGCCACCCCGGCCAAATCGCTCGGCACGCCCCAGCGGTTCTCGGGAGTCCGCTTTTCCACGCTGTCGTGCAATCCCTGCACCTGCTGGCGGGCGCGCTTGGTCAGATCGGTGTCGATCCACCCGGGCAGCACGGCGTTGACCTGGATATGGTCCTTCGCCCAGGCCGTGGCCAAGGCGCGCGTCATCTGCACGATCCCGCCCTTGCTGGACGCATAGGGAGTCGCGTAGGGCGCGCCGAACAGCGACATCATCGACCCGATATTGATCATCTTGCCGCCACCGACCTTCACCATCGCGTGGTAGGCGGCCTGCGAACACAGGAACGCGCTGGTCAGGTTGGTGTCCATCACATGATGCCACTCTTCCTCGGTGAAATCCTGTGGCATCTTCCGGATCGACGTGCCGGCATTGTTCACCAGGATATCGACCCGTCCGAAGGCGGCTTCCGTCGCGTCGATCAGGTTCTCACATTCGGCTTTCCTGGTGACATCCGCAGCGACGAACTCGGCCTGAACGCCCAAAGCGCGCAGTGATTCAAGCGCCGGTCCCGCCTTTTCCGCATTCCGACCAGAGATGACGATATGCGCGCCGCAGGACGCTATGCCCTGGGCCATGCCCAGGCCAATCCCGCCGTTGCCGCCGGTCACGATGGCAACCTTGCCGGTAAGATCGAACAGATTCATGGCATCCCCCTTGGTTTCGTGCACGACGGCTTCCCGCCAATCCCGCGACGGCGGTGGTCTAAATCAGTTTCGGGCCGCCGAGATCCCGGGTCGTGCCCGCCGTGGCGCCAGTAAGACCGGGGCGCCGTTCCCTCCGCCGGTCAATCAGGGAACGGAGGCGGCGGAACGGCTCGATCAACACGGGTCGCCCGATCAGGAAGAACGGGCGCCAGCTCGGCGATAGCCGCCCGGCTATTTCAGGCAGCGGTCCCACATGGCGAACATGTCGGCCCAGGTTTGCTCCGCCGATACCGTCTCGTAAACGGCACGCTCCGCAAACGCGAAGCCGTGTTGCGTGCCCGGAAAAATCTTGATCGTGTTCTTGACGTCGGTCTTCGCCAATGCGGCCCGCAGATCGGGGATCACGTGACCCGGCACCCCGGCATCATGTTCCGCGAACGCATAGTAGAGTTCGCCCTTGATCTTATCCACCAGCAGATGCGGCGAGTCGGGCTGATCGGTGACGATCAGTACCCCATAGAGCGACGCAGCGGCGACCATGCGATGCGGGAACCGGGCCGAGACGGTGGTGATATACTGCCCGCTCATGCAATAGCCGACGCAGCCGACGGGTCCCGGCTTCACTCTGTCGTTGGCATCCATCCACCCAAGCATCGCCGACGTATCGTCCGTGACAAGCTCATTGTTGATGCTGTTCATGGACGCGCGAATCACCGCCGACATCGCATCGGTACGCCGCGGCAGGTCGAACAGCACGGTGCCAAGGCGGTAATACATGTCGGGCAAAATGCAGAAATAACCATGCCGAGCGATCCGGCGGGCCATGTTGCGGAGCTCTTCGCGGGTGCCCGGGGCATCCATGTAAAAGATGATCGGTGGGAACGGTCCGGCGCCATCCGGGCAGGCCACGAATGCTGGCATCTGACCGTGCTTCGTCGTGACGACCACATGTTGCTCGTACATCGCGATGCTCCTCCAATTTCGGGGCAGTGTTGCCTCGGCGGGCAGGGATGTGCAACCAACTTCATCCGGCGGCCGTTGCGGACCGCATCGGGGATGGGATCGGAACCATGGTGGACACGGCACGGGTCGATCGGGTGCTTGCGGATGCGGTCAATTCTGGCCAGGTGCCGGGTGTCACCGCCGCGGTGGCGAATGCGGGCGGGCAAGTCTATGGCGGCGCGTTCGGCAAGCGGGCGCAGGGCGGGTCGGCGGCGATGACCCAGGATACGGTGTTTCGCATCGCCTCCATGACCAAGGCGATCACCGGTGCCGCCTGCATGCAGATGGTGGAACAGGGCAAGCTGGGCCTCGACCAACCAGCCGGTGAGATCATGCCCTCGCTCGCCAACCCCCAGGTGCTTGAAGGGTTCGATGACGCGGGGAAACCGCGGCTGCGGCCCGCACGGGGCACCATCACGTTGCGCAAGCTGCTAACCCATACCGCCGGGTTCGTCTACGACACCTGGAACCGGGACATGAACCGCTACGCACAGCAGACCGGGCTACCACCCGCCCGGACCGGCAAGCTCGCGGCGCTGTCGGCACCTTTGGGGTTCGATCCGGGGGAGCGTTGGGAATACGGCATCAACATCGACATCGCCGGGCGGATGGTGGAAATCGTCAGCGGCCAGAACCTGGAAGCCTATCTGCAGGAACATGTCCTGCGGCCGCTGGGGATGCACGACACGGGCTTTGTGTTGCGCCCAGGCTGGAAGGATCGGTTGGCCACGCTGCATAACCGAGAGGCAGACGGATCGCTGGTGCCGTTTGACGCGCCGCCCCCCGCTGAAAGCCCTGAATTCTATGCCGGCGGCGGCGGGCTGTTTTCTACCTCCAACGACTACCTGCTGTTCTTGCAAGCCTTGCTGCGCGGCGGGGAAGGCAATGGCAAACAGGTGCTGAAGCCGGAGACGGTCGCCCTGATGAGCCAGAACAGCATGGGCGCGCTGGATGTCCTGCCGATGCCGACGTTCAATCCACGGATGTCGAACCCGGTCGATCTGTTCCCTGGGATGGTCAAGAAATGGGGACTGACCTTCCTGATCAACACGCAGGATCAGCCGGGTGGCCGCGGCGCCAGCAGCCTGGCCTGGGCGGGGATCAACAACACGTATTACTGGCTCGACCCGAAGAAGCAGATCGCCGGTGTTCTGATGACTCAGGTCTTGCCGTTCGCCGACAAGACAGTGCTGGACCTGTTGGATCGGTTCGAAAAAGCAGTCTACGCCGCCGCGACATAGGCAACGAACCATCGCGCTTTCGGGCCACCCGAGACCGCCGAGCTTCTGGCGGGTCGCGGGTGGTTGGCGTCGACTGATGACGATGCGCACGCGGGGCGATTGGCCGCACGCCGACGTGCCGATGTGGTGACGGCGGCGGTTAGGCCGCCACCGACCAGAGCTCCCGCGCGTTTGCCCCTGGATCGGTGTCGATCACCGGAGCCAGAGCCTGGGAAATCGCCAGCAATCGCGCATCCGACAGCCGCTTGCCAACCAAGGTGACCCCAACCGGCAGGTTTGTCGGCCCGCGACATACCGGGATGTTCACATTCGGCGCATGCAACAGGGTCCACATCCGGTTGAACACCGCGTCCCCGGTCGTATGCAGCCCCACCGGCGCCTCCCCTTTCGAGCTCGGCGTCAGAATCACGTCCAGCGACGGCCCGAACAGCCCGTCCAGAACCAGACGGCAGGAATCCGCCAGGGCGTAGGCTTTCAGCAGTTGCTCCGATGTGATTTGCAGGACGTTTTCGACTTTTGCTCGCAGGTCCGGCGCCAGCATGGCATGGGCGTTGATGTATTCCGGCAGGAACGACGACCGCCCCTCGCTGTTCACGATGGCGGTGTGCGCGTCATGCAGGCCGTTGAACGGCGCCGGCAGTTCCAGGTCCTCGACGATCGCGCCCGCGGCGGCCAGACGTTGTGCCGCGGTGTCCAGCGCCAGGGTGCCCGCCGGCTCGATTTCGTGCCAGACCGGGCTGCGGCAGACGCCGATCCGCATGCCCTTGACCTCGACCGGGTTCAGGTCAGGCTCCACCCCGAACGCCAGTGCCATCAACGCCAGGTCGGCCACGCTGCGCGCATACCAGCCGACCGTGTCGAGGGTCATCGAGGACATCCGCACACCTTCCCGGCTCACCAAATTCCAGCTCGGCTTCATCCCATAGATGCCATTGAAGGATGCCGGGCGGATCAGCGAACCGCCCGTTTGCGTCCCAAACGCCAGCGGTACGTGGAAATCCCCCACCGCCGCGCCGGACCCGGATGACGATCCGCCTGGCGTGTGCGCGGGATTGAACGGGTTGCGGGTCAGCGCCTTGCGGCCACCGGACGCGAACTCGACCGTGTCGGTCTTGCCCAGCACCAGCGCGCCGAGGCCCCGAGGAACCGCGACGCAGGCCGCGTCCCGCCCGATCCGCACCCCATCGTAGATCGGCGAGTTCTGGGTGGTCGGGTAATCCACCGTGTCGATCACGTCCTTGACGCCGATCGGCACGCCGTGGAGAGGCCCTCTCGGCGCCAACTTATCGAGTTCCCGGGCGCGTCGGATCACGTGATCGGGATCGATCCACAGCCAGGCGCGCACAAGAGAATCACGCTTCTCGATCCGGCGGAGGCAGGCCCGCGCCAGTTCCTCGCAGGACATATCCTTCGACCTGATTTTGGCGGCGGCCTCGGTAGCGGTCATCAGCGCCGGGTCGGTAGCGCCGGATTGGGGGTTCAAAGACATCGGCGAATTCCGTTCATGAGAGCAGGGCCACTCAGGGGGTCTGGTTCCAGTGTGCGCAATCTGCTGTGCAACGACGCATGACCGACGGGCTCCACCGTTGATCGAAGTGCTGTCCCCCGTCGCCATTGCCGAGCGTGACCCGCCAGCCCACGCTTCGACGGCAGGGGGCGGGTTGGCGGGTCACGCCCGGCGATGACCGTAAGGGGAGGCTATCGGTCAAGGGTCAGGACCGTTGGCGGAAGGGGCGTGGGCACGTCGAACCGCATCGCCCGGGAGTGCAAATCATGCCCGAAAGCAAGCGGGTCGAGCCGGTGTCGCGGCGCCGGCAAGGCCGACCCCGCCTTAAAACAACAGGCCCTTCTTCAGCAGACCATGCACGCCCTTTTCGCCGTTCACGGTCTGCGTCACGTGGAAATCGACCGCCAGAGAGCAGAACGCATAGGCCTGCTCACGAGACAGGTTGGTGCGCATGCAGATGAAGGCGATCATCTCTCGCAGTGCCTGTTTCATCGCCTGATCCAGGTCCTCGTTCAGCCCCATGGTGATGTAATGTGTCGCCGATTCGGCACGCGGCATGCGCAAGGCGGGGCGGCCCGGACCTTCGCCTTTGTGCAAGGTGAATGTGAAGGTGCCGGTCAGGCACATTTCCAGCGCGGTGACGCAGACCTCGCCATCGCCCTGAACGCCATGCCCATCGCCAACCGAGAAATTCGCGCCCGGCACCCACACTGGCAGGAACAGGGTGCTGCCGGCGGTCAGTTCCTTGTTGTCCAGGTTGCCGCCATGGATGCGCGGCTCCTTTGATGCGATCCGGCCGAACGCCGGCGGCGGAGCCACGCCCATCACGCCGAAGAATGGCGCCAGGGTCAGCTCGGTCCCCCAGGGCAGGGTGCACACGCCGCGGTCGCGATCGACCGGGATATGCATCAGGGTGGTTTCATGAAAGTCTTCCGGCAACGTGCCGGCGAGCGGACGGATCATGTTGTAGCCCCAGTCAGCACCCGGGACGATCTTCTCGATGCGGATTTCCAGCATGTCCCCCGGCATGGCGCCGGCGATCGCGATGGGGCCGGTCACGATATGCCCGGCTTTGGACCCAGGGTTCGCGGCGATGATCGCGGCCAGTTCAGACGGCACGGTCAGTGGCGAGCCAGGCGGCGGCAGCACTTCCTCCCGGCCCGACACGCACTGCACCTCGACGGTGTCTCCGGATTCGATCGTCATGATAGGAGGAAATTCAGCGTCGAAAACGCCGATGCGCACCGTGTCGGGCGCGGCGCGCAATGTGTGAGTGGTCATCTCTGTCAGCTCCTGGTCTTGGTATCGATCGATCCTGGGGTCGTTGGAGCATGATCGCTCGGCGCGGAACGCAACAGCGGTTGAATCATGCGACAAAGAGCCAGGGCGCGATCACGCTGGGCGGAAGGTAATGCGGAACTGCCTGAACGATGAGGCACCGGCCAGTGCAACTTCGTCATGCCGGTGCAGGCCGGCATCCACGACTTTCCCAGGCCGCGACCACGGACGTCGTGGATGGCGGCCCTTCGGCCGCCATGACGGGGAAGCACCGGCCGGGACGTCATCGCTTTCGTTCCGCCGCTCGGCCTAACAACGCATCAATCATGCGCCGACCATGGCGGGCCGCTTGCCGCGGTAGGCGGTCGCTTTCTCGAACGCATCGGCCATGCGCAGGACGGTCGCTTCCTGGAATGGCTTTCCGACCAGTTGGACGGATACCGGCAATCCCGCCGGACCGAAACCCGAACAGACGCACATCGCCGGATAGCCCGAGACGTTGAAAGGCATGGTAAAACTGGGCGCGGCGAAGGAATCCCAGCGCGGCACGCCGTCCATTTTCGGCGCCTCGTCCGGCGCCCCGGCGGTCACCACGATGTCCAGGGTACGCATGGTCGCACGCAATTCGTCGCGCAGTTCCCGCCGGCGCTGCACCGCGTGCACGTAGTCGATGCCGGACACCAGCGCCCCCAGCATCAGCCGGCGTTGCACCCGTTCGCTGAAATCGCCCAACCGGGTGCGCGCCCATTCGTTATAGGCGGCGGCGCGCTCGGTGATGGAGATCAGCGACCCACAGGCATGCCAGTCGTGCAACGGCGCTAGGGTCACGTCGACAATTTCGGCACCCAGGTCTCGGAACACCGCCATGGCTTTATCGATACCGGCCTGCGTGGCCTCGGCAACCTTGTGGTCGGTTTCATGGAAGTGCCGGATCACGCCGATCCGCATCCCTTTCACGCCGCTGCCGAGTTGCGCGGTGTAGTCGGGCACCGGACGATTGGCGGAATGGGGGTCGCGCGGGTCGTGCCCCGCCAGCACCTGCAACATGATGGCGCAGTCCTCGGCCGTCCAGGCCATCGGGCCGATATGGTCCAGGCTGTAGGCCGCGGGTGCGACGCCGGCGCGTGAGACAAGGCCATAAGTCGGCTTGATGCCGGCGATCCCGCACAAGGCGGCCGGACCGCGGATCGACCCACCGGTGTCTGTGCCGATGCCGCATAAGATCATGCCCGCGGCCACCGCCGCGCCGGTGCCACTGGACGAACCGGCGGTGAAATGGTCGGGGTTCCACGGGTTGCGAGACGGTGGGGCCGGCAGGTCGAAAGAAGGCCCGCCATCGGCGAATTCATGCGTGGTCAGCTTGCCCATCATGATAGTGCCGGCCTGGGCCAGCTTCTCGGCACAGGTCGCGTCCGCGTCCGGGATGTTGCCCTGCAGGATCTTCGAATGGCAGGTGGTCGCAATGCCCTTGGTATCGACGATGTCCTTCAATCCGATGGGAATGCCGTGCATCGGCCCGCGCGGACCATCGCGCATGATATCGGCTTCGGCCGACCGGGCTTCGGCGAGGGCACGCTCCTCGGTCGGCAGAACGAAGGCATGCAGCGTGTTTTCCAGGGCGTGAACCCGGCCCAGGCAGGCCTTGGTCAGTTCAACCGGTGACAATTTACGGGCGGCGATCAGGCGCGCGGCCTCGGCGATGGTCGGAATGCTCACAGGTCTTCCTCCGTAAAGCCGAAACCATGGGCCAGTTCAGCCATGCGACCACGCGGCAGACGGACCCGGGCCTTCATGACCTCCAACGCTTCCAACGTGGTGCGGAGATCGGCTTTCTGTTCGGCATTGATGGTGAGGCCGGACGCGGCCAGCAAATAGTCGAGGGCTTCATCGCCTGGGATCGGTGGCATGCCTTGCATCTCCTTGGTTTCGACGTTCGACCGGGCGCGACGGCCTGATGGCGGCTTGGGCGGGCCAGCGTCCGTTACGAGGTCGCCGTGTCTGCAATAAGCGGACCGTCGCCCATGGATCGATCCGGATGGAGAACGACGGGACCGGACCGCCGCGGCGCTTGCGGGTTCCTTCCGGGCCGGATCGGGAGAACGCTGACGGTGCGGGCGGGTCTCGTCAAGCCTGACGATGGAGCGAGCGTGAAGGCGCCGCCTGGCAACAATGCTGGAAAAATGTTCTTATTCAGCCCAGAAGATCGAAATGACGGCATATTATGATTATTAAATAATCTTGTTGTTCAATTTATGCCGAGAGACAGCGTCAATCTGCTTCAATTGAAATCACACTGGGCGCTGCCTTCGCGACAGACGGAGCATGATCTGCCGCAGCACCAGATTTGCCGTACCGAACACCGTCACGAAAAAAGCCATCACCACCAGGAACAGCACAACGCGGTCGCCCAGGTCCGGCAGGCGTTGCGAATGGGCCAGAGTGACGCCCACCGCCTCTGGCACACCGATCGCCGCACCGAGCCCCGACGACATCACCACGACGATGAAGCCACGCATCGCGTTGGGCAGGAACAGCAGCGCCTGAGGCACCTCCCGCCGTCGAAGATGCACCAGCGCCGGATAGGCGTTCTCTGCCATATAGGCGACCATGTTGATTGCCTGTGACAGGATCAACGCCGTCAATGCCGTCAGCGGTATCGCCATGTCGAACAGGCGAATCTCGTGCGGCAGCATGTTCAGCAGAAAGAACATGATCACGTAGACGGGCGCAGCCTGCATCAGCATGATGCAGGGACGGATGACGCGCATCGACCATGGCAGCCGCAGTCGCAGCAGCGCCAACGGAAATCCGCCCACCATCCCCAGCGCCACCGCGACGGACGCGACCTGCAGATTGACCAGGAAGCCCGCGAACATCTGCGGCAGGAACGCCTCCAGCACGGCGATCATGGAGGGTGGGCCATCACGCGGATGACGCGATACTCGATGATTGCCAGCGCCTGGATAACCAGAAGCACCAGGGCCGAGTAGAACACCAGCAGGACCAGATAAACGCCCACGCGGTCCGGCAGATGCGCGGTCAGGTCGGTCAGCACCGCCAGGAACTCCGGCACGCCGATCATGTCCGCGGCCGGACTCCCTTTTGTCGCGTTCACCATGAACGACACCAACTGCGACCAGGCCACCACGACAGTTCCACGGCGGATCGCGGCGTGGTCATGCTGCCCACTCGCCCCCAGCCGCGTTGGGTCCACCAGCAATGCCTGGCGTGCATCGATCAGCGCTCGCCCAGTATAGCTGCCGTTATAGAACCCCAGCACCAGGATGGCCGTCAGCAGGGCGACGACCGGGGAATAGTAGGTCACACCACCCGCGACGATGTAGCCGAAGAACATCAACAACGGCATCGGTGTCGACTGCCCTACCGTGGACAGCCCGAAAACCAGCCACCGCATCGGCGCGATCGGAGAGCGTCCGGCCCAGGCAAAGCCGAACGAAAAACACAGCGTCGACACCATGGAGCCACTAATCAGCGCGAGCGAGTAGAGAATGCCCTCGACCATCAGGTCGAAGGTCGCCACGCTCTTGAGGATGGACAGGTCGAGCCCCAATCCCAGCCAATCCCGAACATTGGCTTCGATGTCGGTCAGGGTATGCGCGAACGACGTCGGACGATCGTCGGTCGAGGTATCGGTCGGCGGGACGAGGCAATCCTGGGACGGCACCCCGGTCGGGAGGACGCAGGTCGGGGTCGTCCAGCGCGCCTGTTGCTGGTCCAGGTAGGACAGATCCAACCCGTTGGCGGCCGCCAGATCACGGAACACGCCGTCCGCATGATACGCGACACTCAGCAGGGTGAGGAGGTCGGCAAACTCCTGCGCGCCGTTGCGGGCGACCGCCATGCCCCAGGGCAAGGTCGCGAAATCGAACTTGATCCCGAAACGGCCGGCCCAAGTCGCATCCGCGAGGCGCGACATGAAATAAGTGTCGTCGTGGACGATGATCGCACATCGGTTGAAGTTCAGCGCATCCGCCAATTGCAGCGGCGTTTCGAAGGTCATCAGCCGGATGTGGCGCTGCGCCAACATAATGTTGAAGCTGGCACCCAACGGCACGCAGGCCGTGCGTCCGGCGCGCAGATCATCCCAGTTCGACACGTGCGTGTCGTGTGCGCCCACGATCACCGTGCGGGACCGATAGTAATGCGGCTGGATGAACGCCGCCTGGGCATCGCGCAGCAAGGTATGTCCCATCGTCGCGATCACCAGGTCCGCCCCGCCGGACGCCAGGATCGGAATGCGGCTTTTCGGCTCGACGGCGACGGGAACCAGCCGGACTTGCAGGAATGCCGCGATGGTCCGCGCCAGATCGACCTCGAAGCCATGAAACGCGCCGGCGGTGTCGCGGGTGGAAAATCGCGGGTAGTCAACGCGAAGCCCGACCTTGATCTCTCCGGTGCAAAGAATGCGCAGCAGGACGTCGCTGGCCCGCGCGCATCCCTGCGCCGACATGGCCCGGGCCTGTTCCAGCAAGGCCTGGGCCGCGGCGAAAGAGGGGGAGCGCGCCGGCTCCTGCGCCCTGACGGCCGGCGCCAGGCAGACCAGGAACAGCGGAAGCACGATCAGCCACCGTATCGCGAAACGCCAGTTCAGCGCGTCAACCCGGCGATCACGGGCGCATCCGTCACGTGCCGCTGGACGCTCTGGCGGGTTCGACGGCTTCCGCCCCCGACGAACCGGACCGTCCAACCGGCCGAGTGGTGCGTGTTCGCCCAGGCTCAAGCGGCGCCCCGAGGGCGGATTTCAAGAATTTGGACTTCCATGAACTCATAAGGGCCGAGCAGAATGAGGCCGGAGCGGTCTGGGGTTGAACGGATGTCCGCGTGCAGAAGCGCTGCCTTCAGCGGATGCAGCAGGATCGCTGAACTCAGGATCTCCCGCGCCGCCAATCCGGTCTGACGCAGCAACGCCTCCGTCCGCTCCATCCCCAGGAACCGGTTATGGGTGATGTAGGCAACCGAGCTTTCGTCCATGTGGTCGCGAAGGTCCGCCAGAAACGGGTCCATGAACCGTCGCCCATCCGGCCCCCCAAAACTCCAATGCGGGGAGTGTTCGGGATCGGCCGGCTCGGTCGCGGCGAATTGCGGCATGTTGGATGCGATGATGTCGAACCGCTCATGTTGCAGCGGTTCCCAAAGGGAGCCAAGCCGAAGGTCGGCGCGATCTTGCAAGCCCGTCTGGGCCATCAGCCGAGCAGTGGCGGCCAGGGCTTCGGGGTCGATGTCAACTCCGAACAGGCGCTCGACGCCGATCGTACCCAACATCGCCAGCACAGTCCCGCTGCCGATGCCCATGTCCAGGCCGGAACGTTTCAGAGCGTTCCCGCTGAACCGCCGCAGCGCGCTCAGAAGCAATCCCGTATGCCCGCTCGGCCGAAACGAATCCGAAACGAGTGGAGGGGGAGACGGTGGCACGGTGTCGGCGAGAGGCGTGGTCAGGGTCTGTCTCCATCCGATAGTTCGGGAGGACAATGCCATGGAGACCGGATACGGCATATGACCGTCGATGTCGCGGTCCCTGCCAATCAGGGCAATCGCTTGAACGGGAGGGGGATTCCGGCGCGGGCAAAAGTACGATTCTTAGGGGGCCTCGTATCAGGAGGCCCCGATGTCCGAGCCAACACCCCCACCGTTTCTGGCGCATTTTGCCGCGCTACGCGATCCGCGTCAGGCG
>CAMATI010000180.1 GCA_945861095.1 Asaia bogorensis | reverse complement strand
ACACCGCTTTTTGTATCAGGCTGGGTTACGTGACTCGAGGTATGACCCGGTCAGTTGGGCCAGCTTCCCGTTGCAGGTGGCGGGGCGACTTGGCATCCAAACCTACTGCCTTGGAATCACAGGAGAAAAAATGAGGGGATGGCTGAGATCCCGGTGACGGTTCATGACGGAAGAATGTGGCAATAGAGCAGCGCGGAATCGACGAAGACGCGCGTTTGGCGCCAGCCTGGGAGTGGGGGGCCAGACGCGGGTGACGTCAGGAAGCGCCAGGGGCCAACAAGGCCAGGCGGCGGGCGATCTCGGCTTCGGTCACGTCTTCGATATGGGTCGAAACGTACCAGACATGGCCGAACGGATCGACCAGGCCCCCCATGCGATCGCCGTAGAATTTGTCCTCCACCGGCGTGCGGACGGTGCCGCCCGCGGCGACCGCGCGGGCCATCACCGCGTCCACATCGGCGATATACAGATGCAGGCCGACCGGCGAACCGCCGAGCGATGTCGGCGCGCGGGCCATATGTTCCGGTGCCTCATCCGAGAGCATGATCCGGCTGGTGCCGATCTCGATCTCGGCGTGGTCGATTTTGCCTTCGGGCGTGGCCAGACGCATGTGCTCCCGCGCGCCGAACACCTTGGCGTACCAGGCGATCGCGGCGGTCGCGCCGTCGATGACTAGATACGGGGTAACGCTGTGATAACCTTGCGGGACAGGGGGAACGGCCATGGTTGTCTCCTTCGGCTGCCGGCCACTCTGGCGTCGATCGGGTTGACATTCAAGAACAATAATGGAACATACGGGGACATTTTCGTGATACTGCTCGGCATCGCCGACGCACCGCTGCGCCTGGGCGACCGGTGCGATCGGGGCGATCGGTGCGGATTGACACGCTGACCACGCCTGCCATTGTTCGACGCTTCCGATCACCGCACCGCCCAGGGGAACCCCGCCTATGTTGCCGCACCATGGTCGCTATCGATACTCGTCCATCGCGTCCCGCCCGGATTATTCCTGGCCGGAAGGAAAGCGCCTCGCGGTCTATGTTGCCCTGAACATAGAGGCATTCGCGTTCGGCGAGGGCAAGGGATCGGCCATCGCCCCGCCCGACCAGTCGCTGTCGGCCTCGGTCTATTCGTGGCGCGACTACGGCAACCGGGTCGGCGTCTGGCGTCTATTCGACATGTTCGACCAGCTTGGCATTCCGGTCGAAGCGCAGATGAACACCGCCATCTACCAGGAAGCCCCGGACATCGCGGCGCGCCTGCGTCAGCGCGGCGATGAGATCGTGGGCCACGGCGAGACCAACTCCGACGAGCAGGGGGAGCTCTCGGAGGCCGATGAGCGTGCGATGATCGAGCGTGCGACGGCGAGCATCACACGCCAGGAGGGCGCCAGGCCGGTGGGCTGGATGAGCCCGTGGCTGTCCAATTCGCCCGTGTCGATGGACCTGCTGCAGGAGGCCGGATATCGCTACGTCATGGATTGGACGATGGACGATCAGCCGGTGTGGCTGAAAACCCGCAAGGGCAAGATCCTGTCGATGCCCTATCCGGTGGAAGTGAACGACAATCGCGCGCTGGTGTGGTTCCGCTACACGTCGGAGGACTTCGCGGACATGATCGTCGACCAGTTCGACGAGATGCTGGAGCAGTCGGAGGGCCAGCCGCTGGTCTGCCCGATTTCCCTGCATCCGTTCTCGATCGGTCGGCCCTATCGCATGCGCCAGTTCCGGCGGGCGATGGAGCATATCCTGAAGCATCGCGACCGCATCTGGCTGACCCGGCCGCGCGATATCTGCGCCCATATCGAGAGCCTGCCCCCGGGAATCGTCCCCGGCAGCGAGGCCTGACCGGGGCGTTCAGGGACGCGGCGGTCGGACGCTTCGGTTCGGCGTGCCGTTGTCGATGCCTTGGGATCCAGGCATGGACGGCTCGCTGCCCGGGATGACGACCGGGCACCGGCCGCGCGTGTCCGAGGGCTGGCCCAGGGGTGAGCCCGGGGTCTGAATCGTCTGCGTTTCTCGCCGGGTTCCGCAGGACTGGCGATGCGCCGCCATGATGGCGGCTATCCCGGATGCGCCGACCGAGCGGTAGATCAGCATGACCGCCTCCATTCGCCGTGATGCCCAGGCGACGTGACATCCGGACGGTGTCCTGAGGCCAACGCCGCCGCAGCGGACCGGTCGGGTGGCGTGTGCCCGATCGTCATGGCGACGGGCGGGCACGGCCGGTCATGCGCATGATGCGTCGGGGCGGGCCGGTGCCCGTGGATACCGGGCATCGCGGCTCGGACGTGGTCCGCCTGGACGCCGTGGGACACCGGGGTTGGCGGCCTTGCCCCACGTCGCCTCCCGGGCCGCGATCCGGTGCGGAGCAGGCGGGATGGATCGGATCTCGTCAGCGGGAGGTCGGACACCGGCATGTGCCCGGATCCGTTCGGCGTGCCGGTTATCGGAGTGGAATTTCGGTCGACGCTCGTTGTGGCGATTGGGGGACAGGTGCGCATGCGACTCTCTCCATCGGATGGACTCCGTTTAGAGATAATGCGAATCATTCGCAATAGCCTGATGCGGCAATTCACCGATCGGACGGCTCTTGCCGCACCAGGCGCCAAGCCCGCCCGGTTCAGGCTATTCCAACCGGCCGATACCGTGACCGCCGAACCGGCCTTGCCGACATTGCCGAGCGTGAACCGGCAATGACGGCAAGGGACCGCGCATGGGTCATGGTTTCAGCCGGTTGGTGTCGTGTGGACTGCCCCAACCACTGACCTATGGTTGGCCGTTGTCATGATGAGTGCCGCGAAGCAATCCATTGGCCTGGCACGATCGATCCTACTGATTGCCCCGGTGTGCTTCGCCGCGCCCGCAATGACAGTTTCCGTTATCGCCCTGGGTCGCTGGTTCGTTCGGCCGGTGTTATAGGCCCGACCCATTCTACAACTCCCGGACGAAACAGGCTGACATCTGCCACCCGAAGGTCCGGTCGCTCCGGGGAAGGATCCGTATCTCCGCCCAGGTCAATCCGCTGGATCCCCGGGGCGGTCACCGTCAGCGGACCAGTTCCAATTGCAGGCGTCCGATCTGGCGGGACACCTCGGGTTCGTGGGTGCCGCGATCCCGGCGCGCATGACTCCGCCGCTCCGGATCATGAAAACCGCAGTAGGGCTGCCCACCGCGCCACACCGTGGCACGCCATGAACAATGGTCGCTCGCCCGGGTCTTGATCGTGGCGCAGCAACGTGGTGGGGACAGGGATTTTCCCGGTTCCTCGTGGATGGTCTGGCCGGCGCTCGACCGTGGTCCGGCGGCATTGTCACGCGGCTGGGCGACTTCCACCGGGATCGGCTGACCCAGGATGCGGACTTGCTCCAGGTCGAGACGCCGCATTTCGCGATAGATCGCGGAAGTTTGTTCACTGGGATCCATGGAGAGCCATCGATCGTGCCCGTACTGCGTCTTGCAGGCCGTGATCGCATTGAGAAGAACATTGTCCATGCAGGGCATATCATCAAACCGCCAGGGAGAGCGTCCGCATATTACAACTGATACGTCATGTAACAAGACGGAAAACACGTTTTAGTAGACATTGATGCGAAGAATGCACGGTTTTGCTTTTTTACGAAATATTTCCATTTGTTTGCTAATTCGATGCCCATGCCAGAAAATCAGAGGTCGGCCGCCGAGCATTGGCCGGAACGCGCATCGCTCCCCGACACCCAACGGGTGCGGGTCTTCCGGGAAACAGGGGCCTATGCGATATCGTGTGACGCGAAGCAGCCGGGGCAGGGACCGAGGACATGGGGCGCCGGCGCCATGGAGCGGGCGACGGACCCGCGATGAACGGGAACCCGGACGGCCAACAACGAACAGGGATAAGGCGCGGTGACCAAGAACGGCAAGCGATTGATGATGCGCAAAAAACCCCTGAACCGGCTGATCGGCCTGCTGGCATTGGCCGGCTCGCTGGCAGCGTTTCCCGTGCTCGCCGACACCGATTGGCCAAAGATGACGGTCAAAGTCGTGGTGCCGTTCCCACCCGGCGGCGCCAACGACACGGTCGCTCGCCCCTACGCCCAGGCGTTGGGCCAGATGCTGGGCCAGCCCTTCGTGGTGGAAAATCGCGGCGGCGCCGGGGGCGCCATTGGTCTGGAATCCGTCATCCGATCGGCGCCCAACGGATACACGTTGTGCATGTGCGCTTCGACCGTCATCTCGACCGTGTCGAACCTGCGCAAGGTGCCGTACCAGGCCACCGACGTCGACGCGATCGCGATCACGACACTCTATATCTCGGGCCTGATGACCGGGCCGAAAAACAAGGCGCGCGATTTCCGGGAATTCCTGGCGCATGCGAAGGCCAACCCGGGCATGGTGGATTATGGCGGGTCCGGCGTCGGCAGCCCCACCGAATTCCGCATGAAATACCTGTCTGGGCTGACCGGGATCGACTTCGTCAGCGTCCCCTACAACGGCAACGCGGCGTCGTTGAACGATCTTCTGTCCGGCGTCATCGACGCGATCATCGAATTGAACGGGTTTCCCCACGTGAAGGCCGGCAAGCTGAAAATGCTGGCCTTGTTCGCGGCGCAGCGTCACCCGGACTTCCCCGACGTGCCGACCATCGACGAACTTGGCTATCCCCAGGTCAACACCCCCATCTGGCAGGGCTTCTACGGACCGCTCGGCATTCCCGAACCGATCCGGGAGAAGCTGAACAAGGCCGTCGCCGAGATCAACACCCGGCCGGAGATGCAGGCCAAACTGCTGGAGATGGGGTTCCAGACCAAGTCCCTGCCGTTGAAGGAACTGAAGGAATTCTATCTGGCGGACGATGCGCTGCATAAAAAGATCATCCGCGAACAGAACATCAAGCTGGATTGACCCGTCCATGAGCGAACCCACGCCGGAAAGCATCACCGGGGGCCAGGCCATTATCCGCACGCTCGATCGCTTCGGGGTCGATACCGTGTTCGGCCTGCCGGGCATCCAGTTGGACCCGCTGTTCGATGCGTTGCACGGCCAGCGTCAGACCATCTGCACGCTTCATACCCGTCATGAGCAAGGGGCCGCCTACATGGCCCTTGGCTATGCGCAGGCCTCCGGGCGGCCGGGCGTGTTCGCCGTCGTGCCCGGACCAGGCATCCTGAACGCGACCGCCGCCCTGGCCACCGCCGCCGGGTCCAACGCGCCGGTGCTGGGCCTGACCGGTCAGATACCATCCTATCAGATTGGCCTGGGCCTTGGCATTCCGCACGAACTCCGCGACCAGCTTGCGGTTCTGCGCGGGATCGTCCCCTGGGCGGAGCGTGCCGAAACGCCGCAAGCCGCGCCCGCGCTGCTGGGCCAAGCGTTCTCCGCGATGCTGTCCGGGCGGCATCAGCCCGCGGTGTTGGAGATGGCACCGGATGTCATTGCCCGCAAGGCGACGATGGACCTGCCGGATGGCTACACGCTGACCCCGCCCGCCATGCCCGAACCGGCCTCCGTCGATACCGCGCTGCGCCTGCTGACCGATGCGCGCCATCCCGCGATCTTCGTGGGCAGCGGCGTCTTCGGGGCCGAGGACGCCCTGCGTCTGCTCGCCGAACGCATGCAGGCCCCGGTCATCATGAGCCGCACGGGGCGCGGCGCCCTGTCGGATCGGCATCCGCTCGCCTGCGGGATGCTGGAAGGCCAGGCGTTGTGGGAGGATGTCGATGTCGCGATCGTCGTCGGCACCCGCTTCCTGGCGCCGGCTTTGTCGTGGGGTCGGGAGAAGTCCGTCCGCATCATCCGCATCGATGTCGATCCGGCGCAGGCCCGCTTGCCGCGTCCGGCCGAGACGACCCTGGTCTGCCATGCCGATACCGGACTGCGACTGCTGCTGGACGGGTTGCGTGGGATGGCGGAGCGGCGATCGGTCGCGGACTCGGTCGCTGCGGTGCGGGCGGATGTGGCGGGACGATTGGCCAGCCTGGAACAGCAGCACGCGCTGGCGCGGGTTATCCGTGACGAACTGCCGGACGACGGCATTCTGGTGACCGACGTGACGCAACTGGCGACGTTCGTGCAGTACGGCATGCCGGTCTACGCCTCTCGCACCCTAATCACCCCCGGCTTCCAGGGCACGCTCGGCTATGCCTACCCAACGGCCCTTGGGGCCAAGGTGGCGTTTCCGGATCGCAAGGTGCTGTCGATCTCCGGCGATGGCGGGTTCATGTTCGCCATGCAGGAAATGGCGACCGCGGTGGCGCATGGCATCGACCTGGTAGCGATCGTGATGAACGACGGTGCGTTCGGCAACGTCAAACGCATCCAGCAGACCACCTATGGCGGGCGGATGATCGGGGTCGATCTGCACAACCCCGATTTCGTGGCCCTGGCGGAAAGCTTTGGCATGCTGGGCCTGCGGGCCGATAACGCGACCGCGCTGAAAGCGGCGTTGCGGCAGGCGTTTTCGGCCAAGGGGCCGGCGCTGATCGAGGTCCCGGTGGGCGAATTGCCGAGCATCTGGGGACTGATCAAGCGGCCGCCGTCGCAAGGGGGGTAGTGAGGCGGGGGTAGCCGGTCACGCCCCCATGGACCGCGCCCCCCATGGATCGCGCGCCCATGGACCGCGCCCCCATGGGGACCGGCCGGGTCGGTCCGGCCGGGTGGCGGAGTATGGTCTCCTGGTGGCTTTGCCTACGGCTTGGCCACCCGCGCCGCTTCCTCAGCCGCCTGGCGCAACAGCGCGCGGGTTTCCGCGAGTTGCTTCTGCGCTTCGGCATCCGCCTGGCGCGCCGCCTGCACGCTGGCTTCGATCTTGGCGATCTCCGCCAATCCGGCAACCATGGTCTGGCGCAGATCCGCCTCCTGCGCCATCGCGGTTCCAAGCCGACCCGTGGCCTCGGCGAGGCCTTGCATGCGCGCCCCGAGCACGGCGTCGACTTCCTGAAGCTGTCGTTGGGTTTGGGCCAGACCCTGGCGCAGCTCCACGTCCCTCGCCGTCGCGGCGCCCAACCGCCCCGTGACGTCGGCGAGGCTTTGCATGCGCGCGCCCAGCACGACATCGGCTTCCTGAAGCAGCCGCTGGGTTTCGGCCACTCTCTGGTTCGCCTCGTTCGCCTGGACCTGGATTTCGGCGACCTGCTTCGTCCTGGCGTCAACATCCGCGCGAGCCTGGGCAACTTCGCGCTGGATGGCTTCCAGGCTGGCACGCAGAACGATCAGGCTGCCGTTCGTGGCATCCCGCTCCGTCGCGGCTGTTGCCGCCGCGGCCTGGGCTTCGGCGGCGCGCTTCTGCAGGTCGGGCAGCGCTGTCGCGGCCTGACGCTGCTTGTCGAGTTCCCCGGTCGCGGCGCCGTACAGCCGCTCCAGTTCCTGAATGCGGACGGACGCGGTGCCGCGGTCGGTGCGGGCCGTGGACACTGAATAGACCGCGACGATCCAGCCGATGACACCTGCGGCCGCCAGAAGTGCCGTGACGGGCCGCTTGATTTCGTTTGAAAGGTCGATTGCCACGAGAAATCCCCTGTTTCCCAACCATATGCAGCGAATCGGCGCGCTCGCAAAGGGGATGATGACGGGTCCGGGTCGGCTGCCGCGGTGCTGAAAGCGGCCCGCGTCTGTTCCTGAACCGATGGTTGCACGGCCACTGTCCAAGGCGCTAACTGTATCGCGGGCGACATCGCTTGCCCCTAAGTGGCGGCCCCATTGGTGCCCTGATGGGGTCTCAGGTGACGAAGTTGGAGAAACCCATGAAATTCGCCAGAATAGCGGCCATACTTGCGTTGCCCGCGGTACTTTCCCTGCCCGCCCAAGCGGCGACCGAAGCCAATTTCGCGGTCCAGACCACCGGCGACCTGGTTGCGCTTTGCTCGGCCGATTCGAAGGAAGCCATGGGAGTCGCGGCGCTGAATTTCTGTCACGGCTTCGTGGTTGGCGCGGTCCGTGTCCAGCAAATGCGTGGCGAGGCCAGCAAGCGCGGCCGGATGTTCTGCCTGCCGGAACCGCCGACGATGACGCGCGATGCCGCGATCGCGGAATTCGTCACCTGGGCACGCGCCGAACCGGCCCGCCTGACCGCGAAGCCCTTTGACAGCATGTTCCAGTACCTGAGCGGCAAATACCCGTGCCAGGCGCCGAAGAAAGGGATGTAGGCCGGCTCGCCTGGGCCAATAAGTCGGGCGGATGATTTCACGCGGTTCCGGAGAGACGACAGATGAACAAGATCCTTCTTCCATTGCTGTGCGCGGCAACCCTTTCGGGGTGCGCCGGCATGAGCGACACGCAGCAACGGGCGCTGACCGGTACGGTCGGCGGGGCCGGCGTGGGCGCCGTTCTGGGTGCGATCGGAGGCAATGCCGGCCTGGGCGCGGTCGCGGGTGCCGGGGCCGGGCTTGCGGGTGGCCTGATCTATGACTCGGTCAAGAAATCCGAGGCGCAGGCCTATCAGGACGGCGTGGCTGCCGGTCGTCGCCAGCCAAGTTCGACGACGCGCTAATCCGCCAGCGACACGACGGTCGATGCGAAACAGGGCTGGGTGACGCAGGGTTGGTTCGACCTGGACCAGCCCCCGACCGCCTTCCGCAATAGGGCGGTCGGACAGGGGTCGCGCCTGCTTCACAGCCCCAGCCCTGAGGTGCAACGAGACCGGTGTGAGGGGGTTCACGCAATCTTCGCGCAGGCCCGCCCCAATCCACTGGGGACTGGGGCTGGGGCTGGGGCGGATGGGTTCCTCGACCGGGACGTTAGCATCTACTTGGTCCGGCCCAGGGGGCGAGGCGAGCTGTTCCGGGATATCAGGGAGGCGCGATTGCGTAACCCACGGCGCCGCCGATGACCGTTCCGACCAGGGAACGCGTCGTCAGGAACGATCCCCAGGTCCAGGTCATTGCCGTCACCGGACCCGCGCCTGCGGCACTGACCCCGGTCAGCCCCGGGAACACGACTGGCAACGCGATCGCGCCGATGACCGCGCCGGTTATGCCCCACAACACCACGGGGACAACCGTCTTTGCTGGCGGCATGGTGAACTCCGCACGCGCGGGCGCTGCCACGGTCATAGCACCGGCCAGAACAGAGCATGCTAGTAACGGTCCACGGAGGCTGGATCGCATCGGTTTTGTCTCCAATAGGGCTGCCCGTCGATCTTAGTGCCCCTTTTCGGTCGATGCAATCTTCGTCGATCCTAATCAGACACCCCGGCGCTTGTCCTGTCGCTGCGATTCCGCGCGCTTACCGGGTTGCCTGCCAGGGTAGTGATGGGGAGGGTGAGGGTGGTGGCCAGGGTAGTGGTCAGCCTTTCGGCACTCGGGTAAACTGGATGTCGGTATCAAGCGGACTTTGCGCCGCCCGCGCCCCAATGAGGTCTAGCACATGAATCCGACGACACTGTTCATGGCACGGGTTCGGCCGTGGCGCCGCTGACCTCGGCAACCAGCCACCTTGGGTGGCCGTCTTGCCCTGGAACAACCGAGCGGGCAGGCAGGGCATCCCCGCCGCGGACATGGGCGTGCGGGCCGATCAGCAAGGTCGTCCGTTGAAGCCACCTGGACGGGTACGGCGTACGCCGAGAGTCAACCGATTCGTCCGAACCGGGCTGATCGTCCTGACATGCGTCATGGTGGTGGTCAGCGTGCTGGGTGTCGGGGTATGGACCTGGAGATCCATGGCAACCGATCCATCCGTGAATGAGCCGGTTCATGCCAACCCATTCAGGCGTCGGTTGGTGATGGTGGAAGGCAAACAGGTCCCCTTGCCGGCCGGCGATTGGTATTTGGCCGCGCATGTGGTGCCGGAGGATCGGGCCGCGGATCGTGCCGCGGTCAGCCAGGTCCTGTTGCGAGTCCGCGACAGGCGGGTCGAAGCGGCTGTTCTGGTACAGGCGAACCGGTTCGGCCGGCCATCGATCTGGGGCTTGGCACCCGGGTGCAAGCGCACCCTGTTCGCGGATCGCCGGATTCTCTACGCGTCCGATCACGATGGCGCTTGCGCCTATGCCGGCTTCGTCGATGGAACTGTCTCGGCGGCGCATGATTCGGTCGATCCGGCTTGGCGGCGCGCGCAGCGGGAGGCGGTGGACAGGGGGTGGAACCTGCCGGCGTCATGGATGATGGTGACGTATCGTATCTCGGATCCGATGGATGCGATGCAGGTCCGCTACCTGTTCCATCCCTGGGAGGGGGACGACGCGAAGATGCCGGTATCGACGACGGTGCGCCGGGTGTTTGGTGAACGGCTGGTTGCCTGGATGGACGAATCCTGGCCGGCGATCGCACTGGGCTTCCGGGGCCGTCTCGACCGGGCGGGCGAAAACGGCGGTGACGGGTCGCCCATCGGCGATTGGACCAATGTCAATGGCGGGTGGCCGCGCGTGCCAGGCAACGGCGCGGAACGTCCGCCGGCGCGCCCGACCCCCGCGTCTGGCGCGCGCGCGGTGACCGCCCCTGTGATGGAATCCTTGACCGATTTTGGTGTCGCGTGGCTCTACCTGGGCAATGTCGCGACGGCGGGGACGCTATCGGTCCTGGCAGCGGTCGCCAGAGGCGCGGTGTCGGTCACGCACGATGCCGTCTGGAGCGTCGTTGCTTCGCCGTCTGTCCCGGATCTGGCGTTACCGGGGGTTGGGGCGGAGACCGCCTTGCCGCGTTAGGGGGCGGCCTTGTTAAGCCGACCGGGACCTGCGAAGGCATCATACCGACGGTCGGAAAGTTCAACGCCAGGTAATCTCTCCGCCTGTCGGGATTAACGACGGTCCCAGTCCGCAACCACGGACGTCGTGGCGGCTCGGCAGGTGAGATTTCATTCTTCTGCAACAATCTCGAAAATTATTGGAATTGCTGGACAATCCACTGCACACCCGGCCCCATGGTGGACCCGACGCTGCAACCGGACGCAAAGCCCAGCGCCATGACAGGGATCAGCAGGACCGCATTGACAGCGGAACCCGTCAGAACCTCGGTAATGACATCGCTGTAAATATAAACCCCGATTGTGGTCAACGTCCCCAGGACGATGCAACTGAGGCCTTGGTAGGCCTGGGTTGTCATCGGTGCGCCCCGGGGCGCTGACGGGGGCGCCGACTGGGGCGCCGACTGGGGCATTGACTGGGATTGTGCTGGCGACGCGGCTGATGCCTGGGCCGCGGTTTGGGCGGCCACCGGGGCCGCCGTCAGTACGCCCAAAACCGCCAGGATCAGCAATCCCAGCCGCGGCCACCCGGTCATTCTCGCGATCGACCGACGCGGAAACCCCATCACCGGATCAGGATTTCGGCGCGGTGCCCGTATGCAGTTCAAGCTGGCGGCCGTTGTACCAAAGATGGGACAGATAGCCACCGAGGATGCCGCCGACGACCATGCCAAGTTCGGTCGAGAACAGCATCTCTCCCACGACAATGCCGCCAAGTGCTCCGGCGCCGAGCACGAGCAGGTGGGCGGGGCGGATGACGATCATTTGATCGGACTTCTCGGTCGGGGGCGAGGCCGGCGCCTGCGCGTACACGGCCTGAACGGGCAGCATGACGGAAACAACCAAGGCGGCGGGAACAGCAATCTTGAACATGGCTTAACCTCCTGTCCGCGAATGTTACTCTGCATCCGATCGCGAACCTAGGAGTAGTCTGACGCATGTAAGGCGCGGATACAACGGGAGCCTCACGAAATATTGAAGACAGACCAGTCGGTCGCAACATCGGCCCGTCAAGCGACAGCCGATCGGCCGGGCATGCGATGATTGAGCGGTCCGTTGCAGGGAGTTAGCCCGCGCGATCGCACGCAAGTCGCGATCGACCGCAAAGCAGACCGCATTCCGGCGGTCGGCTGTTTATTTCCGCCACTCCACGGTGCCGTTGACAGGATCGATCCAGAACAGAGTGACCGCCAGCGATTGCAGGGTCGGGTCGAAGCGGCGCACGATGCTGGCGGTGTGGGCCTCACGCGCCGCGCCGTCGGTGTCGCCTTTCAGGGCCGCCAGCTTCGACAGGTAGACGTGGGCGGCCTCGTTCCGCGCTGAGACTTGTACCGCCTGTCGCAACAGGGTCTCCGCGGCGGCGGTATCGCCGCCGGACCAAGCGGTCAGTGCCTGCATGATCAGGAAATTGGCGGCGAAATCCGGCAGATCGATGTCTTGCCTGGCCTCCATGGCCTTGGCCAGAAGGCGGCGTGCTTCGGCCGGTTGCTTGCGCACGGTCGCCACCATGGTCTGATTGAGGAGGAGCTGATGAACGATCCGCGGGGGCAGTTCCGGCACGGCCTGCGCTTCCGAAAGCCAGCGATCGGCTGCGACGGAGTCCTTCTCGGCCAGCGCTATCATCGCCAGCAGGTTGTTGATCATCGCCTGTTCGGACGCGTTTTCCAGTCTGCCGGGGCGGGCCAGCACCCGTTCCGCGGTGGCCTTGGCGTGGGGCAGATCGCCACCCTTGCCACGTGCGACCTTCAAAACCTCCGACAGCACGACACGGTAGGGCGCGACCCGTTCCATGGTCCAGGCGGCCCCCTGTTTCAATAGCGCAACGGGGTCCTGAATATCGCACTGGCTGATTCGGTGCTGCTCGATCCCCTGTGCGGGGTGGGTGGCGACCAGCACCAGGTTCAAGCAGGTCTTGGCAACCGGGTTGGCGACCTGTGCCCCGCCGGCCCCCACGTTGGCCTTCGCAGCGTCCGCGTCAGGTCCCTGCATCAGAGCGGCCACAACGGTCATTGTCTCGATACCGAGCGTGGTCTGGGTGGCGTGCACGATGTCGCCGAGCGAGAGCCGTTTCGCCATGGTGGTCGCCAGGCCAGGTTGCGTGCTCACGCGTATCCGCGGCACGGCGATCAGCGATTCGCCGCTGGTGAGATCGGCGGCGGTGGCGGTGAAAATGTCCTCGGCAACGGATTCGTCGAGGCCCGACTTCGCGATGTCCGGCGAAACGCTGATGCGCAAATGCATGGTGTCGCCGTTGAACGCGGATTGTCCGACCAGAAGGGAGAACAGCAACGTCACAATCAAGGTCAGGGAAGAAATATCCAGCATGCGGCGATTCTGGGTCGGGAGGTCAAGGCGGTACGTTAACCCATGTTTAGCACCCACCAAAATAAACCTCATATTATCAGTATCTTGTGCCGCCTCTGCGGCTCGTGTGGCACTACAACCGCGTCATAGGGGGTTCAGACGGTGCGTCTCTGGATCCCTCCCGGCGAGGCATCGATCCCCAGC
>CAMATI010000179.1 GCA_945861095.1 Asaia bogorensis | reverse complement strand
TCGGTGCCGAGCGCCTTGGATTGGGCGGCGGCGGCGTCGATGAACTCGGTGGTGGCGACACCGACAGCGGGGATTCCACGGGCTTCGAGATCCGCCAGATCATGCGTACAGCACGATGTGCAGGAGCCTCAGTCCGCCAACCCTTCGATGACGACGTTCACTTCGGAGCCGATCTGCAAGCTGAGTGGCAGGGGCGCCGGTTTGGCCACTGTCGGTTTCATGTAGCGTTTGACGGTGATGCCACGCTCGGTCAGGCGTTCGTCCAACCGGTTGAGGAACACGTCGCCGCGGGGTTTCGATATATCCAGCAAGCCGACCGTCAGCCCTTCCAGGCGATCGGGTCGGCCCAGACGTTCGCGCGAAGTGGGACTTCGCTCTGACGTCGGGTCGAGGAGGATCGTCACGATTTCACCTCTCTTGTTACGGGCAGACTTCCGGTGGCGCCGCCCGATGACCAGCCACCGATGATACCGGAGAACATTCCGGCACCGCCTCCGGCCCGGACGATCATCAGTCCTTCCGGGCGGAATTTGTTGAAGCTTTTGTTCGCGTCCGACACCGGGCGTCCTTCGGCAATACCGAGTGCGCCGGTGATGAGCTTTTCGCCGGGGATTTCGCAGAGTTTGTAGAGTTGGTCGTAGAGACGCTGCTTGCTCCAGCCGGCGTTGCGGAAGGTGCGTTCGTGCTCTGGGCAAACGACCAGAATGGCGTCGCAGGAGGGCGCGATTTTGACGTTGTGGATGGCTTTCAGCGATTCGGCCATGCTGCGCGACAGGCTTTCCGGGTCGCGGGATTTCTGGTCGACGACGCCTTGCAGCCCGAAACCGGCGAACACCGTCACGGCGGAGACGCCGCGTGGGATGCCGCGTTCGACCGATAGCGGGTCCCAGGAGGAGCCTTCCTCGTCTTCCGCGAAACAGTAGGTGTACTTGCCGGGGTTGCCCAAGGTGGCGCGATCGACTTCCTGCGGCCGGCCGCCGCCGACATTGCGGATGATCAGTTGCAGCGCTCGGCCGATCGTTGCGTTGGCACGATTGCCTTGGCCCAGCGCGTTGCCGCGGGCGTTCATGCGGATCTGGTTGCGGATCGGGCCGTTCACCACCAGGACGGGACCGACGAACATGGTCGTGGCGAGCACGCCATGCATCGTGAACGCCGGGTCCAGCGCGGCTTCCACGGCCGCCAGCACCACGGGCAGGTATTCCGGCTTGCACCCGGCCATGACGGCGTTGATGGCGATTTTCTCGACGGTCAGCGGGATCAGGTTGGGGGGAGCGATGCCCACCACTTCCTGTGGGTCGCGCACGGTGCCTTGCAGCATGCGCATCACGCGTTCCTGGGTGGGCGGCACCATCGGCAGCCCGTCGGACCAGCCGCGCTCGAACATCGCTTCGAACTCGTCTTCCCCATCGCCGAGTTCGATATGGCGGGCGACCAACCCGGTTTCGCCGAAGCGGATTTTCAGTTGCTCCAGCGCGTCGGGTTCGACGTTTTTGGCGCCGCAGCCGGGCCGGAAGGCGGGCAGATCGGCGCCGATGCCTTGGAAGCCGCTGATGCGTTCCCACTCGGCGCGGTCCCATCCAACGGTGCGGGCGACATCCTGCCCGTCCTGGCGACGGATCAGGGTGGGGACGATTTCGATCCCCAGGCGGTGGGAGACATCCAGCGCGGTGTCGTCGATCGGGGCGGCGACGGATTCGGGGAAGGTCGGGTCGTCCTGGGTATAGACCGTCAGCACGCCCAGGCGTGCCAGTTCGGCGAGAACCGGGGCGGTGAGGACGCAGGTCGGGCAATCGCGCTTGACGACGGCGATCAGGCCGTCGGCGGGCATGGTGGGTTCGGTCGCGGGCACGGTGGGCATGCTCCTTAAGGCCGGAGGTTAAATGCTATAATGGGAGCCGCCTGGGGTCCAGTGCGAATGGCAACCCCCGAATGGCAACCCCCGAATGGCAACCCCCAAATGGCAACCCATGGCAGGCCGGATGGTGCGCCGGCGTCGGGATGCGGACGGTGCGCCTTGCAATTACCCGCGTCGTGGCGAGCTCGCTTTGGCTGGGCGAGCAGCCGGCTGGAAATCCGGCGGAAATGCGCCGACTGTATGCGGTGTTTACGGCCTTTTCACATTTAACAAACCGAGTCATAAGAGCGCGGCGAGTTCAGGCTTTCGGACAGTCGGCTGGTCGCGATGTCGCGTGGTTTCCAATCCAACAGGGCGGGAAGCAGACGCGGGATGCGGCCTTTCTGCCATTCGCCAAGCCCGAGCACGAAGTGGGACGTCTTGCCCGCGTCGTGCCCGAATCGTTGATGCAACTCGCGCGTGACCACAGCAGGGAGGCTACAGGTGGGAAAGTTTAAACAGGCGTTGCTTGGCCTGGGCGTGTTGGCCGTATCGGCCGCATTGTCCATGTCGGCCATGGCGCAAGCGCCAACACAAACGCGAACGCTGAAAATCCAGACAAGCTGGCCGGCATCTGCACAGGCCTTTGACCAGGTCCAGGCCTTCGCCAAGCGGCTTGAAGTGGTCAGCAGTGGCCGCATCAAGATGGAGCCCTTGCCGGCCGGTCAGATCGTTCCGCCGTTCGAGGTGCTGGACGCCACGCACAAGAAGGTCGTCGATGGCGCGCATAGCTGGCCCGGCTATTGGGTCGGTAAAAACAAGGCGGCGGTGCTGTTTACCGGCGGCCCGGGCGGCCCATGGGGCATGGACCACATCGACTTCATGAGCTGGATGTGGCACGGCGGCGGCTTCGACATGATGCAGAAGTTCTACCGCGAAACCCTGAAGATGAACGTGATCTCGATCCCGATGCACACCCAGAGCCCGCAAGCCCTGGGCTGGTTCAAGCGGAAGATCGAGAACGTGGCCGACTTCAAGGGCATGCGCTGCCGCGAAACCGGCATCGCGCAGGAAGTCTTCAACGAAATGGGCATGCGCACGGTCAACATGCCGGGCGGCGAAATCATGCCGGCCGCCGAACGCGGCGTCATCGACTGCGCCGAATGGGTCGGTGGCATCGACGATCTGAAGTTCGGCTTCCACACGATCTGGAAGTGGCATTACGCACCGTCGCTGCACGAACCCGTCTCGATCGGCGAGTTGCTGATCAACCTGGACGTTTGGAACAGCTTCCCGGTCGGCGACCAGGAAATGATCAAGGCCGTGGCCTGGGAAACCCTGTTCTGGCATTGGGCCAAGTGGCAGCGCCTGAACGCCGAGGCGGTCGTGGAGTTCAAGACCAAGCACGGCGTCAACGTCATGATCACGCCGCCGGATATCCATACGGAATTCCTGAAGGCCTGGGATCGCGTCGCGGCGAGGGAAGCCGAAAAGAACCCGGTGTTCAAGGAAGTCTATGAGGCTCAGCGGGTGTGGGCGTCGGTCAGCGTGCCGACGAAGAAGATCTACTTCCCGCCCTATTCCATCGCGGCCGATTACTACTGGCCCGACAAGAAGTAAGACTACCACGTAAGGTCACGGGCCCGCGGCGGTTCTCCGTCGCGGGCCTTGCTTTGGACCGGTCCGGTTCGTGACGAAGACTGGGGGAAATCAATGGCAACGCCATCGCCAGCCTATCTCGGGACAATCCGCGGGATAGACAAATTTACCGAATACTGCGCCTATTTTTTCTGTCTGCTTAATATTCCGCTGATTGGTTCCAATACGTATGAAGTGATTTCCCGCTACGGCTTCGGCGAGCCGACCGAATGGGCACTCGACGTCACCACCCAATCCTTCGGCGCCATGTTCATGCTCGGCGCGACCTATGCGCTGGCCAAGGGCGCCCATGTCCGCACCGACATGCTGTGGGAGAAGTTCTCCGACCGGAAGAAGGGCACGATCGACTCGATCGGCTACATCCTGTTCTTCATGCCGACCATGGCCGTGCTGGTCTATATCAGCATCGACGACTTCTTCTATTCGATGTCGATCAACGAACGCTCCAGCACGACGTCATGGCAGCCGATTATCTGGCCGCTGCGCGCGGTAATCCCGCTGGCGTGTACGTTGTTGTTCATACAGGGCATCTCGGAACTCATGAAAAGCCTGTGGGCCGCCCGGACCGGAGAATTCCTGGTGCATAACGAGAAGATCGAAATATGACCGGTGATCAAATCCTTGGCCTGGTCATGCTGTTCGGCATGGTCACGGTCATCTTCATTGGCTTCCCCATTTCCTTCACCCTGCTGTTCCTGGCCCTGGTCTTCGGCTGGATCGGACTGGGCATCGAGCTGACCTTCAACCTCACCTATCTCCAGATCTGGGGAACGATGAAGGATGAAGTGTTTCCCGCCGTGCCGCTGTTCATCTTCATGGGCTTCATGACGGAACAGGCCGGGTTGATGGAACGGCTGTTCTCGGCGCTGCGCAACTTGCTGGCACCGGTTCGCGGCTCTCTCTACCTGGCGGTGATCCTGACCGCGACCGTCTTCGCGATGGCAACGGGTATCGTTGGCGCAGCGGTGACCGTGTTGGGTATCATGGCCGCGCCGATGATGATCAAGGCCGGATACGACGCGCGCCTGTCCGCGGGCTCGATCGCCGCTGGCGGCACATTGGGCGTGCTGATCCCGCCATCGGTGATGTTGGTGGTGATGGGCCCGACCCTGGGCGTGCCGGTGAACCTGCTCTACTCCGCCGCCTTCGGCCCAGGGTTCCTGTTGGCGATCCTCTACATCGTCTACACAATGGGGCGCAGCTTCATCAATCCGAAGCTTGGCCCGCCGGTTCCGAAGGAAGACCGGATCACCGACCCGATCCGCCTGATCAAGGAGTTCGTCGTTGGCGTCGTCCCGCTTGCCGCGCTGATCGGTTTCACGCTCGGCACGATCCTGATGGGTATGGCAACCCCGACCGAGGCCGCCGCCTGCGGTGCTACCGGCGCCACCTTGCTGGCCCTGTGCTATGGCAAGCTGTCGTTCAAAGCGCTGAAGAATGCCGCGATGATGACGATGATGACCGCCGGTATGGTCATCTTCCTGGCCGTCGCGTCCAACGTCTTCGGCGCGGTGTTCACCAAGCTGGGCACGGCACAGGTCATCACCGAAGCGCTGGCGGCAATCCCGCTGCCGGATATGGGCAAGCTGATCGTCATCATGATCGCGGTGTTCATCCTGGGCTGGCCGTTCGAGTGGCCGGCGATCGTGCTGGTCTTCCTGCCGATCGTCATGCCGGTGGTCGAAGGCCTGAACCTCGGCCTGAACAAGCTGGACCTGCTGATCTGGTTCGGTGCCCTGATCGCGGTGAACCTGCAAACCGCCTTCCTCAGTCCACCCGTGGCAATGTCGGCGTATTATCTACGCAACGTCGTCCCGCAGTGGAGTTTGGCGATGATCTACCGGGGGATGGGCGACTTCATGGTGATCCAGGTGATCTGCCTGGCCATCATCCTGTTCTTCCCCGACATCGTGCTGTGGCTGCCGCGCCAACTGCGGTAGTGCCTGCCAGGTCCGGCGTCTTTCCTTCGGGACGGGCGCCGGACCTGTGACCTTCGGGTCGCCTCTTTCGAACATTGGGACGGGTGCGGCGTTACTCGGCCCCTCCGCTATCGCCCCGGACAGCGATCCCCGGTTGTTCCGCTATCGCCGTCCCAGGCGATAGCTGACGACTTTTCCCGCGGCGGTCACTTCGACAAACCGTTCGGGATCGTCCGACCAAATATCCTCCGCGATTGACAGGACGTGGCGCAGCATCGCGCGCTGCGTCCGGGGCGCCACGCAAGGCAGCACGATCACCGGGATCATGCCGTGCTTTAGGGCAAGGGCGGCGAAATCGTCGCCGTCCTGGGTGACCAGGACAGCGCCGGTATCTCGCGCAAACGCGAAGAGTTCAGCGTCGGTGGCGCCTCGGCCGAGCAGGAGGGTCTCGACGGAGCGTTGGGCGGTGTAGAGGGTTTCGCCGTCGGCCAAGCATTTGGCGATGTTTTCATCCAGTAAAAGGAACATGCTCCCGCACGCTGTGCTTGCGAACCGACGGCCGCCCCCGTCGAGGGTAGAGCCTGTCGTAGAGCACAGCGAGGTTAACAAGGTCTTTCGCCACATCGAATTCGGTGGCGATTTCGTCGGTGGAGACGCCTTGCCGGGCCAGGTCGCCCAGCATGCGGACCTTCAGGCGGGTGCCTTTCAGGACGGGTTCGCCTCCGCCGATTTCGGGGTCGATCGCAATGGCGTCGCGCAAGGCGTCGACGGGGGTGAGGCGTGGTTGGATGGCCATATCCAGCTCCCTGATCGGCGCTCGAAAGGCGCCGAATTCGATGTCGGGGTGGTGGTGTTCGACGGCATGCAGCACGCGGCGGAAGATGTCCTTGCGCGCGCTGGTATCGAGCGTGGTGCGGATGTCGCGCACCGCCACGAAATACAGCAGGGACGGGCGTCCGAGCAGGCGAATGCCGCGTTCGGCCGAATCGACGACATGGGCATCGATTTCCCGGTTGATCAGGCGGTGATCCGCATCGACGACGAAGGCGGCTTCGGCGACCGTGTAGAACCCCTGGGGCGGGATGGGCAGGATGATGGGGTCTTGCACGGCTTCGGTCCTTCTATATTGATCCATGATGGTGGATATATTATTTGAGGTCGCCGCGTCAAGCCGAACCGCCGCGAAGCGCTGGCCCGCCTTGGCACCTTTGCCCTCGGGCGCTAAACCGTCGGGCAGAACGGGTCTCTCGGGCGGCTTTGACCCCGGGGACGCAACCAGGGAACGCACCGCATGATCAACAAGATCGTCCAGTCCATGGCGGACGCCATGGCGGACATCAAGGATGGCTCCACCGTGCTGCTCGCGGGGTTTGGCGCCGTCGGCCAGCCGAATGTGCTGATCGACGGGCTGATCGAGCAGGGCGCCAAGGACCTGACGGTCGCCTGCAACAACGCCGGCACCGGCCATATCGGCCTTGCTCGCCTGATGGAACTGGGCCGGGTGCGCAAGATCGTCTGCTCCTTCCCGCGCAGCTCCGACCCCGTCGTGTTCGAAACCCTGTATCGCGCCGGCAAGATCGAGCTGGAAATCGTCCCGCAAGGCACGCTTGCCGAACGCATGCGCGCGGCCGGGGCAGGGGTGCCGGCGTTCTTCACCGCGACCGGCGTCGGCACCAAGATGGCCGTCGGCAAGGAACATCGGGAGATCGACGGCCGCACCTATATCCTGGAGAACGCCCTGCACGGCGACCTGGGTCTGGTGGAAGCGTGGGAAGCCGATCGCTGGGGCAACCTGACCTACAAGCTGGCCGGGCGGAACTTCAATCCGATCGTCGCCATGGCGTCCAAGCTGACCGTCGTGCAGACCCAGCATGTGCGCGAACTCGGCGCAATCGACCCCGACCATATCGTTACCCCGGGCATCTTCGTGGACCGCGTGCTCCATGTGCCCTACGGTGATCCATCCGGTTTCTGACTCTTAACGGGAGACGCAAGCGATGTCCGGCTCAGCCGTCGCCGATTTCAAGCCTTTCAGCCGCACCCAGATGGCCCTGCGCGTGGCCAACGACATACCGGAAGGCTGGTATGTGAACCTGGGCATCGGCATCCCCACCGCGGTGGCCGATCACGTGCCGCTGGACCGGGAGGTGATCTTTCACTCCGAAAACGGCGTGCTGGGCATGGGCCCGGCGCCCGAGAAGGACAAGATCGAGCCCTGGCTGATCAACGCCGGCAAGCAGTACATCACCTTGCGGCCCGGCGGCAGCATGTGCCACCACGCCGACAGTTTCTCGATGATCCGCGGCGGGCATCTGGACCTGTGCGTGCTGGGCGCGTTCCAGGTCGCCGACAATGGTGACATCGCCAACTGGGCAACATCGGAAAACGACACCGCCCCCGCGGTCGGTGGCGCCATGGATCTGGCGGCCGGCGCCAAGCGGCTGTGGGTCCTGATGGAGCACACCACCAAGGATGGCTCCCCCAAGCTGGTAACGAAGTGCACCTACCCGCTGACCGCGCCGGCCGCGGTGAAGCGCGTCTACACGAATCTGGCCACGATCGACGTGACGGAGCGTGGCTTCGTGGTCCTGGGCATGGCGCCCGGCCTGACGTTTGAGAACCTGCAGGCGAAGACGGAAGCGAAGCTGCATCTGCCGGCATAGGTCGCCCCACCGTCGGGCTGGCAATACCGGCCCGACGCCCTCGGCTGCAAAGCACAAGGCGCACGAAGCGCCCCGAGCCAACCCCGCCCCGTCAACTTCGCCCCCGGCCACCCCGCCCCCGGCACCTTGACCCACGCCGGTCCCGGCGCGACGATCCGCCACCAAACGGAGGAAACGAATGAGCATCTCGGAAGAGCGCGCCGAAAGCCTGCGCATGATCCGCGACAGCGCGGCCGGCATCGCCCCGCGCACCAGCGACCTGAAGCGCATCCGCGCCCTGCGGTTCACCGAGCCCGGCTTCGACCGCTCCGTCTGGAGCGAAATGTGCAACATGGGTTGGCTCGGCCTCCTGATCCCCGAGGATAATGGCGGCTCCGGTCTCGGCGTGCAGGAATTCTGCGCGTTGACCGAGGAACTTGGCGCCTCCCTGATCCCCGAACCGCTGATACCAGCCGCCATGGCAGCCCTGCTGCTGCCCGCGGATCACCTGCCCGGGGTGATGTCGGGGGAACGGATCATCCTGCCGGCCTGGCAGGACAAGCCGCACAGCATCGACACCGCCGCCGCCGGGCATGTCGGTAACGGGCGCGTGTCCGGCAAGAAAATGTTCGTTTCCATGGCCGCCGGCGCCGATGCGTTCCTGGTGACCACGACTCACGGCCTGGCCCTGGTGGACCGCAACGCCCCCGGCGTGCATCTGGAACTGCAACAGACCCAGGACGGCGGCAATGTCGGCACCCTGACCCTGGATGGCGCGCCCTGCGAGGAAATCGCCGGGGACGCGCATGAGGCGCTGGAGAAAGCCACCATGGCCACCAGCGCCTATCTGCTGGGCGTGATGGACCGGGTCTTCGGCATCACCCTGGAATACCTGAAAACGCGGGAGCAGTTCGGCCGCAAGATCGGCAGCTTCCAGGCGTTGCAGCACCGCTCCGCCGATCTGAAGATCCAGGTCTCGCTGGCCCGCGCGACGGTGAACGCCGCCGCCGCGATCCAGGACAACAGCGACGATGCCAACACCCGCAAGGCCGCGGTCTCGCGCGCCAAGGCGCGGGCGTCGGATGCGGCCAGCCTCGTCACCCGTCAGTGCATCCAGTTGCATGGCGGTATCGGCTACACCGACGCCGCCGACCCCGGCCTGTTCCTGCGCAAGATGATGGTCCTCGCGCCGGCCTATGGGTCCGCCGCGCTGCATCGCGCCCGGTTCCGCGATCTGGCCCCTGAAACCGACGAGGATTGATCAGGGAGCAGACTCATGGACATCTCCGGCGCGACAGGAGTCGTGGTTCTGATCGGCACGCCGATCATCCAGGTGAAGATGCCGGGTGTGATGAACCGGTATTTTGGCGAGCACGGGCTGGATACGGTGCTGATCCCGATGGACATCGCGCCGGACCGCATCCAGCCATTCGTGGATACGGCCCGGCGCTGGCACAATCTGCGCGGCATCATCATCACCGTGCCCTACAAGCAGGTGATGACCCCGCTCGCGGATCGTCTGACCGATCGCGCGCGTCGGTTCTCTACCGTCAACGCGGTGCGCCGCGATCCGGACGGCACCCTGACCGGTGACATGTTCGACGGCGTCGGCTTCGTGGAGGCACTGGCCGGACACGGGTTCTCCCCGTCCGGCAAGCGCACGGCGGTGATCGGGGCCGGCGGGGTTGCCTCGGCGATTGCCAACTCGCTGTGCGAAACCGGTGCGGCGAGCCTGCGCATTCAGGACATGGACACGGCCAAACAGGACCGGTTGATCGGTCTGCTGCGCGCGGGCTTCCCGGCCGTGGAGATCACCGGCGGCATCGACCGGGTCGGCGATCTGGACCTGCTGGTGAACGGCACGCCGGTGGGTATGAACGACGACCCCAGCCTGCCGCTGCCCGCCGCCATGCTGGCCGATCTGCCCGCCACCTGTTTCGCCGCCGACGTCGTCACCTCACCCGCCATGACGCCATTCCTGACGCTCGCGGCGGGGATGGGTTGCCGGATCCAGACCGGGCCCGAGATGACCGCGACCCAGCTTCTGCCCATCGTCCGCTTCCTCGGAGTCGCCGCATGAGCACGACCATGTCCACCCGCCTCAATGCCATGGACGACGAGGCGTTTCGTCTTCTCGTCCGCTCCTGGGTCGCGGACAATTATCCGCCGGAAATCCGCAACCCGATCAAGCGTCTGCATTGGGAGGAGAGCAAGGAGTGGTATTTCCGCCTGGCGCGGAAGGGCTGGCTCTGCCCGGGCTGGCCGGTGGAATTCGGCGGCATGGGCCTGACCACGGCCAAGCAACTCATCATGCTCGATGAGTTCGAGCAGTACGGCTGCGCCCGCCTGATCGACCAGGGCGTGCTGATGATCGGCCCGTTGCTCATCGCGCACGGCACCAAGCAACAGCGCGATTTCTTCCTGCCGAAAATCCTGACCGGCGAACATATCTGGTGCCAGGGCTACAGCGAGCCGAATGCCGGCTCTGACCTGGCGTCGCTGCGTACGCACGCGGAGCAGGACGGCGATCATTACATCATCAATGGACAGAAAATCTGGACGTCGATGGCGATGGACGCCAATATGATCTACGTGCTGGCGCGCACCAACCGCCAGGCGAAGAAGCAGGAAGGCATCAGCTTCTTCCTGGTGCCGATGGACACGCCCGGGATCACCGTGCGGCCGCTCGTCACCCTGGACCTGAACGCGGAGTTCGCCGAGACCTTCTTCGACAATGTCCGCGTGCCCGCCGCGAACATGGTCGGCCAGCCCAACAAGGGCTGGTCCATGGCCAAGGATCTGCTCGGGTTCGAAAGGATCTATGTCGGATCCCCCAAACAGGCCAGCTACGCACTGGCCCGCATGCGCGATGTGGCCCTTCGGATGGGCGTGTGGGACGATGAGGATATCCAGGAACGCTACGCCCGCCATCGCGCCGATGTCGCCGATCTGACCGACCTGTATGAGACGTACCTGGCCCAGGTCCGCCGCGGGGAGGTGCCCGGACCCGACGTGTCCATGCTGAAGATCTTCCAGACCGAACTGTTCCAGCGCATCGCCGAAACGATGCTGGAAATTGCCGGAGAGCACGGCGCCGGGCTGGAACCGATGGAGGGCAACCGGGCGCTCAACCCGGCCGGGCTGTTCCTGCAATCCCGCCCGGCCTCGATCTACAGCGGCACGAATGAAATCCAGCGGAATATTCTGACGAAGAACGTGCTGGAACTGCCGGGGTAGCGGTGGGTCGTCATACCGACGGCCCATCACCGTCATTGCCGGGCTTGACCCGTGGGGCCGCCATGGCGGAGCTGCTGTCCAACGGGTTATTCTTTCGGCCGGTTGATATTACACCCTCGGATGCCGCTGATCGATCCTCCGCCCCAGAATCTCGGCCGCGATCATGCTGCGATGGATGTCGGACGTTCCGCCAGCCACGGTGTAGGGACGCACCATCCGATACATCCATTCCAGCGGCATTTCCCGCGACATCCCGCTGGCGCCGAACATCTGCATGGCGGCATCGGTGACGAACACCGCGGCTTCCGTCGCCACCACCTTGGCGGCGGAGGATTCCATGCGCGACGCCGATCCGTCCGCGTCGACGCAGGCCTTGTAGACCAGCCAGCGGGCCTGCTCCAGCCGTAGATACATATCGGCCAGACGGCCTTGCACGAACTGGAAGTCGCTGATCGGGCGGCCGAACTGCTTGCGCTCCAGCGCATAGTCGCGGGCCATTTCGAATGCGGCCTGGGCGATGCCGATGGCCCAGGCGCCGGCGGCGGTGCGTTCCAGGCTGTAGCTTCCCATCAGCTTGCTGAAGGCGTTGCCAGGGAACAGCACGTTCTCCACCGGGATCGTTGCATCATCAAGAAACAGTTCGTTCCACACAGTCCCGCCCATGTGATGGTGCGGACTGCTGATGGTCAGGCCGGGCGTGTCACGATCCAGGATCACCGCGCCGATCCCGGCCGTCCCGGGTCCGAAACGACAAAACAGCAGGATGTGATCGTTCAGGGTGGCGTTGCTGCAAAACGTCTTCTGGCCGTTGATCCGACAGACCGCGCCGTCGATCGTTGCGCGCGTGGTCAGGTCGGTCAGCGCGGTGCCGGCGTGCGGCTCGGTCAGAGAGATCGACCAGGCGGCCTCTCCGCGCAGCACCGGCGGCAGGTAGCGGGCTTTCTGTTCGGCGTTGCCCCAGCGGGCGATGAACATGCCGGGACCGGAGATCGCCATCAGCGCGGCGGCCCCGGTGCGCGGGCAGGCATGGGCGATGCGCTCGATGGCCAGGATGCCGGAAATCGCGGTGCGGCCGGCGCCACCCACTTCCTCGGGCAGGCAGATGCCCAGGATACCAAGCTCGCCCAGGACGCGCATGTTTTCCACCGGGCGGCGGGGCGTGTCGCGATCGTCGAAGGCGGTGGGGCGGAATTGCTCCATGGCCACGCGGTCGATCATTTCGACGAGTTGGGCGTCTTCCTCGGACAGTTTGAAGTCCATGGTTTCCTCCGTCGTTTCCTGCCGGGATGGCCGGGATGCAGGGGGCGATCAAAACCCCCCAAACCGGTTTGGGCAACTGGGGCGGGCATTGCGGCGCCGAATGACCGGGGCGGGGGGGCAAAGAGCCGAGCGGGACGATTTGCACAGAAATTAGGCGTGATGCACGTCCGTCGAGCAGGGGTTAACCGCGCGGGTCTGGAATGAAAACGGGGGGTTTTCGCACGGAATTGTAACGGAAACCGGCGATTCTCGCAGGGAAAGGCAACGGTCGCGGACAGCCCGGTCGGCGTCGAGATAACGATGTGACGCCCAAAATATACGGCGGGATCAGTAAGATAGGCCGGGATGTTGAGGCATGATCGGAGAAACAAGGCATACCGTGGACAGGCGCAATCGGCCCGTTCCAGGAATTGGACGGATGCCGTTAGCAACTGCCGGATTTTCAGACAATACGTGTTGAATCAGTGCCTTGTGAGCATCCATTGTAATAGGGGCAAAACCGTGGGCACGCCGGTCTTGGGTTCCCCAAGCCGGTTGATCCTATCGGCAGCGCTCCGCGACTTTCGGTGCACCTGCCACTCAGGCAGGACGGAGCCGCGCTCTGACGTAATGGTCAAGTGGTGCGATGATC
>CAMATI010000178.1 GCA_945861095.1 Asaia bogorensis | reverse complement strand
CCAAAGGTTTGCGGCACGGCTTCGGCGTGGCGGCGGTGTCCGCCGGCATCCCGCTCAACATGGTACAGAAGTGGCTGGGGCACGCCCAGCTCAGCACCACCGCGATCTACGCCGACGCCGTCGGCGCGGAAGAGCAGAGCATCGCCGCGCGGATGTGGTGATGTCGGGCTGATGACTCAGCGATGACGCACTGATCCACTGCCTGGGAGAGAGTGCCAGTAGCATTTTTATATTGTTGATAATTTATGATGTCCGATGTGGTCCCAGCTGGTACGTTCGTTCCGGTTTAGATTTATATATCTCGCCGATGCCGAGTGTGTGGATACCTTGGCTGGCAGGTTTTTCGACATCCATCCGAATCTTGGTCAGGCCCTTACCGCATCCCCCATTATCAGAATCCATCACATCTTGTAATGTTATGATTTAGCAATATATAGATATGGCAGACATCATGGTCTGCCCCCTTCCCACAATTCCATGGAGCCCGCCCGGACAGTTTCCCGGATGGGCCCGTTGTGCATCACGCCGTCTGCGACCGGTGATCCACCGGTTCGGGGAAAAGCGGGCAGACCCGTTTCCCGAAAGGCGAAACCATGACCAACCCCCCTCCAACCCAGCCTGCCGCCAACGAGCGCACAGCCATCCTCGCCGAAGCCCGGCGGGAGGCCCTGCGTGCCTTGCTGCGGCGGGAAGGCATCACCCTGACCGGACTCGCGCGGCGCGCGGGGATCCGTCGGATAAACCTGCTTTGCAATTTCATGGCGGGGCGTACCTCGTCTCTCAGCGTCAGTACGCTGGCCCGCATCAAGGAGGCCTTCCCACACACGGATCTCATGGCCTTCATCATGCCGTCGGGCCACAGCCTCACGAGCGGCCCGACATTGCGAGCCATGCCGGCAGACCAGGCCGACGCGTCAGGCGAGGACGGGCTTCTCCGCCGGCCCTCCCCCGCGTCATCGGACCTCACGACCCGTTCGCCGGGATCGGACCAGATGCTCGTGTCCGTCGATCCCCTCATGGATCGCCTGCATCGGCTGGAGCAGGAGAACCAGCTCCTGAAGCATCTGCTGGCCCTTGCCTGGGCCCGATCCGGCGTGTGAGGCCAAGCCTGACTCTCAAGACGCCAACCCCCACACAACACTCCCCCGAGGCCCTCGCCTCGGGGGATTTTCTGTCCCGGCCGTCCTGGTCGCAAGTGCGGCCGACCGGTTTGCCGGATTCCCCATTGCGAATCGGCCGGATCCGATGACAGGATGCGCCATCGCCCCGGTGTTCAGCACCGGGGCGGTTCATGTCTGTGTGCGGGTAAAGACGGCAGCGCAGGCAGTGATCCCAGGTACTGTGGGCAGCGTCATGCACCTGGAAGGGCACCGCGTAGATTCGAGGCCCAGGGACGCCGGGGGGAAAAGCACCCCTCGAGAAGCAGCGAATCTTCCTCGCCACCGGCTTGTTCGGGTGGTGGGGGCCTAAAGCGACGGGGCCGGCTCCGGCAAACCTGATCGTGTGGGCGAGCGGCCACCTCGCGGCTTTACGCGGGGCTGGTCCCGCTTTGCCCTCGCTCCGAGACCTCACCAGCAAACGTATAGCGTTTTTCGCTTGGCGGCGCGGCGCACGAGCCTCTCTATCGGGGCTCCTTCGCTGGAATCCGCGCCGGTGAGCGAAAAACGTGTTGGACTAAACCGCTCCCGCCGCCGCCCGAGCTATGGGCGTTGAATACCCCCAGCCCCATCGCCTGTGCATTCGCGTGACACCAAGAGCGGCGGTTTGAGGCTGTGTGGTGTGCCAGCCACGTCGCCGAAGGGGCAGAGGCGGCTGAATTTGAGCATCGCTTTCCTCGCCAGGCCCCTCTTGGCGGCACGGGGCACAAGTATCCCCACCCCGATCTGGCGGTCTGGTCAGCGTCATTCGGTCGAAACGCCGATCCCGGATCATGATGTGTCCGGACCTGGCAGACAGACCGTTGGCCGCGGGATGCAGGCGATGACCACCATGGTGCCGACTTGGCAGTGGGGACATTGCCGCAAGGATCGCCCGGTCAGTGCCTCGAACCGGTCGCGGAAGTCAGCCGGCGGATCGGCCGGAGCAACTGGCACCATCCCGAGCAGATCCCGGCACAGTGCCAGCTTCCGCGCACGATGACAGTTGCCGAGAAAGCCGTAGTAGCGGATGCGGTGAAACCCGTCCGGCAGCACATGGATCAGGAAGCGGCGGATGAACTCCCCGCCTTCCAGGGTCATCGTCTTCTGGCGGTTGCCGTCCCGATAGTCCTTCCAACGGAAGCGGACCTTGCCGTCGTCCATGGACACCAGGCGGTTGTTGGAGATGGCGACACGGTGCGTATACCGCCCGACATAGTCGAGGACCTGTGCCGGTCCGGCGAAGGGCCGCTTCGCATAGACGACCCACTCGGTGGCATGAAGCGGAGCCAAGTAACGTCGGAACGCGGCGGGTTCATACAGGTGACGGTGAGCGGAGAAGAAGTTCAGTTCACCAGCGACAAAGGCCTGCTCCAGGTAATGCAGAAACAAACCCCGGAACATCCGCGACAGCACCCGGACCGACAGAAAGAACCCCGGCCGGCAAGCCACCCAAGTCTTGCCGTCCGGCGCGATCCCGCCGCCGGGGATGAGACAGTGCAGATGCGGGTGGTGCATCAGGTTCTGCCCCCAGGTGTGCAGCACCGCCAGGAAGCCGATCTCCGCGCCGAGATGCTTTGGATCGGCGGCGATCTTACGCAGCGTCTCGGACACTGCCCGGAACAGGATGTCGTAGACCACGGTCTGGTTCTGGAAGGCGATGACCTCGATCTCTGCCGGCACGGTGAACACGACGTGGAAGTAGGGCACGTCGAGCAGTTCCGCCTGACGGTCCTCCAGCCATTGGGCGCGAGCAAGACCCTGGCATTTCGGACAGTTCCTGTTCCGGCACGAGTTATACGCGACCCGCTGATGATCGCAGTCGCCGCACTGCTCGACGTGACCGCCGAGGGCGGCGGTGCGGCAGCGTTCGATCGCGCTCATGGCACGCTGGCGCGCGGTGGACAGCGACGCAGCATGCCGGTCGCGAAAAGCCGGGCCGAAGTGACGGAACACATCCGCCACTTCCAGCCCCTCGTGGGTCATGAGACCCGTCCGTCAGGCGGGGACCAGGTCCGGTACCGCGGGTGGCCTGACGACCAAGGCGTCCAGCGGACTGGCCGTGGCGCACACTTTGCTGGTGGCGATCCGCAGATAGTGCGACGTGGTGCCGAGACCGCGATGGCCCAGCAACAACTGGATGGTGCGCAGATCGGCGCCCGATTCCAGCAGATGCACCGCGAAGGCGTGGCGCAGGGAATGCGGCGTGACCGGCTTGCTGATGCCGGAACGCTCACGAGCCTCGCGACAGGCCAGTTCGACGGTGGCTGTGTGGATCGGGTGGTGATCGTCCCGGCCCGGGAACAGCCATTCTCTCGGACGTGTTATCTTCCAGTATTCCCGCAGCAGGTCCAGCAACCTCGGCGAGAGCATCACGTAGCGGTCTTTCGCGCCTTTGCCCGCATCCACTCGGATGACCATGCGTTGGCTGTCGATCGCGCCCGGCTTCAGGTGCACCACCTCGGAGATGCGCAATCCCGCTGCGTAACATACGGTCAGGATCACGCGGTGCTTCAGGAGGCGCACGGCGTTCAGGAACTGGCTGACTTCCTCCGGACTGAGCACAACCGGTAGCTTGGTGGGCTGGCGGCCGGTTGGGATGTCATCCTCCAGCGTCCAGGTCCGTTTGAGGGTGACGACGTAGAAGAACCGCAGTGCCGCAACCGTGACGGAGATCGAGCTGGCCGACAGGTGTTTGTCCTGGGTCAGATGGATCAGCCAGGCCCGGATCTCAGCGGGGCCGAGCTGGTCGGGCGATTTGCGGAAGTGGCGGGCGAACCGGAGGACGTGTTCGACATAGGCGGTTTGGGTCCGCGGGGCGAGGTTGCGGATGCGCATGTCCTCGATCATGCGTTGACGAAGTGGGGTCATGACCAACTCCTCTGCGAGATGAACAGCGCCACATGGCGCCGGCGCATCGTCTCGCAGTTGAGGTGTCAGACGAGGGGGGACCGATCGCTTGCTTCCAACGGAACGGGGTCGATTGGAAATGCGGTGTTCAAATCACAGAGCTACCGCGAAGCGGTTTAGTCCAACCCGGCTTTCTCTGAGTCCCTCTGGTAGAAGTAGAATCTCGCTGTTTCCTTGTACTCGCCCCAAAATCTCGCGTTTTCGTCAAATTTTCCGACGTTTTGGCGCTGTTCCGGACAGGTGCCGAGGCCCACGAGCCAGAGTCAACCGGAGGCGCCCCAGCAATCGGAAGCGGAAGCCCCTACTTCGATCCCTCTTCGGCATCTGGCCCGCCACCCCCGACGCAAAGAGGGTCGTGCCCTGCGACCGGTACTGGCATCCAGTACCTGGTGCTCCGGACGCAATCTGGCTCATAAGGGTTGAAGTCACAGGTATAGACCGCAGATATATCTGATGAAATTCTGTATGTTCATAGGATGATGCTCTATTTTCGCCGGTGTAATAAAGTATATATTGAAATATTCATAGATTATACTATATATTATTGGCAGACATTATCGCGGTCCGCCTTCCTTCCTGACCGGCACGGACACAATCCCGGCCTGTCAAACCCAGGTCTGCACCCGCCGCTGACGCGGTGGACGAAGAAGGGCGCGACCAGAAGGACTTTCTCCATGACACAGACACCATCCTCACCCGGGGCCGACCCGGCTGTCGCGACCGCGTCCCAGGCTCAGGCCAGGGAATCCGTTCGCGCCCTGGAAGCCCGGCTGCGCCAGGCCATCGACAGCCTGAACATCGCGCTCGAGTCCGCCAACCTGGCCATCGAGATGGTCAAGGAGGCACCTGACAAGGCGTCATACGCGCGGCTGGAGCCCGCACAGGTCCTCGAGACCTGGCGCGCCAACAACCTGCTTCTGGCCGAGGTCATCGACAATCTCTACCACCAGGGACGCCACAGCTTGGGCGTCTTCAAGGAGATGCTCATCCCCGAGTAAGGCCGTCCGGTTCGCTCATGCGAACCACCCCCCGAAACCCGCTCCGGCGGGTCGCCGGCAAGATGCCGGCCTGAGAGCCCCTCCCCCATTCCGTTCCGGCACCGCCCGCACCGCGGCCGGCATCAGCGGCAGGCGCCCCGGCCCCCCATGTCGAACGATCGTTCCGACGGTCCCCGGGGAGGCATCCTCTCCTGACCACTGATGCATGCCGAGACCGACCGGCCGCCGGAATGCGATCCGGACGGAATGCGGCCTCGGACCTGGGCCGATCAAACTCCTGCCGCCCTTCGCGCCCCCGCCACACCAGATGGACCTCATCACGAACTCTTTGTTTGTCACACGGGTGGAGGCAACAGCGCCACCTTTCCAGGCGAGCGGGTAACCGATCCGCCGGCCGGCACAGACGCCCTTGGCGGAATTGCCGCCATAGTCCGGCACCCCGGCCGCTCTCGGCCCATCAAGACCAAGCCCCACGGTATCCACCGTGGGGCTTTTTGCATCTCACGGCCGAACCCCCTGCCTCACGCTATCCGCATGCCGCCGGCTGACCTGGGAGGATGCGATACTCTTGCTTCAAAAAGGCAGCATGTTCTGAGGCTGATCCGCCGGTTCCGGCCTGGTGGGACGGCGGCTCCTAACGGATGGCGGCACAGGTCTGGCCTTGATCGCCGCCCAGGCCGCCTCCCCCAGATCCTGGGCAAACGACAGCGGGTTTTCGGCGGAGGCGGCCTGAAGCCATTGGCGGACCGCCAGTTCGGCCGGCCCGAAGATAAGGGCATGGAGGCGCCCACCCGACAGGGGTCTGATCTCTCCGCGTTCGATCAGCGGCGCGGCCCAGGCTTCGAGGATTTCGATCTCCTCCCGCGGACTGGCCGCCCCGCCCGCCGCCGCGTGATCAGGGTCGGGGACGCCGGCGGGCAGGATCAGCAGCAACCGGGCATGGCCGGCCTCGGTTTCACACCATCGCAGAAAGGCCGTCACCGCACCGGTCACGGCTGCTTCCCCCGCGGTCCCCGGGGCGGTGAAGGCCATCATCCTTGCCGTCTGGCGTTCGGCGAGGATCTCGCCCACCACCGCCTGGACCAGCGCGTGCCTGGTTTTGAACAGGTGAAAGAAGCTGCCGTTGCTGAGCCCGGCATCGGTCCGGATCCGGCTGATCGGGACCTCGAAGCCGCCGTCGAGGAAGGCCTTCATGGCCGCGGTCAGGATGCGGGATTTTATGTCCGTCGCCAAAGATCACATCATAGAGCAACGCTCTAATTCTACCCATGGTCGGCTATTAGAGTAAAACTCTAATAATAATATATCGTCCTATCAATGGTTTACTGATGCGTTCGCGACCGCCACAGGCCCAGCAGAGGCCCCGCCCGCGATCGCCAGAAAACTGCGGGAACCGCAAAAAAGTGCTTGCAGACCGATTACGGGCTTGGTTGGGGAACGGCCGCCCTGTGCACAGAGGCCCTCAGCAACGAGGGCCACCATGTCACCCACCCCGCCTTCCCATCCCCCGCGGATGGCAATTCCTCCCACGAGACCCGGACCGCCTCGCCAGGGTTCTCGCGCGGCGCCAGGCAGGCGCCATGCCGCGACCGGGCACCAGCCTGCGTTCGACGACCTTCAACCTCCTCCCCCCGCCGCACCGGCATCGCATCCGTCGCCCGCCGACCCGGACGACCGAGAGGGCAGTGTCGTGCCGGGGCTCGATTTCCCGTCCCTGCTGTCGGCCACCGGGATCCTGGAGGCGGCTCACGCGTCGTCCACGCCCTCCCGGGCCGCCGCGACTTCTGCCGCTCTCTTCGAGCGGGCGGGGGAGCAGCGACCAGACGCGCTCGTGGCGAACGATCGGATGCCAGGGCAGGCCGTGCTGACCGCAGGGGAGGTCGCCGAGACGTTCAGCGTCACCCTGCGGACCCTGGCGAACTGGGAAACTGCCGGCATCCTGATCCCTCAGCGCATCCGCGGGCGCCGTTATTTCTCGATTGCCGAGGTCGAGACCCTGATCCGGCAGGGCCATCGCAAGCATGACAGGAGATCCTGATTTTACAGATGGATACACCCTTTGGATGGAAAGGGACGACACTCAGTTTGGTGGTCTGCATGCCACCCGTTCCCACAAATTTCCGTGATTTTCCGACCGCGTTCGCCTACAAGGAATTCCGCCATGTCACAGATGCTCCTCGCGCTTCCAGAGCCGGTTCCAACCCCGGCACAGACACAGATCCTGGCCCCAGTCCCCCCACCGGACCCGCTGCTCGCGGAGCCGGTTCCGGCGCCGCCACGGACACAGCTCCCGCCCCCGGTCCCGCCGGAGAAGCCAGCGCCGCCCCATCTCGTGCCGCGCACGGTGGCGGAGGCCATCACCGCAGTTCGCGGTTGCGCCGACCTCTCCGCGCACCGGCGCAGCACCATCACCTCTACGCTGCGCGCCGTCGCGCGTCTCGCCGGCAAGCCGGCCGAAGCCGTCCGCTTCGATCCGGGTGAATTGCTCACGCTGCTGGAGCGCGCCCGCCCCGTGACGCTTGGCGTAAAAGCGGGAACGTTCATCAACTACGGCATCGCACTGCGCCAGGTCCTGCGCCGGTTCGGGCTTCTGGCACCAGAGCGTATCAGGCCCCAAAAGGCTGACCATCCGGCCTGGACCGAGCTGCTCTCGCGGTTGCCCGGCGGCCAAGACTTTCTGCGGCTCAGGTCCTTTATCGGTTTCTGCGCGAGCGAGGGGATCGCCCCGGAAGAGGTCGGCGGCATGACGCTCGAAACGTACTCTCAACATCGCACTGCGACGCGTGGCGGCGGGACATCGGGCAATCATGCGCGGCGGGTGGCCTCGCAGTGGAACCACGCGAGCCGCGATATCGAGGGGTGGCCGGCGGTGCGGTTGGGCGTGACCGGGCAGACGCTGCATCGGTCAGCTCCCTTCGAGGCTTACCCCCCGGGGCTGCAGGAGGGCGTCGCCGCCTACGTGGCCGGTATCGGGGCCCCCAGCGGCGGCGGCGGCGGTCTCTATACAGGGCCGCAACACCGCGTAGTCAAACCTTCAACGGTCACCAACCACCGCTACAACCTGCGTCGCCTGCTGTGGGGCGCCGTGCAGGGCGGGATTCCCATGGCCGAGATTGACTCGCTGGATGTCGTCATCTCTACACGGTTCGTGAAGACGGCCCTCGATTGGCACTATCGTAGGGCCGGCGAGCAGGTGACGACCGACCTTGGCCATCTCGCCACGACAGTGGCCTCGGTCGCCCAATACCTCGAGCTGCCGCCCGGAGAATGGGGCAAACTGAAGGCGCTGCTAAAGCCCGCCGCACCCAAGCAGCGCACCGAGATGACGGAACGCAACGCGGCCCTTCTCGACAAGCTCGACGATCCCACGATACGGGCGGCCCTTCTGCATGCACCCTCGCCCCTCCTGAAGCGCGCGGCGCGCCTGCGGGATGGGTGGACCGACCGTAAGGATGTGTTTCATCCGCCGCGCCCGGTGGATGCCGGGTGGCTCGCCGGTCTTGCGGTCGCCATCGAAATCCTCCTGCACGCCCCCCTCAGGCGCTCCGATCTGCAAGCCTTGCGCCTGGGCGAAGAGCTGATACTGACCTCAAGGGGCCGCGGGCGATGGAGCGGAACGGTGCGCGTAGCCACCAGCAAGACCGGCAAACTCGTTGAATTCCCGTTGGGGGACGAGACTATCGCGCGCATTCGCGACTACCTGGAGAACTATCGACCCGCGTTGCCGAACGCCGATATGAACTGGGTTTTTCCGGGCCAGGTGTCGGCCGGCCGGCCACGTGAGAAGGCGTCGTTCGCGACGGCGATCACCGAGATCCTGCATGATGTCATCGGCATACGCGTCAATCCGCACGCCTTCCGGGCCTTCGTCGGCGCGTTGATCCTCGAGCGAAACCCGCATGCGATCGACGATCTCCGTGCCGTGCTTGGCCATAGCAGTCTCGAAACAGCGCTAATGTTCTATCGGCGAAACGATCAACGCGCGGCCGCCATCCGGCTCTCGGCCACGGTCTCCCAGGAGCGGCGCAAGACAAAGCGCCTGGCAGAGGCGTACTTTCCCGACCTTGAACGCAAGCTGAAGTCACGGAGGGCACCATGGCAAGGCTAAGTCCGTTGCCCGTCTCGGCGTGGCCTGCCGCAGATCGGACGGCCTGGGACGAGGCTTTCACGGCGCATCACAGCCTGTTCGGCCCCACTGGGGCTGGTCACGATCTGAGCCCGCGAACCGCCAAGATCTATCGCACGGCCTACGGAATCTGGCTGCGCTACCTGGTCGACAGCGATGAGCTGGACCCTGTGGCCTTGCCCGACGCGCGCGTGACACTGAAACGGCTTGACGGCTGGGTCGAGGCGATGCGCGGAGCAGGACGGATCGACAGCACGATCGCGCTTTACCTGATGTCCCTGCATGCGACCCTTCGTCTTGTCGCGCCGTCAAGCGACACGTCGTTTATCCTGAAGCCGCGCGGCATGCCATTGGCCAGCCTCCTTCCGAGCAAACCGAAACCGTTTGTGCCGCGCGATACAATGGATGTCATGCGGCACGTCCGTGCGCTGCATGAGGCGGGACTGCGGGCCCGCAGCCCGGACGCGCGGCGGACCTCGTCACGGGATGCCGCACTGATGGGGCTGTTCGCGATGGGTGCGCCGCGGGTTTCGAGCGTCGCGGCCATGCGGCTGGGCACGCACATCAGGGTGCTGCACGACGGCTGCTTCGAATGCCGCTTCCCGGCAGAAGACGTAAAGGGAGGCCGCCACCAGAACCTCCTGCCGCTGGATGAGGCATGCAGCGCGCTGATGCGCGATTACCTATCCCAGGCCCGGCCGTTGTTCGACAATGCGGCAGCGACGGACGCACTCTGGCTCGGCAAGCAGGGCGAGCCGCTCGACCAAGCCGGCCTGACACGGATTTTCCAGCGACGGATACGGGAATGGTTCGGCGAGGCCGCAGGGCCACACACGGCTAGAAAGTGGTTGCGTTCAACCGCCGCACGGCGCTCCCCGGAGGCCGCCTTCGATGCGGCCGAGACGATGGGCCACACGCCGCGGGTCTCGCTCCTTCACTACGCCGAGGCGAACGAGATCGGTGCTGCGCTGCGGTACGGGCAGCAAATCCGAGACCTGCGCCGGCAGACCGCGGGTCTCGCCGAGCGCTTCTTCGCAGAGCGCGAAGGTCGCTGACCGGGGAAGGCATAGACTCCATCTGACAACCGACCAGTCCACATGGCTTCATTGACCTCGCTGGAGTCGAAGTCGAAACCGACCAGGTCCTTGTAGGCTGGGAATCGGGCTGCCCTGCAGCAGAGCGGTGGAAGATAGCCGGATGTGGGGTTAAGTGACGCCCTGAGGTTAGGCGATGCGGGCTATCGGTGGCCGGGCCGGGTACAAAGTGATTGCCTTATCCTCAAGGCCCACACGTGCCTCGGGGTAGGCGGCAAGGGCTGCCTCGAGCGCCTCAGTGAAACGCGGCTTGAACTGCCGGACGGCCTTAAAGCCGGTGCCGAACTGCGCATGTAGTGCGGGCCATGAAATGCTGGTCGGCTTCGGCAGCCGGTGTAGTCGCCACGCGAGCCATACATAGATATCGAGGGACATGGAGCGGTCGCGTAGTTGGCGGATCGCGGCCTCTAGCAATGGCACGGGATGATCTCGAAGGGCTGCGAAGAACACCTCGTCCAGCACAACCCGATCTTCCCAAAGGGAACCTTGGGTGCTGTCCTCAGCGTGAAACCTCAGACCTGACCTGACGATGGCTCCTCGTTCGAATCCATCGGACCCGGCGTCATCCCAAAAGAATTTTAGGCTACAGGCGGATATCCGGGCCGCCTGCTCGCGCAGCGCGTGGGCCGTCTCGCCGCCGATGGCGAGGCCCATGCGTTCCATCCAATCGCGCATGGAACGGCCAAGCGCCACCTCACGGCTGCTAGTGCGGATTGCCTGTGTTTGCAGGTAGAGTAGAATCATCCGGGCGCGGGCACCGTAGGGCACGCCAAAAAGCTTGATCTTGCCGCCATGTTTCAGTCGGCCAGGTTCCACCAACAGGGTGACCCGGTGTCCCCTCTTTTCCCAGGGCTGATCGTCCAACAGCCGCTTGTGCGGCAAGGCGGTAAGGCAAAAGCCGGTATAGGATATCCCGATGCGTTGTGTGTCGTCGGCCAGCACCTCGGCAGCGATATCAACCAATGGCCGCATCTTCGCGTCCACCATCTCCCGTGCCCGCTCACGGCCATGGACTAGGACCAGCCGATGAACGTTGGAAGTGTCGCTATCCCCTGACAACAGCGCCTCTTAAGAGCAAATGTTGCGGCACACTGCCTACCGAAAAGCCGCGCTGTCAACTGTGGGGTTAAGTGACAAGGCTATTAGAAAGCTATTTGTCTTTAACTAGTAGTCTCGTCACTTCTCCCCACGGGATAACCTGGAGTCGTGTCGCTTCTCCCCACAGAAGCCGTCACTTCTCCCCACGGGACGACACGACAGGCTTGGGGATACAGGTGAGGCGTCACTTAACCCCACACTCCCGAGTCGGAAGACGGAAACTTCGGATATTGAAACGAAATGCCCGTCCCTTTTCCCAACCCGATGCCGGCGTGCAGGCGACTTGCTCGAACAGATAGTGGTTGGCCAGCACCGTGAAGCGGCGGTTGAACAGGTGCTCTTTGCCGGAGAAGATCGTCTCCACCACCGCCCTGAGGTTGTCGTAGACCATCCGCTGGGAGCACGCCGTCAAAGAAGGGGAAGGCCCGGTTGCGGGCAACGGCGCCCCCTGCCGTTCCGATGCGCTCAAGCTTGTCGGTTGACGGTAGAAGGACGCCTCCGGCGCGGATCGAACAAGGAATAGAGATCAGAAACGGCAAACCCTATCCCCGCTCCACCGATGCCCGACCATGTTTATCAAAATGATACTTATATCCTATCATTATGCTATCATTGTGCTATCGTGTATTTTCTGCTTGCAAAATGCATGTAAGCCGTTAGGATTACGCTATCATTCTGAGATATGAGACCTATGCATCAAGCCGCAGTCATTGCCGCCGCCAACGCAAAAGGCGGATGTGGTAAAACCACGACCATCCTGATTCTGGCCGGAGAGTACGCGGCGCAGGGCTACCGCGTTCACATCATCGACGCAGACCCACGCGGTCGCGCCATCAAGTGGGCTTCGGCCGGAACCAAGCCCACGAGCATCACAGTAACCGAAGCGAACGCCACCAACATGCGCGCCGAGATCGAGAAGGCAAGCAGGGCGGCCGATGTGGTGCTGATAGATGTCGAGGGAACGGCGAACGCAGCCTTGACCTTGGCCGTTGCCTACGCAAATGCCGTGATTATCCCCGCGCAGATGAGTCCGCCTGATGTTGAGGACGGACTAACCACCATTCAGCTAGTGCAGGACATGGCTCACGCCTCGCGCCGGGTTATTCCCTATGGTTTGCTTTGGTCGAACGTGCCTGCTGCTATCCGTTCTCGGGAAATGATGAATGTTGAAAAGCAGATCTCCGACGCCGGGGTACCGGTTCTCGGCCGTGTGTTCCAACGTTCGGCCTTTGCAGCGGTCTACAGCTTTGCGACCACACTGGACGAATTGCCACCTACTGAGGTCACCGGTATCGACAAGGCGAAGGCTGATGTTATTCGCCTTACCGACGCACTGGATTTGTTGATGAAAGGGGCCGCTACGACCAATGCCACAACTGAGGCTGCGGAATGACGGCCGAACCTCTTCGCCGCCGCTCCCTTCTGCCTGTGCCGCCGCAGCAACCGCCTGCCGTCAGTGAGGAAGAGATTGCTGCCGTCGCCAGTCGAAATGGCTTTCAGCCTGCCTCTAAGCCAAGCAGTGACACCGGAACGACACCCCGCCGTCAGAGACAGCTAACCGGACGGGTTCATCAATTCAACGTCCGCCTAAAGCTCGAGACAGCAGATTATATCTATCAGCAGGCGAATAGTCGCAACGTGCCGGTTGCTCAGGTCATTGAGGAAATGGTCGAGGCCCTGAGGTGCCAGCAGGGGATGCCCTGACCGCCGTATCGGCCGGAACTAACCAACTGGCCTCCTGGTACGCATAAGCAGACATAACAAGAACGGACAGCCTGTCGGAAAACCCCTCGCATCGTGGTTTCCGCACAGGTTCCCACTCCGACAGGGTTTGTCGCACAGAAAATTGGTCTGTTCATGGCC
>CAMATI010000177.1 GCA_945861095.1 Asaia bogorensis | reverse complement strand
CGGAGATCGGCCGGTTTGCAAATCCACTCCCTGGGCGGGCAGGACGATTGTCTTTGACCTGTGGCGGATCGGACTCAGCGAACACTCGCCTATCGCTCATCGCCGGACGGGAATTGAGATTGCGATTCGTCCGCATTGAGAACTGATGCTGGAGCGTCGGCTAATTGGACAAGATGGTCGGAAGGCCCAACACTGGCGAGAGCATATTCGCTCCGCGGTGCGCGAGATCCTGACACCCCGGGAAGACTCCGATCTCACCAACCATGTTTGCCTGCTCGAACTATCCAGGGACAGCGAACACCGCAATCGCCTGGTCACGACGAATTTCGACACGCTGTTCGAGCGAGCGTGGCATGCAGCCAAGGGGGTCCCAGTCCCATCCCATGCGTGCCAGGCAATGCCGCAGCCGAACGCCGCCGGATTTTCCGGTGTTCTCCACCTGCACGGACGGCTTGCCGATGCGAAACTTGGAATCGATGAGACCGATCTTGTCCTCACGAGTGCCGAGTTCGGTGATTCTTATCTTCGAAACGGCTGGGCATCTCGATATCTCTACGATCTTGCACGGACCCATGTCCTGGTGCTCGTCGGCTATGCGGCTGACGACCCCCCGATGCGATATCTCCTCGAAGTGCTGGAGGCGGACCGCGAGAGATTCCCTGATTTGCAACGCGTCTATGCCTTTGCCGAGATGGCGAATGGGGACGGTGAGTTGCAGGAGGCCCTGTGGCGGGCCAAGGGCGTCGAGCCGATCCTTTATCCCGTCGACGAGACAGGAAGCCACGACTCTCTATACTGGACAATTCGGGAATGGTCCCGCTACGCAGAAGACCCGACCGCCTGGCGGCGTGAGCGACTGAAGGCGCTTCTGCTGCCCGACCCGGCGTCCTTGGAGAGCGCTGCCCTGGTCGAGGCCACGGCACTCCTCAAGCATGGTGATGCCGACCGACTGCTCGGTGAAATTTCACCGTCGCCCGCCTGGTTGCCTGAACTGACGAGGCGCGGAGTCATAAGCAACGAGGGGGCCTCGGGGGGACCCTGGATATGCGCTCGACTGGACGATCCTGAAATGGTTCGTGCATGTGCATCGGCTTTGCCGAGCGAGACTGCCTGGAACCATATCGACTGGATGCTTTCGAACAAAGACAAGCAACCACCGATCGAATACAGGACGGCGTGGCGATGGATTGCTCTGGCCCGCCGAGCGCAACGCTTAAGTTGGCAAGCTCAATCCCTATTTCTGCCAGACCGTGCTGCATCGGCAGAGGACGAATTTGCTTTTCGGACAACTGTCGTCGGTCTTTTCGTCCCTCGGCTGCAAGTCCGACGCCCCCTACGATGGCCCTTTCTTGAGGAAGCAGAGGATAAGCCTATTACTGCGCGTTCCCTTGTGGAGGCCGATTTTGAGGCTGGCAATGCGCTGCCGGTCGAAGACGTGCTCAAGGTCCTCTCTGACGAGCCTGCGAAGGAGGAACGACTTCTGCGCAGCCTCTGTCGAAGTCTGGAGGACGCTCTCGACGAGGCGCAGGCCGCTGGATTCATCGACAGCATCGATCGTGCGTCGCATGATGTTCCGTCCATCGCCGACCATGAGCAAAACGAGAGCAGAGGTGGCTTTCTTCCACTTGTTCGCCTCATTGGCAAGATATGGGAACGACTGGCAATCCATGCGCGCTACCAAGCCCGCCCCCTGGCGAGTGGATGGGCAAGATCCGAGTATAGGCTATTTCAACGACTGTACTTTCATGCCCTGACGAATCCGGTTGCGTTCGAAGCCGCTGAGGCGATGGATGCGCTGATGGATATCAGTGACGACGCACTCTGGTCGTTCGAGCTGCGCCGCGAGACGATGCGACTGATGGCCGAACGGTGGAATGAATTCCCCGTGGACGGACGGTCACGACTCATGGCCCGCATTGTAAATGGCCCACCTCGGTCGATGTTCCGAGTCGAAGTGCTTGAGAACTCGGACGAATGGATGGCTGTCCAAGATCACTGCGTTTTCGTTCGTTTGGCACGAATTAGTTCGGCGGGCGGCAATATGGACCCCCAGGGCCTCGAGGCACTTCAGGCGATCCGTGGTCGACATCCGGAGTGGACCGCAGGCATTGGTGATCGGGATGACTTCACGTCCTGGCACACGTCCAGTCGAGGGCCTCTTGGCGATCCGTCTATCCTGGCGAGCACGCCCGACACGGAATTAGTGCCTCACGCGCTGCAACTGCAACGGGATCAGCCCTGGGCGAGCCCAGACCTCTGGCGCCAGTTCTGCGTTGCAGACCCGGAACGTGCCCTGGGCGGTCTGGAGACCGAGGCGGCCGAAGGTAAATGGGATCCTACCGCATGGCAGGAATTCCTTTGGGCCGCGGCCGAAACTGAAAGCCCCGACCTTCAGCAGCGGGTTGCAGGTCTGATCGTCCTGATACCCGATCCGACCCTGGTAGCAATCTTGTCCAGCGCGGCTTCCTGGCTCCAGCGATGCCGCGAACAATTGGTCCATTCATTACCGGGGATGCCCAGTCCGTTTTTTCGGACCTGGGACCATCTTGCAGGTCTGGCATATTCGCAAGTGTCCGATGATCGACGTGAAACCCAAGACGACGACATCGGCAATGCCACACTAAGCGAGCCCGGGGGTCAGCTTGCATGGACTTTGGTCGACGCACTGGACGCGAGTAAACCGGCTTCAGGCACAGGCCTTGGTGGTGAATTTGAGCCACGATTCAGTAAGGCTATGTCGGCATTGGGACGCCCGGGCCTATTGGCACGTGCATATGTCATAAGATTCTTGCCTTGGTTCTTCTCCATCGCTCCAGACTGGACATCCGCCCACCTGCTTCCTCTCCTCGCCAGTGATGATGCAGACGCTGGGACCCTTTGGAAGGCGCGCCTCGCGGGCTCGATCGCTCGCGACCCCATACTATTCAACGCCCTGAAGCCATTTCTACTCGCTCAGTTCCGCAATCCGCCGGTTGCCACGCCAGCTGCCGAAGGCCTCGCGTGCGCGATCCTGCTGCCGATGCTCTGGAAGCGCGAGGAGGACAAAGGGTGGGATATCAACGCACAGGAAGTTCGCACCGCGCTTGAAGTCGCTCCAGCAGCACTGCGACAAAGTGCCGCGTGGCTTCTATGGCGTTGGGTGGAGGATAAGGATAACGAGACAGAGGATAGTGCAAGCCGATGGTCCCGAATTTTTGGCCCGTTCTTCAAGGATTGTTGGCCCCAAAACGCAGCTTGCCGTGACCAGACAACGTCTCGACATCTCGTCCATGTCGCGGTCGCGGCGGGAACGGCGTTCGACGATGCCGTGCACACGATATCGCCGGTTCTCGTTCCATTCGACATGTGGAGTGTCAGAACGATCTGGGCGCATTCCGGTTTCGGCGCAGATCTGCCGAACCGATATCCTTGCTCCGTCGTTGCGCTGTTGAACACTCTTATAGACGTCGAAAAGGCTCGGCCGCCAGGTGACCTTGGGGAAGTTCTGGCGACCTGCCTCTCTGCCGAACCGGAATTAGCAGCCAATCCAGCCTATCGGCGGCTGCATGCCATCTCCCGCAGACAATCAGCCTAGCCGCCCAGTCGGATGCACCGCTCGACGGCTCGACGACACCACTTTAGGCCGATGGTCGATCGTAGGTCGCGGAAAATACTGTGTCCGTGAGCCACCGTCTGAATTCCGGGTTGTCGCTGAACTGCTTGAACAGCTCCGTGTCATCCTTCATCAGCCCGACGATCACGGTCCCGAGCGCCTTGTCATGCTCGATGCGAGCATTCTGCTTGTCTGAGTTCTGCTTGGCGTTCTGGTACGCTGCGTTCGCGGCAACTTTGTTCGGAATATCATTCGCGATCAGTTGCCGAATGCGATCGGCGTCCTGCCACGTGATGTTGCCGAATAGGTCGTTGAAGCTCCGGATGATGTTAGAAAGCCGGTCCAGTTCAGGCTCAGGTCTGTGCCCGCCGCCCTCGGTGGGAACGGGGTCGATTTCCACGTCCTGATCGGCCAGTTGAACCCGCTGGGTTGCCTGCTTCTCGACTCGATAGCTGTCCATGTCGATGGCCTCAAGGATTCCCTTGGAAAGGTCTTCCTCCGTCGGCGCCGGCAGCTTTGGGATCAAGAAGTTCAGGAAGATCGACAGCTTTTCCCAATCCGGGTTTGTGAACGGCAAAATTGACGAGATGAACGCATAGGTCCGGACGAACGCCTTCGCCTTGCCCTTGAAATCGACCTGTCCATCCTCGTCGAGATCGGCGCCGTAAGCGGCCACGCACGCATCAAGCAGCGGGTCCAACCGATCCCGATCAGCGCCGGACAGGTACAGTTCGACGAACCGTCCGATCTGGTCAGGCTGATAAACCTGAGCACCGTCCAAAGTCGCCTTCAAATCATGCAACCGATTGGGATCGGTCTCGTCACTGAGGATCGTCGTGCGATAGAATGTCTCGAACGACGCGCGGATCGTCTCGGTATCGTTCATGAAGTCCAGCACGAAGACGTCATGCTTCTTCGGGTGCGCCCGGTTCAGCCGTGACAGCGTCTGGACGGCCTTGATCCCGGACAGTGCCTTGTCGACGTACATCGTATGCAGCAAGGGCTGATCGTAGCCGGTCTGGAATTTGTCGGCACATATCAGAAACCGATACGGGTCGTCCTCAATCCGGTCGGCGATATCCTTGGAAGGGAAGCCGTTCAGGCTGGCTTCCGTGACCTTGGCCCCGCCGAATTCATGCTCACCAGAGAAGGCAACGATGGCGCGGTAAGGGCTCTTGCGTTCGATGAGATACGCACTGATCGCTTGAAAATACTGGATGGCACGTTCGATGCCAGACGTGACCACCATCGCCCTTGCCTGACCGCCGATCTTGTTCAGCGCCAGAACCTGTTCGTGAAAGTGGTCGACCATGATCTCCGCCTTCAGCCGGATCGCATGGTCATTGCCCTCCACATATCGCCGCAGCTTCTTGGTCGCGCGCTTGGTGTCGAACTCCGGGTCGGCGTCCACGGTCTTGACCAGGCGGTAATAGCTGTTCACCGGCGTGTAGTGGCGCAGCACATCGAGGATGAAGCCCTCCTGGATCGCTTGCTTCATCGTGTAGCTATGGAAGGGCCGATGCTTGATCGCATCGCCCTCCGCGAAAGGTTCACCGAATATCTCAAGCGTCTTGTTCTTGGGCGTCGCGGTGAAGGCAAAATAGCTGGCGTTCGGGAGCATCTTCCGCTGCTCCATGATCGCGTTGATCTTGTCCTCGACGGTTTCGTCGTCCTCGCTATCTTCCGCGCCGCTCAATGCCGCGTTCAGCGCGGCGGCCGCCTTGCCGCCCTGACTGGAATGCGCCTCGTCGATGATGATCGCGAACCGGCGGTCCTTATGTTGCGTGCCGATATCGTCGAGAATGAACGGGAATTTCTGGACCGTCGTGATGATGATCTTCTTGCCGTCGGCAATGAAACGCCGCAGGTCCCCGGAATGTTCAGCATGTCCGACGGTTGCACCGACCTGCGCGAATTGCTTGATCGTGTCCCTGATCTGCTGATCAAGAATGCGGCGGTCCGTCACCACGATCACGGAGTCAAAAACCTGGCCGCCATCGTTCGCCAGCCGAACAAGCTGATGAGCCAGCCAGGCAATAGAGTTTGATTTGCCCGATCCGGCGGAGTGCTGGATCAGCACGCGCCGCCCTGCCCCTCGCGCCCTGGCATCAGCGAGCAGCTTGCGGACGACGTCGAGTTGGTGAAAACGCGGAAAAAGCTGATCGCGCCGGGCCTTCCCGTTTTTCGGATCCTTGCGCGTCACAATCTGCGCATAGTTCTCGATGATATCCGTCACGCCCAAAGGGGTGAGGATGTCCTTCCACAGGTAATCGGTCTTCAGCCCACCTGGATTGGGCGGATTGCCTGCGCCATCGTTCCAGCCCTTGTCGAACGGCAGAAACCATGAACCCTTGCCCTTGAGCTGGGTGCAGAACATCACCCGCGCATCGTCCACCGCGAAATGAACCATGCAGCGGCCGAACTCGAACAGTTTCTCGCGCGGGTCGCGGTCGCGCTTGTATTGCTCGACGGCGTCGTCCACCGTCTGTTTGGTCAGACTGTTCTTCAGTTCGAACGTCGCCACCGGCAGTCCGTTGACGAACAGCGCAAGGTCAAGCGCATGAGCAGTATCGTCACGGCTGTATCGAAGCTGACGCGTGACAGAGAACCTGTTCTGGGCGAAACGCCGCTCGGCTTGGGCATTACCGGCCGATGGGGTGCCGTAGAACAGGTCCAGGTCGTGCTGTCCGTGCTTGATCCCGTTCCGCAGCACGTCGATGACGCCGCGCTTGCCGATCTCACCTTGCAGTCGAGCAAGGAGTTTCTGACGCATCGGACTGTCGTTATCGAGATCGAAGGCGCCAAGCAGCGGGGGCTGCGTCGCAGCGACGAAGGCGCGCAACTGGGCGAGATCGACCGTCCAGGCTCGATCATAGGTTTTCGGATCACCGAGCCGCCAGTTATGCAAGCCGATGAAGGGTTCAGGTTCCTCGGCCAATCCGTCCGTTGCCGGCGGCGCCGCCCGGCCCGTCATGTCGGCGACGATCAGGGCCTCCAGGCCCTTCTCCGAGGTGTCGGTTGTCATGCCGCAGTAAGCCACCCGTTCGTGCGGAGGGCCTCGCAGGCGATGCCAATCTGTCGCGGCGAGAAGCGCTTCTTGCGGTCATTCCACGCGTAGACCTTGGCCGTTACGTCACCCGCATCGGTCGCATTCTCGCGCGTCGCAACCCAATGGACCGTCGCCAACAGTTCGAGTCCGAACGGTGTCTCGAACCCTTCGACCAGCTTGCCGACGCGGTCGTAACGGCTGACCGTATCCTGCTTGTCGTTCAGGAACGCCTCGGCGTCCCGCACCGCACCAGGGACGAGCTCGATCTGCTTGTCTGGCGCGTCGCCGCCATCTGCGTACCCGGAGACGAGATGCCCCTCGACCGCATGAAGCACGTGCCGAAGATTCTCGGCATAAGGACCATAGGGGGCCTTGGCGTATTTCAGGCGGAGCGGCTCGCCCGCTTCCTGCATGAAATACATCAGCTTGTGTATTTCGAGCAGGGTGACGAACGGATCCATCAATCCACCGAGATAGCGATGGATCAGGACGACCAGCGCCGCGCGTCCGGGGCTCATGTTCGGGACTTCACGCGACTTGGTCGCCACCGGCGCACTGTTGGGCTCGAAGACGATGACATGGAGATCGTTGAGCCCGCGCAGCGTCGCTTCGATGCGCGAGCGCACCTCCGCCCACTTGAGCCCACCCAAGCCGCTGCCGAGCGGTGGGATGGCAATGGAGCGGATGCCGCGATTGCGAATCTCTTCCACCAACGCTTTGAGGCCGGACTCGATGTCCTCCATCCGGCTCTTGCCGCGCCAATGCCGCTTGGTCGGAAAGTTGATGATGAACTTCGGGTTGCCCAGGGTACCGGTCTCGAACACGAACATCTTGCCCGGCCGCACCTCCTCCCGCGCGCAGGCCGCAGCATAGGCCTTGAAGTTTGCCGGGAAGTCATTCTTGAACTGCAGCGCGACGCCGCGACCCATGATGCCGACGCAGTTGACGGTATTGACCAGCGCCTCCGCGTCGGCCCGTAAGATGTCTCCGGTCGTGAATTCGATCATCGCCATCTCCTCTCAATAGTACCAGTCTCGTTTGATCTCGATCACCGGCCGATGCGCGGCGCCGTGCAGCGCGTTCGCCACCCTGGGCGCGATGGCCTGAGAATGCACACCGATGCGCTCAACCAGATGCCAAGGGAACGAGTCCTGGACCAGAAACTCGGCCTGTTTGGCTTCCTTGACGTCCGCCGGACGGAAATCGGTCGCCGCAACGGCGTCCCAGTTGATCTCGCCCAACTGATCCAACTCAGAGCGAAATTGCGTGTAGTAGGCCCCTGCGTTCGACAGCGAGAACGCCCAGCGCCGCTGGTCTGCGTCCGCCCATTGCACGACCCGGCGCAGATCGGCCTCCAAATGGACGATCGGGTTCTGTCCGCCCCGGTAGGCAAGTTCGGGATGGTTCGCGCAGTGGACAACATACAGCATGATCGATCGTGAACAAAAATAGAACGGAACGCAATCACCCACGAGCAACCCGGTGTGGCAGGAGACGGGAAGGCCAAGCCGGCGCTTCTTAATGCTGCCCATGCCGATGACCGTGGCGCGCGGCCGCTGAACCATCACCGCGTCCGACCACAGGCAACCATCCGCGACGATCGACGCAAGGTTGTCGACATGGACGATGTGGTAGATTTTCGGTTGGGTTGGAACGGGCATGCTCAGGCGGCGACCTCCTCGTTCTCTGCAGCGTCGATTGCTTCGTCGAGGTTATCGCCCTCGGCCAGATCGTCGACGGGTTCAGGCTCGGTGACTGCGGGCAGGCTAGCCGCCGCAGCACGGACATCGAGCTTGCCGGTGACGACATCAGCGATCAGACGCGTGCGGAATTCCTGGATCAGGGCGATTTCGCGCTGAATTGTCGCGATGCTTTTGTCAAAATCGATTGTGGCGGTTTGGAGAAGACTGATGATCCTCTCCTGCACTTGCCACGACGAGGGGAGACAGATGTGTAGCGAGCCCAGGCGCGGTTCACTGATTGCTGGATAGGCGACTCCGATCGAATTTGCGACAACCTGATCAACGAACGTCTTACCTTGGAGAACGAAACCGAAAAAGCGGGCGTCAACCGATGGCGCTGGCGTTAATACGGCGAATCCAGTTGAAGCGATCAAGTCTGGCCAGGGGCGATCGACGTGATAGATCGCCCTCAGATATGTGCGCACAGTTGAAATTAGCGTGTCGCCTTGTCGGACGATCCGACGTGCCCGCGATGGCGAGGCTTCGAATCGCATCCGTAAAGGTGGTGAAGCAAGGTCGCCTGTCCCAACTGCGCTGATATCGATGTAATCGAAAATATAGTCAGGGTCGGTATTCTGAGACAGCGTTCTTCGGTTGATACCGGCCCAGTGTTTGAGGGGTTTCACTTCCCATCCCTCGGGCACGTCGCCGAGCCAGGGGATACCAGAAGGTTGGAGTTTGGCGTTCCGATCGGGGCCCCTGGTGACGGCGCGGTGGATAATCGCCTGCTTCTGCTCGTTCAGAAGTGCGATGAGCTTCTTTTTAGCGCGAACCAGATTCGCCGTCTGCGCACCATGCCACTCCAGAAGGCGCACAATTAGCCGCTGTTCGTCAGCGGATGGGACTGGGACCCGCAACTCTCCAAGATCGGGATAACGCAGGCGCGGCGCGCGTTCGCGAACCGCCGGGCAAGAAGCAAGGATGTATCCTGTCCTTGCGGCCTGTCGTAGAACCCATGAATAGTAGCGGGGAACGGCGCTATCGCTGCGAGGTTCACAGACGATATATTCTGGTGTGCATTTTCCGTCGCTGTCGGAAACGCCAATTGCACCGGCAAAAGCATCCATTGAATGCACAACTAACTGACCAGCGCGGACACCCTGATATCCTTGTTCAAGCAACGCAATCATAAAGCCGCTCGAACGTCGATTTTTCCGAAGTGTGACCTGTCCATCCCGAAAACATGTCACGATCTCATCGTCGGGCCGAACTGGAGTTTCGGTTGCTTTCAACAATCGTTTACTGCGTAAGATATTCCAGTGCGCGGGTACATCGCCAAGCCACGGCAGTCCGCTTGCCTTCATCTCAGGATAGGGCCGCAATCCATCAATCATCGCGCCGCCCCGATGATGTCGGCCATCAGGCCTTCGGTTTCCCGCTCCAGCGCCAGGATATCGGCGCGGATCGCTTCCAGGGACCTCAGCGGTTGCGGCTTGTAGAAGTACCGCGTGAAGTTGATCTCATAGCCAATGGTGGTCTTGGCCTCATCGATCCACGCGTCAGGGGCGTGCGGCAACACCTCCCGCCGGATGAACGCCTCGATCCCGCCGGGTTCCTTGAGCGGCACGGTCTCGGTGTCGCGCAGATCGCTGTCGGGCTCGTATTCCACTACGCAACGCTTGCCGTCGATCGTCATCGGGAACAGGCCGCGCAACGGATCGGCGGTGACCTTGGCCCCTTTGTGAACGCGGCGGATGACCGGTTGTCCGTCCTCGGTAATCCTGTCCGCGTCCTTCAGAGCCTTGATTTCCTTCGGCGCATAGGCGCGAGTCGGGTCGATCCCCGTCGCGAGGAGCGGACGCTCGACCGTCACCTTCGAATAGCCGAACTCGGCATTGTCGAAGATGCGCGATTGCTCCGTCTCATCGAAGGTCAGAAATGTTTCGAGGATGCGCTCGATATCTGTGTCGGCCAGTTCGCAGTTCTTCTTGCCCATGTTCTTGCGCAGCGGCCGGAACCACGCGGTCGCGTCGACCAATTGCACCTTGCCGCGCCGGTGGCCAGGTTTGCGGTTCGACAGCACCCAGACATAGGTGGCGATGCCGGTGTTGTAGAACATGTTCAGCGGCAGGGCGACGATGGCCTCCAGCCAGTCGTTCTCAATGATCCAGCGCCGTACATTGCTTTCGCCGCTGCCCGCGTCGCCGGTGAACAGGGAGGAGCCGTTGTGAACCTCGGCGATACGGCTGCCGAGCGGGGTGTGTGCTTCATTTTGGAGAGCATGTTGGCGAGGAACAGCATCTGCCCGTCGCTCGACCGCGTCACCAGGCTGTATTCGGCATCGCCCGCGTGCTCGATCACGAAGCGAGGATCACGCATGCCGGCCTTGCCGCCCATGCGCTCCTGGTCGCTCTTCCAGCTTTTGCCGTAGGGTGGATTGGACAGCATGAAATCGAATTCGCGAGACGGGAACGCGTCATTCGCGAGCGTCGACCATTCCGGCCCGCCGACGATGTTGTCGGCTTCCTCCCCCTCGCCCTTCAGCAACAGGTCGGCCTTGGCGATGGCGTAGGTTTCGGCGTTGATCTCCTGCCCGAACAGGTGGGTGGAGACCTGCTTGCCGTGTTGACCGGCGAGTTCGTGCAATGTCTCCTCGCCCACCGTCAGCATGCCGCCGGTGCCGCAGGCCCCGTCATACAGGAGGTATGTGCCGGAGGTGATCTGGTCGGCGATCGGCACGAAGATCAGCTTGGCCATGAGCTTCACGGCGTCGCGAGGCGTCCAGTGCTCCCCCGCTTCCTCGTTGTTTGCCTCGTTGAAGCGGCGGACGAGTTCCTCGAAGATCGTGCCCATCGCGTGGTTGTCGAGGCCGGGGTGCTTGACCGAACCGTCGCCATTCAGGACGGGCTTGGGGCCGAGATTGATCGTGGAGTCGAGGAATTTCTCGATCAGCGTGCCGAGGACGTCGGCCTTGGATAGCTTCGGGATCTGGTTGCGGAACTCGAAGTTGTCCAGGATTTCCTGGACGTTCGGGGAGAAGCCATCGAGATAGGCCTCGAAATCGGCCTTGAGTTGCGCCTGGCTGGCGCGGTTGCGCAGATCGCGCATGGTGAAGCGCGATGTGTTGTAGAATGCCTGTTCGGCCGCCTGGCGCAGAGCTGCGTCCTGATTGGTGATGCCCGCGTTATCCAGGTTCTCCTTCATCGAGAGGACGGCCTGCTTGGTCGGTTCCAGCACGGCGTCCAGACGCCGGAGCACCATCATGGGCAGGATCACGTCGCGATACTTGCCACGCACATAGAGGTCGCGCAGGGCATCGTCGGCGATGCCCCAGATGAAGTTCGTGATCCAGTTCAGGTCGCCGTTGCTCATGCCTGTTTCGCTTCTTCGCTCTTCCTGACCGGAACGCGGTTGGTCTCGTGGGGCTGTGGTGGCCCGCCCTGAGCGGCGCCGTGCAGCCGTTCGTATTCCTCGACGGAAATGACCATGACGACGGCTCGTCCGTGCTTTTCAATGAGCACGGGTTCGGCGCGCGCGGTGTCGATCATCAGGCCGAAGGCGTTCTTTGCCTCCCGCGCGGACATGGTCTTCATTCCCGAGTCCCGTGGTTCCAATTTGCGCCATTAAGGACGAAATGGCTCTTTTGTCCAAGGGGCGTGGAGTTCGTTTTGCTGGCGAGAGGGTACGTCGAAGAGGTGCTACTATCCCGCGAATGCCGCTGCCTGTTGTTGCCATTCCGCCGGAAACGCCTTCATCAACATCGGCAGCGTCATCTCCGGGGGCTGTCGCCCGTCCAGGACCGCCTCCACGATATCCGGCGCCAGCAAGGTTAGTCGCAGAATCCGGCTCACATAGGATTCGTTGATCTTCTCGGCGGCCGCCAGTTCGGCGAGCGACCCATAGCGCCCATCCTCCAACATCCGCTTCCATCGGAACGCGCGCGCCAGTGCCTTCACCAGTGCCGGATCGCCGCACGTGACGGCGATACCCGTCGGGGTGCGGCTACCCACTGCCGTCGCCACTCCGTCCGGCGAGATGATCATCTTGCGCCCGCCGCGCCGGCGGATCGTCAGTGGCACCCGCACTGTCACGCTGGTCACACTCGTCATGCTGCCCTCCGTCGATCGCTGCCGGGGTTGCCGAGTTCGCGCGCGAGCCCGGCCAGCCCCTCCAGGTTCAGTTTGATCTCCGCCCCGGCGTCGCCCACCGTGACCCGTTCGACCAACAGCCGGGTAATCCGCGCTTGCTCGCCGGGGAAGAGTTCGTCCCACAGCGGATCGAGCCGCCCGAGCGCGTCGTGCACCTCCGTCTCGGTCAGATCGGGCGCCTCGGTTTGTGCCGCGCGCCAGGTGCCGACCATTATCTCCGGCTGGCGGATCAGCGCCCGGACCTGCTCTCTCACCAGCCCCTCGATTTCCCCGGCCGGCAGGCGGCGGAACGATGCGTCGTTGGCACCGCCCTTCAGCACGGCCTGGCTCACATAGTACCGGTAAAGCCTCCCGCCCTTCCGCGTGTGAGTCGGCGACAGCGCCCGGCCATCGGGACCGAACAGCAGCCCGCGCAGGAGCGCCGGTGTCTGGGCACGAGCATGTCCAGCGCGGACGCGCGGGCTCTCCTGCATGATGGCATGAACTCGGTCCCAAAGGGAGCGCGTGACGATCGCGTCATGCTCACCTGGGAATGACTGCCCCTTGTGGACTGCCTCGCCGAGATAGACTCGGTTGGCCAGCAGCTTGGCGATCGACCCTTTGTCGAAGGGCCGCCCGGTCTTGGTGACGAGACCTTCCTGGCGCAGCACTGGCAGCAGCTTCGTCGCGGATCCTATTTCCGCGAACCCCTCGAACACCCGCCGGACCGTGGCAGCGGCCGTCTCGTCCACCAGCAGCTTACGGTTTTCCACTCGGTAGCCGAGCGGTACCGGCCCACCCATCCACATGCCGCGAGCGCGGGACGCGGCGATCTTGTCGCGCACCCGCTCGCCGATCACCTCTCGTTCGAAC
>CAMATI010000176.1 GCA_945861095.1 Asaia bogorensis | reverse complement strand
TTCCGGATTGGGAGGATTTGGCGTTGACCCTGGCCTTCGCCAAACCGCCGCCCACACCGCACTGAGGCGCTTGATCTCTCAACGCCGCCTTCCCGTCAGAGTCAGAAACCGCAATTTAATCCGTCAGACGCCAAAATGAGAATTGCTGTTGATGGTGGCAATGCGGCCCGGTATGGACTTGATGGCGAATGCCTTGCGTCGTGCCTGGGCCACGTCGCAAAGCATGGTGGTATTTTCGAAGGGGGCGGTATGCCGCGCGCGTTTTTCCAAATCGTAGTCATCAGTGGGATTCTGGGTGCGGCGACCCCGGTGGTGGCCCAATCCGCGGCGGAACCCGAACCCACGCAGAGCTTTCTGCAGCGGATGGAACACCACATCAGCCAGTCGCCATCAATGGCGCGGTATCTGGCCAATGAATGCGTGTTGGCGAGCGTTACCGCGGTGGTCGCCGCTGTTGCCGTGACCGGCCCGATATCCCCCGCCATCAACGCAGCCCTCGGCGTTTCCTCCGGTCTCTCCACGCTCGGCATTGGCGGGCTGGCCTGCGGGGCAGGCGTCGCGGCCGGCGCGGCGGCCGCCGCGTTGGTCACCGCGTGGGGCGAACGCGGCGCAATCCAGGAAGCGGCGGCCACCCAGATCTCCTGGATATGGAACGGTGTCACCGGGCAAGCGGGCTGGCCGGAAGAATTGCCTGGCGGATGGGCTATCGCCAGCCTGTGGGAACGGGCCGGTCAGGCCACCAGCGCGGCCGTGCAGACCGTGGCATCTTCTGCCCCGGCCGGTTGGTTCCTCCGCGAGGCGCCGGTGCCGGATGCGGCGAAGCCGGCCGAGTATGAACTCGCGCTCGTCTTGCGCCGCCCGTAGCGGGCGGGTTCGGCTGTTCAGTGCTTGCGGGTCTGTGTCCACCCCAGATACAGCCCGGCCGCCATGATGACGCAGGCGCCCAGCCAGGTCGCCGCGTCGGGGAAATGGTCGAACAGCACATAACCGACAGCGACCGAGCCGATCAGTTGGAAATACTGGAACGGTGAGATGATGTTGGCCGGCGCATAGGCGAGCGCGCGCACGACGCAATAATGCCCGAAGCCGCCGAGCACGCCGAGGCCGCAGAAATACAGGAAATCCAGCACGCTGGCGGGCGATTTCCACACGAAGGGCAGCACTACCAGCATGCCGACCGCACCGAACATCGAACTGTAGATGGTCGTCGTCTCGGGCGGGTCGATATTGGCGACCATGCGGGTAAAGATCTGATAAAGCGCGTAGCAGGTCGCGCTGCCCAGCAGCAGCAGGGCGGACCAGTGGAACACATCCCCGCCCGGTCGGATGACGATCAGCACGCCGATGAAGCCGGTGACGATCGCGAAGCCATGGCCGATCGTCGTGCGTTCCCCCAGCATGGGCCAGGCGAGGAGCGCCACGATCAGCGGCCCCATCATGCCGATGGCCGCCGCGTCGGCGAGCGGTTGATGCACGATGGCACCCACGAACATCAGGTTTGAAGCGCACTGGATGACCGAGCGGGTCAGTTGCAGCCTCGGTCGTCGGGTCAGCATCATCTTCCAGCCGCGGCGAGGCATGAACAGCAGCGCCACGAAGAGCACGTGGCCGGCAAAGCGTGCCCAGGATATCTGCAAGACGCTGTAGTCCCGGCCGAGGAGCTTGGACATGGCGTTCATGAGGGGGAAGAGCGTGCCGGCAAAACAGACCAGCAGGATTCCCCACAAGACCCGTTGGCTGTCGTCTGCCAGGAAGCGTTTCAGGCGCGCGAGCAACAAGGCGGGTCAGAACCCCACACGTGCCGGGGAAAGACGCGATCCGTCAGGTCCGCATAGCGCTACGGAGTTTCGGCTTTCCGCGCGGTGGAACGTCGGCATGGCTCGGTTCCTTGCGGTTGTCGTGCGGTTCGGTTGTCCGAACTGGGAAGCGCGACGTGGCGTTTAGGCGGTTGGGCCGCGGTTGGACAGCACCGTTAACGCAACACTGCCCCCGGCCTCTCGGTCGGCTAGGGATTGATCTCACCACCGATAGCGGGCGCGGAGAACACCGCGCTCCTCATCGAATACAGCGCTTGATTGTGTGCGTCGCTTTACGGGTTCCGACCGCTGATGCTCGCGGTGCGCCCCTCGACCTCGGCTCGGGGAGAATGGGCACACCGTGCCGCATGATTATGCGATTTCGGGCGGCGTCATTCCGTATCTGGCAGGGATCAGGACCAACTCAATTCGGCAGCTTCCCTGCTTGATCCAACGGACGGACTTTGGAACGACGGTACAGCCCCATTCATGGCCGCACGTAAGGGGAGACCGCGATCAGAGCCCAACGAGATGCAATTTCTGCGCGGCGGTCAGCAATGCGCCCAGGACGACAACCGTCGCCCCGATCACGACAGGCATCTGCCACCAGCTCGGCAGCTTGGCGACCACCTGGGTTACCAGCACATCCAGCTTCCCGCTGACCTCGGAGATTTTCTGTTCCACCTGGCCCAGACGGATCTCCATCCGCTCCATGCGGCTTTCCAGACGGTCCATGCGGGTGTCGAGCCGATCCATCCGGCTTTCGATCCCGTCCATACGCGCTTCCATGCCGGCCATTCGTGCCTCCATGGGAGGATCATGTGGTCCACCACCACCAGATTCAAGCGAATTTTGTGGCGGCGTGACCGAAGCGGGGAAATACGACGTCTTTCGGGCACTCTCGCTCATACCATTGTACCTGACAGAGATTTTCGGCGACCAGTCCTCCGCCATCATGGGTACAAATGGTTAACACATCCCCAACAGCTACAAGGTCAGCCCGCCGTCCACCGTAATCGTCTGGCCGGTCACCATGGCCGCGCCGAAGCCCAGGAACAACACGACCTCGGCCAGGTCTTCCGGTTGGCAGCGACGTTTCAGCACGGCGCGTTCGATCGACTGCTGGCGCTCCTCATTGGTCCATTCGATCATCCAGGAACTGTCCACCGCGCCAGGGGCAATCGCGTTCACCCGCACTTCCGGGGCCAGCGCGCGCGCCAGGTTCTGCGTCAGGCTCACCACCCCCGCCTTCGTCGCCCCATACGCCAGGCTGCTCCCCGCTCGGCCTAACCCGGCAATCGAGGCGGTGCTGACGATCGCCCCATGCGCCGCTTTCAACGCCGGGGCCGCGGCCTTGGCGCAGCGGAACACGCCGATCAGGTTGACGGCGATCAATTGCTGCCACAGGTCCTCGGTGATCAGGTCCAGTTCCGCGGGCGCGATCCGCCGCCGCGTGCCGGGGGTGCCGGCATTGGCGAACAACAGGTCCAGCCGGCCCAGATCGGCCACCGCCTTGTTCACCATCGCCACCGCATCGGTGGGATCGCCGACATTGCCGGGGGCCATGATCGCCTTGCCGCCCTCATTGATCAGCTTGTCCACCGCTTCCGGCCCGCGCGGATCGTCGGCCAGAAAATTGACGGCGACGGTGCAGCCGAACTTCGCCAGCATGCGCGCGGTGGCGAAGCCGATGCCGGACGCGCCACCGGTCACCAGGGCCGTTTTTCCGGCCAGATCGTAACTGATCATGTTCCCTCCATTGGTCCGATCTTGCGCAGCGCCTGCTTCAGCGCCAGCAGTTTGCGATCGCGCTCGCGGAACAAGTCCTCCGGCGAGCGATCGCCCCAGTCGAAATACCCCTTGCCCGCCATGACGCCGGTGCGGCCTTCCTCGATCAGTTTGTCGAGCGATTCGCTGTGACCACGGACCTCGGGAGGGGTGTAGCTGCGGTTCTTCAGGCCCTGCTGCATCAGCGGCAGGCCGGTGAAGTCGGCCTTCGCCATCACACCCAGGATCGGCATTCGCAGGGCGATACCGTGGATCACGGAATCGTCGATGTCCTTGGCGGTGACCAGACCCTCATCCAGCATACGCTGTACTTCCAGGCCGATCGCGGCTTGCAAGCGGTTGGCGACATAGCCCTGCACCATCTGTTTGAATACCACCGGCACCTTGCCCATGGCCTTCACCATGTCGCGCACGACGACGATGGCGGATGGATCGGTTTCCGGCCCTGGACACAGGTCCACCAGATCGCACAGATACGGCGGCGTGTACCAATGCGCGATGATCGTCCGCTTCTGTAACCCCGGCGGCACCAGCGGGAAAATGTCCAGATTCGATGTGTTGGACGCCAGGATCGCGTCCGGCTCCATCAACCCTTCCAGGTTCGTATAGACGGACCGCTTGATGTCCGGCCGTTCCACCACCGCCTCGATCACCACGGCCGCGCCCTTCACCGCATCGGCCAGGGACGGATAGCAGCGCACCGCCTGCGACAGTTTCTGCCGGTTCCAGGACGCATCGACCTCCCCGGCTTCCGCCAAGGTGTTCAGAGCGGTGGCCATCAGGTTCGGCGCGCGTTCCAGCGCCTCCAGGCTGACATCGGTCAGGCGGACATTGTGCCCGCCGAGGGCAAAGACCAGGGCCAGCGCGTGGCCCATCAGGCCCGCACCGACAACCGCGACTTCGGTCATGACTTCTCCAGTTCTGTTGTGCGTCCGTCTGTTCCGGTTCGCTCTGTTGGGTAGTGGCCGAACCGGTCGCCCAGGCCATCATGCAGTCCGACCATGCGCGTGCGCCAGGATCGCAACGCCGGCAGGACCGCGGGATCGGCGAGCACATCGCGCGGACTGCCGATCCGTGCCCACTGGAACACCGAGAACACGACGCAATCCACGTAACCCGGCGTTGCCCCGGCCAGGAACGCCTGCTCGGCCAGAGTCTTGTCCAATGGCCGGCAGATGTCGAGCAACCCGGGAAGCAACGCATCCCGATCCGCGCAATAGGATTCCAGGGTCATGCCGAACATCGTTTCTCGTGTGGTCCGGTAATAGGCCCGGTCGCCAGGATCAATGCACCACACGAAATCGGCCGCGATCTGCCGGCGCATGGTGGGCGCCAGCACCGTATCAACCCAGTTGTTCACCAGGCGGCAGGTTCCGCGCCCGGCCGAACCGCCGAACAGAGACGGGTGGTCGGGATAACGATCCTCCAGATGGCAGGCGATGGACCAACTGTCGTGCACCACCTGCCCGTCGGATTGGATGATCGGAACGAAATGCTGCCCGCTCAGCGCACGGATGCGATCGACATCGGCGAACCGCGTCGGCACGACCTCTGGCTCGATCCCCTTGTGAGCCAGCGCGTACCGAATCCGCCAGGAGAACGGACTGATCCGCCGCCCGTCCAGCCCGATCCGTTCGTGGAAAACCAGCCCCATTCGCCGCGGACTCCTCATCTTGTACCATCCGCCCCGACCGCTGACCCATGGGCGGCTCTGTCATTGCGAGCGCAGCGTAGCAATCCAGAGTCTCTGCGTGATCGCTCCGGCTGGTCGCCCTGGATTGCTTCGCTACGCTCGCAATGGCGGCGGCCGTTGTCCCCATGGGTCACTGGTTCGGTCCGTTGTTACTACACCCCCTCCGGCAACCAAGGCTCCGGCGCTCGGCAGTCGATATCCGTTGCGACGTCGACGACCACCGGTTCGTCCGCCGCCAACGCGTCCTTCAGCGCCGCGGCGAGTTGCGACGGGTCCTCCACCCGGATGCCGCGCACGCCGAACACGCGGGCGACATCGGCGAAATTGGTCGGGCCGAAGCGCACCAGATCGCGCACATCGCCGGGCTTGTTGCCCTGCTGGCGCTGGATGTTGGGCCAACCCTGGCCGAAGCCCGAGTTGTTGTTGATGACCAGCACCACCGCGATGCCGCGCCGTCGCGCCGTCTCCAATTCGGTCAGGTGGTAGTAGATGGCGCCATCGCCGGACCAGCAGATCACCTTCCGATGCGGCGCCGCGCATTTCGCACCCAGCGCGGCGGGGAAAGCCCATCCGAGAGAGCCGGCGGCACGGAGATAGGTCTGGCCGGCGCCGTTCAGCTCGATCAACGTGCTGGACCAGATGCCGGAATAGCCGGTGTCGGCGACCAGGATGCCGTCATGCGGCAGCGCCCGGGTGATCTCATCGCACAGCCGGTCCGGCCAGATAGGGGTGGCGTTGCTGGCGAGCCAGGATGCGCGGGAGTCTCGCCAGTCGGCTATGATCCGGGCCGCGCGATCGGCGAAGGCGGAGTCTCGGGTGGGTTTGTCCAGCGCCACCAGCAGTTTGGCCAACGTGGCCTTCGGGTCGCCCATGACGCCGAGCGTGTTGGGGTAGGAGCGGCCGAGTTCGGTGGGGTCGAGGTCGATCTGGACGCATTCGGTGTCGATGGCGGGGATGCGCCAGGTGTGGGTGACCTGGTCGCCGGTATCGCAGCCGATGAAAAAGACCAGCTCCGCCTCGTGCACGATCTGGTTGGTGGGCGGGGCGGCGTAGTTGCCGGCGCAGCCGACGGACAAGCGGTGGCGGGTTGGGATCAAGCCTCGACCGCCTAGAGATGTCGCGACCGGGGCGGCCAAAGCCTCGGCCACTGCCAGGATTTCGGGGCCGGCGCCGGAGGCGGTTGCGCCCTCCCCTGCGACGATGACGATCTTCTTGGCGCCGCGGAGCTTGGCGGCCATGCGGTCGATGTCGCTGTCCGCGGGTGTCGGGCGGTGTGGCGGCAGGGTCAGTTGGAAATTCGGGTCGGCCACCGGGGCTTCGTGGACGAGGCCGGTTTCGATGACCTCGGCCTGAAGCCCGTTCAGGTCCAGATGCGCGGGGCGCGGCGTGCCGGTCATGGTTTCCCGCCAGGCCTGGCGCATCAGGCGGGGCAGGTCGGCGGCGGTTTCCACGAACGCGGAAAACTTGGTCGTGGCCGCGAACATCGGGGCGTGCGGCAGTTCCTGGTAGGAGTTGCGTGCCTGCATGTTGGGCTGCTTGCGCCCGGTCATGGCGATGACGGGGACTCGGCCCAGATAGGCGTCCTGCAACCCCGATGCGAGGTTGAACGCCCCCACTGACTGCGCAAAGCAGATGCCGGGGCGGCCGGCGATGCGAGCATAGCCGTCGGCCATATACGCGACGGCTTTCTCGCTGTGGCCGAGGACGCGGGTGACGCCGAGAGCGCCAAGCTCGATCAGGGTGCGGCGGAGGACGGCGTCGATGAAGAAGACGTGGGACGTGCCGTTGGCGGCGAGGCTGCGGGCCAGGAATTCGGCTCCGGTTACCGGTTCTGTTTGGGTCATGCACGTTTCCCCAGTGATGTTGGGGGCAGCTTAGGGGCAGTGTCCGTGGGCGACAATGCGCTCACCCCTCCCCTGGCGCCGGATCGCCATTTCCGCCAAACGGCGTCCGTCCAACCAACCAACCGAGGAGGCTCCCATGCCGAAAGCCTATTGGGTCAGCGCGTATCGCTCCGTATCCAGCCCCGAGAAACTCGCCGCCTATGCGGTGCTAGCCGGTCCCGCCATCACCGCCGGCGGCGGCAAGTTCCTGGCGCGCGGCGAACCCGCCAAGACCTACGAGCACGGCCTGCAACAGCGCACCGTCCTCATCGAGTTCGAAAGCGTCGCCCAGGCCATCGCCGCGCATGACAGCCCGGGCTACCAGGCCGCTCTCGCCGCCCTGGGAGACGGCGCGGTCCGCGAAATCCGCATCGTCGAAGGCGTCTGACCGCCCACGCTTGACATCGGACCGTCGCCGGACACTTTGGGCCGCCCTTCGCCCGGAGTGAAACATGCCCATCAACCCCGCCGACGGTCCGATCCTCGGCACGCTTTACGGCAGCGACGCGATGCGCGCGGTGTTCGCCGAACAGGCCTATTTCCAACGCATGCTGGACGTGGAAGCGGCGCTCGCCCGCGTCCAGGGCAGGATGGGCATCATCCCGCAAGACGCCGCCGATGCGATCGTCCAGGCCGCGCGCTACGAAAACCTCCGCGTCGAGGAACTCGCCGCCAGCGCCCGCAATGTCGGCTACCCCGTCATCGGCCTGGTCGCGGAACTGTCCCGCGCGGCGGGGGATGCCGGTGGGTGGACCCATTGGGGCGCCACGACCCAGGACATCATGGACACCGCGACCGTGTTGCAGGTGCGGGACGGCCTGGCACTGATCGACACTGAACTGCGCGCCATCGCCACCGCCCTGGCCGGTCAGGCGGAAAAATACCGCGACACGGTCATGGCCGGGCGCACCCATCTGCAACAGGCGCTTCCCACCACCTTCGGCCTGAAATGCGCGATCTGGGGCCATCCGTTCCTCGACCACATGACCCGGCTGGCACAGCTTCGTCCCCGCGTCGAAATGGTCGAGTTCGCCGGGGCCGCGGGCACCCTCGCCTCGCTGGGCGATCAGGGCATCGCGGTGATGGAGGGATTGGCCGCCGAACTCGGCCTGGGCGCGCCCGCCACACCCTGGCATGTCCGCCGTGACGCAATCGCCGAAACCGTCTCCCTCCTCGGCCTGATCTGCGGCAGCCTGGCCAAGCTCGCCACCGACATCATCCTGCTGGCGCAGACCGAAGTGAGCGAGGTCGCCGAACCCTATGTTGCCGGCCGCGGCGCGTCCTCCACCATGCCGCAGAAGCGCAACCCCATCGCGTCCGAATACATCCTGGCCGCGTCCCGCAACGTGCAGGCCCTGGTGCCAATGATGCTGGGCGCGATGGCGCAGGACCACGAACGCGCGACCGGACCGTGGCAGTCCGAGGCCCTGGCCGTGCCGCAGGCCTTCGTCCTGACTCATGGCGCCCTGCTGCACGCCCGCTCCATCGCGGAAGGCATGGTCGTCGACCCCGCCCGGATGCGTGCCAACCTGGACATCACGCATGGGCTGATCGTGTCGGAAGCCGTCATGATGGGCCTGGCCCCGGTCCTGGGACGCGGGGAGGCCCATCACGTGGTCAAGCACGCCTGCGACGTCGCGCTGTCCGAACGCATCTCCTTGGCCGATGCCCTGGAACGCGATCCGGCCGTTGCATCCCGGCTGGATCGCGCCGCGATCGAGCGTCTGATCGATCCGGCCCAGTACCTGGGCGCCGCCCAGGCTTTCGTGGACCGGTTCCTGACCTTGGTGTCCGCCTCCGGGATCAGACGAAGTTGCGATCCGTCAGGTAGGTGATGTTTTCGAAGGTGACCCTGGTCCCGTCGGACAGCGATATGGAAACCGACGAACCATCCGTTGTCTGGTGCTCCAGGGCCGAGCGGGCCGCACCACAACCGTAGTCGATGAGGTCTATACGAACGTCGGACTCCTCGTAGATGTTCTGCACCAGGGTGGTGCCGCCGGCCTGACCATTGACAAATCGGAACAGGTCGCGGCCTCCATCGGTGGCGAACACCGTATCCATCCCGCCGCCGCCGACAAACAGGTCGCGGCCGGTGCCGCCGATCACCGAGTCGTCACCGCGGCCGGACTGGAACGTGTTGCGACCGGACCCGAACGATCCGTCCAGGGTGGTGTTGCCGTTGCTTGCGATCAGCACCTGCGACACGTCGCCATAGGCAAACAACTGGTCGCCGGCGCCACCACCGAACAAGGTCGCCGGCCCACTGCCCGCGAACAGAAAATTGTTGCCGTCGGTGCCGCCATGGATGACCTGGGCCGGCGTTCCGCCCCCGCCGTTGCGATCATCGCCGCACTTATCGCGATCAGAGCCGCCACGGCGGCGATCGTCGTCGTCGCGGTCATGGTGGCCCCGGCGGCCATGACGGTCCCGATCGCTGTCGTCATCGCGATAGCCCTGACGCGAGCCGCGGTGGTCGTCACGATCACGATCACGATCACGGTTATGACCATGACGATCGTCATCATCTTGCGACGATGAATCGAACCCGGCCGACCCCATGTAGGTGACGCTGCCGGTGCCGCCGTAGACCGTCGCACCTCCGCGGCCGCCAACGAACAGCATGGAGGCATCGCCGCCAAACACCATGGTCGAGCGTGCCCCGCTGGCGTCGATCGTCAGATGGCCACCGGTGGCCCGTACCGTGTCGTCACCATCGGACTCGACGACATTGTCGCCCGCCCCCAGCCGGATGGCATTGCGCCCGCCGCCACCTTGGATCGTATTGGCGCCGTTGCTCAGGGCCTGGATGATATCGTCGCCCCGGCCTGTGCTGAGCAACCAGTCGCCGCCGTTTGTGGTCAGACGATTGTCGGCGCCTCCAGCGGCAACGGTGCCTGATCCGGTATTCGACACGAAGGTCAGCCTGGTTTCGTCACCCGCCAGGATCCGCTGGCCGTTGTCCCCGGAGCCGAACACCACGGAATTGTGGGCTGTCGTGACAAACGCATTGTATCCGCGTGGCAGGCTGACCAGCCCGTCGCGGCTTTGCACATATTCGCCGGACTTTCCGCCTGGCAGCGGCGGTGGCGGGCCTTGTCGGTCGCTTGCGGGCAGGATGGACCCGTTGCGAATGCCATCGGTAATCTGCCCGGCGAGCTGCCGAGCGAGGTCCCGGGTCTGTATCGAATCGTATTGCAGTTCGATGGTGCGACCATTCGCGCCCAGAACCGTGACATTTCCACCCATGGGGCAATCTCCAACCGTGACGCATCCCGGCGGCGCAATGCCACCGGTCGTCCATACGGTTTCATTGGGCCGGGGTTGTCTCTACCAATGGTGGGTTGTGGATATTTGCGCCTTCCCCAGTGATGCATGAGGATCGGGTCATAAAGGAGATGTAAAACACTCTATAATGAGGCGCGGATCGGCGTAGGATCATATCCAATCGTGACGACTTCGTCCGTTCTGGCCTGCTGGCATTTCATTTTGTAATTACGTAGAGATTGACAAGACTGTCTTGTATTGCGCCAACCTACGAAATATGTGGGAGGCCGGCTGCCTTCCCCCGCATTCCAACGCGTGTCGGAATCTCGCGGCCGGCAATCCCAAGGCATGAGATCGATTTGTCGGGTATTTTTGATGACATTTTGTCGGGTCATTTTTCCCGAAAATTCGATTGGAATTTCCGAAATATGCCGCAACTGACCACGATGTTTAATATTGTTCGGGATCGGTAATATTTCTGGAATCGGCAATACAATACCAGCCGATCGAACCAGTGACTCATGGCGACAACGCCCGCCGTCATTGCGAGCGTGGCGAAGCAATCCAGGGCAACCAACAAGATTGATCATGCCAGGCCCCTGGATTGCTTCGCTCCGCTCGCAATGACAGAGGCCACCCATGGGTCACTGGTTGGGGCGGTTGGGATCATACCAGCCGGCCGAAACGATGACCGATGCACCGCCCTGCCCCTCGGGGCTCGACCCGGCAACCCGGACTTCAACGGCGGGGCATAAGATCAAGGCCAGAGCGGGAAGGGGACGCCCACGGGTCGATGCTTCGACCGGCCCGCGCAACCATGCGTCGCGCGCGGGACGCAACGACCAGGTCGGAGAAACCTATTGATGGAGCGCCGGAACGACCCGACCCCGCGGAACATGTCGGCGCATTCCCGGCACCGCGAAAATCCCGTCAAAGCGGACAGGTTCCGCCGGCACCCAACGCCAGGCGCCAGGGACCGAACGGCTAACTTTCGAGTTCGCTATCCCAATACAGATAGTCCCGCCAACTCTGATGCAAATAATTCGGCGGAAACGCTCGGCCGTTATCCTGCAATTCCCACGTTGTGGGCTGGCGAGGATGCATGCGTGGAAACATCTGGCATTCCCGCGGCAGGCGGGACCCTTTCCGTAGATTGCATTCCCCACAGGCGGTCACCACGTTCTCCCACGTCGTGCGCCCGCCGCGACTGCGTGGGATGACGTGGTCGAAGGTCAGGTCGGGTGCCGGCGCGCGATGACTGCAATACTGGCATTGGAACGCATCGCGCAGGAACACGTTGAACCGCGTGAACGCCGGCCTGCGGGAAGATGGGATATAGTCCTTCAAGGCGATTACGCTGGGCAACCGCATGGTCACGCTGGGGGAGCGAACTTCGGTATCGTATTCGTTCAACACCGACACCCGGTCCATGAAGACCGCTTTCACGGCATCCTGCCAGGCCCAGACCGACAAAGGAAAATAGGAAAGCGGACGGAAATCCGCATTCAACACAAGCGCGGGAAAATGCTGTCCGCCGTCTGGCAAGCGCCGCTCCCTCACGACTGGAGCGCGATGCCTGGGGGACGGTCCCGTCAGAGACCGTTTCGTCGACCCGCCAGAGTATCTGCGCCGCCGAGAACCAGCGCATTTTATGACAGAGGCTCGCCCAGGCCGCAACCGCTCCCCGGAGTCGGAGGGCGTTGTTTCACATGTCCGTCACGCAAAGCCCCGCTGCAGGGTCAAAGCCCCCATCGACAGGCCCGAATCATCGATCCCATGCCCGAGCCGCGGGATGTAAAGCGACTCGACCGGCACCCCGAGATCACGCAACACCGCCTCGGCATCGCGGGACCGGGAGACCGGAACGGATTCGTCGGTTTCGCCATGCACCAGCAGAACCGGGGCCTTGTTGGCGATCTCGGCGGCGAGTCTCTCGGGCGCGATCAGGGCGCCGGAAAACGCGAGAATCGCTCGCGGTGCCACCTTGCGACGCAAGCCGGTGAACAAGGCGGTCATGGCGCCTTGGCTGAATCCCATCAGCGCGTAGGCATCCGCCGGCAAGCCCAACCGTGCCAACTCGGCATCGATGAAGGCGTCGAGATGGGTTGCCGCGCCGCGGGCACCGCCTTCCATGATTTCCGGGCGCCGGTCCGACACGGCCCACCATTGGCGACCGAATCCGGAGTAATGCGTCTCCGGCGCATGCACCGAGGCGAAGATCGCGTCGGGGCATGCATCCGCCCAGCTTGTCGCCAGATCGATCAGATCATAGCCATCGGCCCCCAGACCGTGGCACAGGACCACCAGTTGCTTCGGGGTCCCCTTGGTGGCAGGCCCCATATGCAGGGCCTCCAGAATGTCCGTCATGGCAGGCTCCTAGTTCAGGTTCGACCGAGGTACTCGCGACAGTTGCCCATGTCCATCGTCACGCGATTCGCGCCCAGCCCAACCGGGTTCCTGCATCTCGGGCATGCCTTCTCGGCCCTGATCGCCTGGCGACGGGCGCGGGACGCGGGCGGGCAATTCCTGCTGCGGTTGGAAGATATCGACCCCGGTCGGTGCCGCCCGGAATACGCCGCCGCGATCGAGGAAGACCTGGCCTGGCTGGGCCTGGACTGGGATGGGCCGGTCCGCGTCCAATCGGCGCATCTGGCGGATTATCAAGCGATGCTGGACAATCTGACGGAACGCGGACTGCTCTATCCCTGCTTCTGCACGCGCGCCGATATCGCGCGGGAGATCGCGGAGGCGGCATCCGCCCCCCATGCGCCTGACGGCCAGATATCCCCCGCGCCTGACGGCCAGATATCCCCCGCGCCTGACGGCCAGATATCCCCCGCGCCTGACGGCCAGATATCCCCCGCGCCTGACGGCCAGATATCCCCCGCGCCTGACGGCCAGAT
>CAMATI010000175.1 GCA_945861095.1 Asaia bogorensis | reverse complement strand
GACACCGCTTTTTGTATCAGGCTGGGTTACGTGACTCGAGGTATGACCCGGTCAGTTGGGCCAGCTTCCCGTTGCAGGTGGCGGGGCGACTTGGCATCCAAACCTACTGCCTTGGAATCACAGGAGAAAAAATGAGGGGATGGCTGAGTTCGCCACCAGCACCGCCTTGCCGACGATCAGCGCCATCGTGGTCGCGACCATGAAGTTCGCGAGCCTGATCGAGTACTCAGAGAGGACCAGTTGCGTGGTCAGTTCGATGAGGTTGAAGCTGACGAGGAAGAATGCAACCGGCGGCAGAGCTTCTCTGAACTCCTTGGCGGCGAACGCGAGGATGGGTGAGCCGGCCATGTTGGCGGTCCTATGTTGTCATCACTGTTTCAGGGTCCATGTGCTCGTCGACGATGCCCGCATGCATGACGGTCCTGAGTGCCAATTGGTCGCCGTCGGCCTGACCGGCCGCGCAACACTGTCGGACAATCTATTTCGAGCCTCGTCGTCAGCAAGATCATACCAAGGCCGAAATTGGGGCGGAAGAGCCGATCCGCACCATGCGAGAGCAGGTATCAAAGCGGCAAACTGCCCTGCCGATCGGGCTTCCTGCCGCCGTCCGCGGTCGCCTTTACCTCGCCATCGGCGAATCGCAGTCCCAGACGGGCGCCGGGTTTCACCGCCGTTGCGCTGGTCACCGGATGGCCGGAGGTATCAGAAACCAGCACATAGCCTCGCGCCAGGACGGCCAGCGGCGACACCGATTCCAGCCGAGCGGCGGTTCCGTCGAGGCGAGCACGGGCTTCGCGCAGGCCGGCGCGGAGCGGGGCATCGCTGACCCGGCCGAGGACTCGGTTGGCACGGGTGTGGATGGCCCCGACGCTCTGACGCAGCCCGGCAACCAGACGCTGGCCCGTCAGGTCCAGGTCTGATTTGCGGGTCCCGACCAGGTTGGGCAGCGCCAGGATCAGCCGCACGCCGCGTTCTCGCAGGCGCTCCCGCGCTGCTTCCAGGCGGGCGGGCAGGTCGGGCAGCCGACGTTCGGCGGCGAGCAGGGCCTGGCGGCGGCGTTCCACCAGGTTGGGCAGGGCCAGTTGCAGCCGTTCCCCGCGGTCATCCAGCCGCTGGCGAGCCGATCCCACAAGACTGGGCAGATCGGGCAGGCCGCGTTCGGCGCGCGACAGGCGCAACCGCCCGTCCTGGGTCACCCGGTTCAGCGCGCCGATCAGCCGAGACGCGGTCTGCGTTAGATCGGCGATCAGGTCGGACCGTGCCGGCACCGCCATCTCAGCCGCCGCGGTCGGGGTTGGGGCGCGCCGGTCGGAGGCAAAGTCGATCAGGGTCGTGTCGGTTTCGTGCCCGACGGCCGAGATCAACGGAATCCGGCAGGCGGCGGCGGCGCGGACGACGATTTCCTCGTTGAAGGCCATCAGGTCTTCCAGGCTGCCGCCGCCCCGCGCGACGATCAGCACATCGGGCCGAGGCACCGGGCCGCCGACTGGCAGGGCATCGAAGCCGGCGATCGCGGCGGCGATGCGTTCGGCCGCGCCTTCGCCCTGCACGGGAACCGGCCAGAGCAGGATCTGGCGCGGAAAGCGGCGGGCGATCGTGGTGATGATGTCCTGGATCACCGCCCCACGTTCACTGCTGACCACGCCGATCACCAGCGGGATCACCGGGAACGGCTTCTTGCGGGCAGTGTCGAACAGGCCCTCGGCCGCCAGGCGCTGGCGCAGCATCTCGATGCGCGCCAGCAGGGCGCCGGCGCCGGCATATTCCATCCGCTCGATGATCAACTGGTAGGACGACCGTTCCGGGTAGGAGGAAATGCGGCCGGTGGCGATCACCTCCACCCCGTTTTCCGGGACCATGCCCAGGCGGGAGACGGCGGATTTCCAGACGATACCGGAAATCTTCGCCGATTCGTCCTTCAGCGACAGATAGATATGCCCGGACGGGTAGCGCTTCACCTCCGTCAGTTCGCCGCGCACGCGGATACGCCCGAAGGTGCTTTCCAACGTGCGTTTCACCGCGCCGGAGACTTCCGAGACGGTGTATTCGGGGACGTTGGTGGTCCCAATGGGGGTGGTCCCAATGGGGGTGGTCCCAATGGGGGTGGCCCCAGTGGGGGTGGTCGTGGCAACCGGGGCGCGTGGATCGTCCATTGGCTCAGTCTATGGTAAACGCCGGCGAACCGGAACCGGGAGAATGGCGATGCGCGTGCTGGTAGTCGGGTCGGGCGGACGGGAGCATGCGCTGTGCTGGTCCATCGCGGCCAGTCCGTTGCTGACCAAGTTGTGGTGCGCGCCGGGCAATCCGGGTATCGCGGCGGTTGCCGAATGCGTGCCGATCGGGGCGCTGGACATCGCGGCCCTGGTCGGATTCGCACAGGACAACGAGGTCGATCTGGTGGTGCCCGGCCCGGAAGCGCCTCTGGTCGCCGGCATTGCCGACGCCATGGAAGCCGCGGGAATTCCGTGCTGCGGACCAAGCCGAGCGGCGGCGGGGTTGGAGGGAAGCAAGAGTTTCGCGAAGGAGATCGCGGATGCGGCGGGCATCCCCACCGCCATGTGGCAGCGGTTCGAGGACGCCGAGGCGGCACGCGAATTCGTCCGCCGCCGGGGGGCGCCGATCGTGGTCAAGGCGGACGGTCTGGCCGCCGGCAAGGGCGTTGTGGTCGCGATGACAGAGGCCGAGGCGCTGGCGGCCATCGATTCCATGATGGACCAGCGGGCGTTCGGCGAATCCGGCGCCGCCGTGGTGATCGAGGAATATCTGACCGGCGAGGAAGTCTCCCTGTTCGCCCTGTGCGACGGCGAATCGGCGCTGCTGCTGGGTTCGGCCCAGGACCATAAGCGGGTGGGGGACGGCGATGTCGGGCCGAATACCGGCGGCATGGGGTCGTATTCGCCGGTGCCGGTGTTCTCGCCGGCGTTGGAGGAGGCGTGTTTCGACCGCTTCATCGGTGCGGCCCTGGCGGAGATGGCGCAGCGTGGCACGCCCTATCGCGGCATCCTGTATGCCGGTCTGATGTTGACCGAGAACGGACCCAAGCTGATCGAGTACAATGCTCGCTTCGGCGATCCGGAATGCCAGGTTCTGCTGCTGAAATTGAAATCTGACCTGTTGCCGGCCTTGGCGGCGGTCTGCGACGGGGAGTTGTCGCATTTCGACCTGCGTTGGCAGGACAGTCATGCCATCGGGGTGGTGCTGGCGGCGCGCGGCTACCCGGAGGCTCCGGAGCGCGGCAGTGTCATCCGGGGGCTGGACAAGGCCGCCGCCGAACCGAACGTGCAGATCTTCCATGCCGGAACCGAGGGCATGGAAGATGGCCGCATCCTGGCTTCCGGCGGGCGGGTGCTGACGGTCTGCGCTACCGGCAAGACGTTGGCGGCGGCGCGTGAGTCCGCGTATCGGGCCATTGCCCAGATCGATTGGCCCGAGGGCTTCTGTCGCCGCGATATCGGCTGGCGCGCGTTGCGGACGTAGGAGGCCCATATGGAAGCGCCCGCTTTGCCGGAACTGCAATTCAGCCAGATCCCGGCCGCATCCCGGGATCGCTACACCGGCGATCGGTTCAGTTTCATGGAAGCCGGCGCCCCGGATGGGGTTCCGTTGCTGCTGCTGCACGGGGTCGGCGCCAGTTCGCTCTACTGGCGCTACCAGTTTGCCGGATTGAGCGATCGCTGGCGGGTCATCGCCTGGAATGCGCCTGGGTATCTGTTGAGCGACAATCTGCTGGCCGACGCACCGACCGGGCGGGATTACGCCGATGCCGTGGCGGATTTTCTGGCGAGTCTGGGGTTGGCGGGCCTGGGGGTGTCACAGGTGGGGTTGGCCCAGGTGGGGCTGGAGCAGGTGCACATCCTGGCCAATTCCTTCGGCACCCGGGTTGCCCAGGAATTTGCACGCCATCATCCTGGGCGGATCGGGCGGATGGTGCTGACCGGCACCGGCGTCGGCCGGGGCGATCTGTCCGCCGAGGACAAGGCCCGAGCGATGGCCGCCCGCGAACAGCAGATTGCCGCTGGTGGCTATGGGTTCGGCGACCGGGTCGGCGCCCTGCTGTCGGCGAAGGCGGGGGAGGAGACGATCGCCCTGGTGCGGCATGTCCTGCGCGCGACCAATCGCCGAGGTTTCCTTCAGGGCGCCCAATTCGGCCTCAATACGCATTTTACCCCGGACCTCGCGGGGATGCTCGATATGCCGATCCTGCTGATCCAGGGGACCGAGGACCGGGTCAATCCGACCGCGACCAACGCCGCGATCCTGGCCGCTTCGGTGCCCCACGCTCGGCTGGTGGAATTGGACAATGTGGGGCATCTGCCGGAGATCGAGGCGCCGGAGCGGGTGAATGCGTTGGTAGGGGGGTTTCTGGCGGGGTAGGGCGACAACGGGTGGGGCATCAACTCATACGAGTCGGCAGAACGATTGACTCTCCGGCCGGTGCAACCTCGTCATGCTGGCGCAGGCCGGCATCCACGACTTTCCCAGGCTGCAACCGCAGGAGTCGTGGATGGCGGCCGCCATGACGGAGTAGCGGTGCCGGGGGGCGAAGCCCCGTTCAGTCCCCTCACCACCGAACCAACGCCATCACGATCTCGAAGGCGATCAGCAGCAGGATCAGGAACTCCAGCAATTCCGCGCGCCGAGACGCACTTTCATCATACAGCGCGGCGTAGGTATCCCGGATGATCGCCAGCTTGCGCTCCACCGCCGCGTTCACTGCCGGCACCCGGTAAAGGTCCAGCGCCGCGGAATAGACGCGCGCCAGATACACGTCCTCGGTCACCTGCAGGGCGTTATCGATCCGCTCGGTCAGTTCGGTCACCTCGGCAACCAGGGTGTAGAGTTGGCGCGCCAGATTGGCGAATTTCCGCGCGGCCAGGGTCGCCGTCGCGAGGCGCGCCTTGCCCGCCAGATCATACATGCGCGGCAACTCGGCATCGAGCAGTTCGTCGTAGTAGCGCAGTTCCAGCAACTGGGCGTTGGCGACTTCCAGCACGTCGATCACGTCGGAATCGCCACGCGGCTCATAGATGAACGCGCGGTCCCAGGTGATGACCGCTAGGTCGTCCTCGTAATACGAAAAGCGCTGGCGCAGCAGGTCCTGGCGCGCGCCCTCCGACAGGGCGCGCTGCTCACCCGACAACAGCGGCACCAGGTCGATGCGCTGCCACAAGGCGTCCGCCGTCAGCTTTTCGCTGAAGGTGTGGACCAGGCCGATCAGATAGTCTTCCTCCAGGGTCGAAGGCTGCGGTCGGATCAGCGCGGCACCGAGCACCGTCTTGATGCGGGCCAGCAAATCCGTCCAGACCGGGGTCGGCGTGCCGGCACCCACTGTCAGGTCCATTGCGTTGACCCGCTCGACGAAGCTGTCCCACGCCATGTCGCGGATCGGCACGTGCAGAGCCAGGGAGATCGCGCCGAAATCATACAAACGCGCGATCACGTCGGCCTGCACCGGAACGCCGCCAAGCTCCACCGTCACGGCTTCCAGCGACAATTCCACAGGCGGCACGCCGAACGACATCGCCTTGGGGGGAATGAACTGCAACCGTCCCCGGCTGGCCTGCACCGGCTGCGTCGCCCACAGCCGTTCGGCCTTGGCCAAGTCGATGGCATAGGCGACGTCGAACAACCGCAAGGCAATGACCGAGCCGCTGGTGATCATGGGCACTGCATCGGTCATTTTACCGCCTGGCCCCGCGTCTAGTGTCAGACCACCCTACACCAAGCGCTGGGCCCCTGTCATTCGGCCGCCGCGACCGCGGGGGCGGCCCGGGCGGACACCCGCGCGGAACCGGCACAGAACAGGCTGATCATCAGGATCGCCGCCACCAGCACCAGGACTAGTTCCGGCTTGCCCTGGTCGATCATGAAGCCGAACGGCACCGGGGTTATCGCACTGCCCAGCGGCAATCCGGCACTGACGAAGCCAAACACCTTGCCGATCTGGCCGGGCGGTGCGGCGTCCTTCAGCATCACGTCCCGAGGCGTCCGGCTGGCGCCCATCGACAGACCCGACACGAAGGTCAGCGCGATCACGCCCGCGCCCGGGATGGTCGACCAGTTGATGACCAGCAGGGTCATGGCCGACAATGTCGTCAGCGCGACGACATAGGGAAGGATGCGGCTCTTCAATCCGTCCGCGATCCAGCCGCCGACCAGCACCCCGCAGGTGGACCCGACCATGTAGGCGGTCAGCGCCAGGGCCGCCACCTCCAGCTCGATGCCTTTGACGGTGTGCAGCACGGTGACAAGCCAGGATTGCACCCCGCCGCCGGCCATCGCACCGAACATGAAGAAGGCAAAGAACAGCAGCATGGTCCGGCTGGTCAGCAGGTCTCGCCCGGACATGTTATGCGCGGCATTGCGTGGCGCCTTGACCTGATCCTGCAAGATCCGGCTTTGCAGCAGGATGGAGATCACCACCGGCACCCCCAGCAGCCCCACCGTCAGCATGGCCTGTCGCCAGCCGATGGTGGCCATCAACAGCGCCGTTACCGGAGGCCCCGCCGAAAACCCCAAATTCCCACTGAACGTATGCAGCGCAAAGGCTCGGCCCATCCGTTCCTTGTCCACCGAGCCCGACAGGATCGCGTAATCGGCGGGATGGATGACCGAATTGCCCGTTCCGGACAGCACCGCCAGCACCAGGATCTGCCAGAATTCGGTCGCCAACCCCATGCAGGCGATGGACAGCGACATCAGCAGGGCGCCACCCACCAGGAAGTAGCGCGCGCCATACCGGTCCACCATGAACCCCACTGGCGTCTGCAACAGCGCCGTGGTCCCGGACATCAGCGCGACCGTCAGACCCAACTGGGCGAAACTGACATCGAACGCGCTCTGCCAGGCCAGGAACATCGGCGGCAGGCACAAGACATAGAAATGCGAGAGAAAATGCCCGTTGCCAATCAGGATATTGACCCGGGTCGAACGGCTCAGCGCCATGCACGAACGTCCTTGGATGAACGAATGGTAACCATGCGGCGCATGCTGCGCTGCGTCAACATGAGACCACCGAACGGCGAACGCGGGCATGAAGACGCCACGGCACGCCGGCCCACCGTTCGCGGGCCGCGTCGTTGATGCAGGTCAATGTATCGGGGCGGGATAGTGACCAGCATGTGAAGGTTGGACGCGGACGGGATCGCACGGCCAGTGTCGGCCGAACGGGCCGGAGAGTGTCGAGCGTGGGACGCGGCGCGCGGGCGATGTGGTGTGAAAGTCGCGAAATGGGAGGTGGATTATGACAAACCGGCAAATGGCTGAGATTGTCCGTCACCAGAACCCTCTGACCCTGCCTGTCGATGCGACGGTCCAGGAGGCGTGCCGGAGGATGGATGCGCGACGCGTTGGGGCCGTCCTGGTCACCGACCACAACGGGCGGCTGGCGGGCATCTTTACCGGGCGGGATGCCGTGAAGTTTCTGTCGCTGGCGCGCGATCCGACGGAGACGCTGCTGCGGGACGTGATGACCCGGCAGCCTCATACGATGGCACCCGGCAAGACCGCGATCGAGGCCCTGCGCCTGATGCAGGATGGCGGGTTCCGCCATGTGCCGGTGGTGGACCTGGATGGTAGCCTGGTCGGCGTCGTGTCTCGTGGGGATTTTCGCGGGTTGGAACAGGATCGGCTGGACGAGGAAACCGGATACTGGGAACGGATCGGATAGCGGCCTGATCCCACCGAGCGCCTCGGGCGGCGCATCACGCGCGCCGGTTGCCCGCGGGGTCGGTATTGTTCCAGATTCTGTCGGAGGCGGGTCATTCCTTCGGCACATTCCGGTCCAACTCCGCCAGCCATACGATCGCGTTGCCATCCGATGGGGCGCGCCAATCGCCGCGGGGAGACAGGGAGCCTCCGGCGCTGACTTTCGGGCCGTTCGGCATGGCGCTGCGCTTGAACTGGCTGAAGGCGAAGAAGCGGCGGATGAAGACCTCCAGCCAATGGCGGATGATCGGCAGGTCGTATTGCTTGCGGCGTTCGGGCGGAAAATGCGGCGGCCAGTCGCCGCGTGCCGCGTCTTCCCAGGTGTGCAGCGCCATGAAGGCGATCTTCGACGGCGGGAAACCGTATCGCAGGGTGTAGAACAGGGTGAAATCCTGCAAGGCGTAGGGGCCGATTTTGGCCTCCGTGCTTTGCGGCGCTTCGCCGGCGCCGGCGGGGACCAGTTCCGGCGATATTTCGGTCGAAACGATCGCGTCCAGCGTTTCCAACACGTCGTCCGGGAAACGCTTCGTGCCGATGATCCAGCGGATCAGATGCTGGATCAATGTCTTGGGCACGCCGGAATTGACGTTGTAATGCGCCATCTGGTCGCCGACGCCATAGGTGCACCAGCCCAGCGCCAGTTCCGACAGGTCGCCGGTGCCGATCACGATGCCGTCGTTGTGGTTCGCCAGGCGGAACAGATAGTCGGTGCGCAGGCCGGCCTGCACATTCTCGAACGTGATGTCGTAGACGTTTTTCCCGTCCGAATACGGATGCCCGATATCGCCCAGCATCTGACGGGCCGCCGGCTGGATGTCGAGTTCCGCCGCCGTCACGCCAAGCGATGTCATCAGCCGCCAGGCATTGCCCTTGGTATGGTCCGATGTCGCGAAGCCTGGCATCGTATAGGCAAGGATATTGGCGCGCGGCAGACCGAGCAGGTCGAACGCCTGGGCGCAGACGATCAGTGCCTGGGTGGAATCGAGGCCGCCGGAAATCCCGATCACCACGTTCTTCAGGCCGGTCGCCTGCATTCTCTGCGTCAGGCCGGAAACCTGGATATTATAGGCTTCGTAACAATCCCGATCCAACCGCGCGGTGTCCGCCGGCACGAAGGGAAACCGCTCGATCCGGCGGCGGAATCCGATATCGCCGGTGGGCGCGCCGACCTTGAAGTCGATCCGTCGCCAGGGGCGCGCATGCCGCCGGCGATTGGTGTCGAACGAGCCCATCTGCAAGCGTTCCTGGCGCAGCAGGTCCAGGTCGATATCGGCGATCGCCGCCTGATCGGCGGACGGAAAGCGTTCGGTCTCGGCCAGGATGCTGCCGTTTTCGAACACCGACGCCTGGCCGTCCCACGCCAGATCGGTGGTCGATTCTCCGGCCCCGGCGGCGGCGTATAGATAGGCGGCCAGACAGCGGGCGGACTGAGACTGGCACAGCAGCTTCCGAAATTCGGCCTTGCCGATGGTGATGTTGCTGGCCGACAGATTGGCCAGGACCGTGGCGCCGGCCACCGCCGCTTCGCCGCTGGGCGGGTTGGGCACCCAGATATCCTCGCAGATTTCCGCGTGGACAATCAGATCGCGCAGGTCCTCCGCCTGGAACAGCAGATCGGTGCCGAAGGGTGCGCGGTGGTTGCCGATCCTTATGTCGCCGCCTTCGATTCCGTCGCCCGACACGAAATGCCGAGGCTCATAGAATTCCCGGTAGTTCGGCAGGTGGATTTTCGGCACCACCCCGAGCAGCCGACCACGGTGGATGGCGAGCGCGCAGTTGTAAAGTGCCCCCAGATGGCGGACCGGCGCGCCGACCAGCAGCAACGGCAGCAGATCGGCCGATCCGGCAACGATCGTATCGACCGCGTCTTCGACCGCGTCCAGCAGCACCGATTGCTGCAACAGGTCGCCGATCGAATAGCCGCTGACCCCGAGTTCGGGGAACACCGCGACCGCCACCGACCGTTCATGGCAGTCGCGCCCCATCGCCAGGATCGCGCGCGCGTTCGCCGCCGGGTCGGCCAGACTGGTGCGCGTGGTGCAGGCGGCGACCCGCGCGAACCCGTGGCGGTAGATGGATCGGAAGGACATGCGGCGGATACCCGGATCGTGGTCGGACGAACATGCCTCGCCGCGATCCGATCCGCCACCGCCTTTCGGTTCTGGGTACTCCCGCGCGATCAGATCACCTTGGCCGAACGGAGGCCGGCAATCTGGTCCGGGGTGTAGCCGAGTTCCTTGAGAATCTCCTCATTGTGCTGGCCGAACATCGGCGGCGGACGGTCCACCTGCGGGCCGCCATGCGCGAACTTGAACGCCGCCACCGGCACGGTGAATTCGCCCGGAACACCCGGCGCGTTCTGGTGTTTGTGCAGGATGCCACGGCTGGCGATCTGCGGATCGGCCAGAGCCTCTCCCATCGTGCGCACGCGGGACGCGGGGACGTGACGTTCCTGCAACCACTCCTCCCATTCCGCCGCCGTTCTGGTCAGCATGATGGCGCCCAGGGTCTGTTCTTCGCGCGCGTGATCGGCGTCACGCTCGTCGTTCGTCTTCTTCACCATGTCGGGCCGTTCCAGCACCGTCCACAACCGCTTCTGCTGGCGCAGGTTGGAGGCGCCGATCATCACGATCCCCTCCTTGCACTGATACGCCATCGACGTTGCATGCCCGGTCCGGTTGCCCGACGGCTTGGGGTGGCTGCCGGTGCGCATATAGCTGGTGACGTGGCTCGCCATCAGGATCATCGCGACATCCAGCATCGCCATGTCGATCCGCTGGCCCTGGCCGGTCCGTTCGCGTTGGAACAGCGCCGCCGACAGCGCATAGGCGCCCATCGTGCCCGTTGCGTAATCGATCGCCGGGGCGCCGATCTTGATGGGATTGGCCTCCGGCGTGCCGGTCATCGCCATGATGCCAGAGGTGGACTGGATCACATGGTCATAGGCGGTGCGGACGCGCTTCGGCCCGCCCTGCCCGAACGCTGAAAACGAGGCGTAGATCAGCTTCGGATTGATTTTCCTCAGGTCTTCGTAGCCAAGTCCCAACGCCTCGAACGCGCCTGGGCGGTAGTTTTCGACCAAGACATCGGCGGTGGCGACCAGTTTCTTCAGGATCTCCCGCCCCTGTTCCGACTTCAGGTTCAAGGTGATGGCCCGCTTGTTGGACCCCTGGGTCAGGAACCCGGTGCCCATATTGGCGTGGTTCAGGTCGTTGTCGCTGCCTGAATCCCGGCTCTGGTCCGGGTCCGACGGGTCTTCGACCTTGATCACGTCCGCGCCCATCAGCCCCAACTGGTAGGCGGCAAACGGCCCGGCGAGCACGTGGGTGATGTCGATAATGCGAATGCCTTCGAACGGGCGTGCCATGATGGAAGTCCTCCTGGGATCGTTTGCCGGAGCCTGCGGGTTTGGCCTTTGAACGTCAACTGATGGCGTGGGGCGAGGGCGTGGGGCCTTTGCGGTTGGGGTCGGTGGTTGGGTGGGTTTTCGCGCGTGGTGGTGCAAAATTGGGTTCGGGCGGGCTGCCGGATCCAGTCGGGCAATGACGATGACGGGACGCCTGTGGGTCAGTGTTTCGACCGATTGGTGTTGTTTGGCGGGCGTAGACGATGTTCGTCAGCCGGGAGACCCAATCAGCCGGCGGAGCTGGTCCGCCACATTCTTCTTCGTGCCATTCGGTGCCTTCGTGGTGAAAAATTGCGGGATCGCGGCGCACGCTGGCCCATCCTGCGATCGCCTATTGGATAGGTCGGGCGTCCTCTGTTGCGTCGGCGATTTTTCACCACGAAGGCACGAAGGCCACGAAGAAGAATGCGGCAAAGGTCAGGTTTGGCAGCCTCACTTGATAACATTATTATATCGGAATAAATATGGAAGAATAATAATCCACTGGCGACCCAACGCCGTCATGCCGCGGCTGATCGCCTTCCTCGACTTTCCCGGACCGAAACAACGGACGTGGCCCCGTGGCCACCCACACGGGGCGGTACCGGTCCAAAAGCCGGACTGTCCGCCGATTGGTGTCACGCGACCACAGGCTTGAACACACCCCCGGCGAAAACCCCGGCCATCGCCCCATACGCGATGGCCGGAATCGGCCCTATCACCCCGCCTTCGCGCGGTTCTTCGCCACCCAGCCATCGACCAGAGCCACCGTCTGGTCCAGCACATCCAGCCGCTTGCCCTGGCCCGCCGCGATGATCTGCACCAGCTTGTCGACCCGCTCGATATTCGGGGCACCCGCCGCCAATGCGCGCGCGGCGGAGGACGGGGTCAGCAACGACAAGGCCGCGTTGGCGTATTTCTCGAACGGCACCAGGTCCTCCGGCTTCGCGCCGAGCGAGATGCTGAGGTCGACGACCCAGTTGTAGACGGCGCGAGAGGCGGCCAAATCGCTGTGCACAGCGTCCTTGATCGGGCGCATTCCGTCCGCCTGCACGCAGCGATAATTGCCGGCCAGCAGCATCGACCATTTGGCCAGAGGCACGAACACGGAGTCATGCACTTTCAGCTTCACCGGCAGTTCGATCTTCTCGCCGCCGGTTTCGAAGACGGATGCCTCGATATCCGCCTGCATCTGGCGCAGGATGGCGGTGTCCGCGTCCGAAACGAAGCGGGCGGACTTGAAGTTGGTGGGCAGGCGGACCTGCAACACGTTGACCTTGTCCTCCGGCGGGCGGAACGCTTGCGGGTCGGGGCTGCACAGGGTGATCGTCGCTGGATCGAAACTGTCCCAGACGGATGGGTCGGTATAGGCCGCCCGGATCGCCTGCGCATCGATGGACGGGATCCGCTTCAGATAGGCCAAAGGCGGCATGTTCATGATGGACATGCAGGGCACCCGGGACTTCGCCACCGCATCCAGCAATTCCCGCACGCCGGGCAGCCGATACTGCGGCTCCTGCATCGCCAGCACGACCAGGTTGTAGTCGGCGGGATTGACCCCGGTTGGCCCGCCGGCGGTCAGGCGGCCGGGCAGAGCGCGGGAATTGACCTCGACCAGGCCCTGGCGCCCCTTGACGGGCATGCGCACGATGGCGCCCTCGGCGTTGATCAGGTCGGCTTCGGCCGGCAGGCAGATCAGATGGGCGGAATGGCCAGCCAGGCCCAGTTTCGCCGCCAGCAAGGAGCCGTACGACGCGCCCATGATAAGCACATGGTATTTCTTGGACATTTTGTTTTCTCCCTCCGGTGGGCACGCGAACGATCCCAGCCCAGTCAAGTGTTCGGCGGCGGGAGAGGCCGCGATGCCCACTGTGTCACCAGTATGACGGTTCGGATTAGGCAAGAGAAGGGGGGGTTATCCCGGAGGCACGCGGGTGGCGCCGAACCGCCAGAACCGGCGGTGCGCGGCAACGTCGCGCGACGGCCGGGATGTCCGGGGCTTCGGCGACGCGCAAAACCAAGTGATGGCGCTGGTGTTACGCGCCGGTCTCACCGGGTCATGGCGGGCGCAGGCCCACCATCCACGTCTTACCGTGTCAATATCAGCAAAGTCGTGGATGGTGGGCCTGCGCCCACCATGAGTGCGTCCGTGAGGACGCTTTGTCAGCGGGGTGCAAGTCCCCGTCTGGGTTGGTCGCAACCCAGCAATCGAAGGTAACTGCGTTGCCGCGAGGTGGCGTGGGGAGCAACCGGAGGTG
>CAMATI010000174.1 GCA_945861095.1 Asaia bogorensis | reverse complement strand
TCCGAGCGGTCCAGAACATCGGTGAAACGCATCCGCCGTATCCCTTCGTGAAGGCGTGCCCGATCCATCGAAACCTCCATCCCTGGAGGCACTTTGGACCGGACACTTCACGAGCTACGAACACCGGACAGATCACGAGCTTGCCACACACGCAGAAGTCAAGATTGCCACCACCCGCCTGAATTGCTAGCCTCCCAAAGCGATAAACCGTTCATAGCGGCAAGAAGTCATAAGGAACCAAGCGGTGCCGGCATAAGCCTCCCCTTGGTTCCCGGAGGATGCAGCCATGTCAGTCAGCCTGGAATCTCGCCCCGTCGCCGAACAGGACTTTACCATCAGCGCGCTGTCGCCTCGTCTGGCGGCGGAGGTTGTCGGATTGGACCTGCGCCACCCGCTGCGCCCTTCGGTCCGTCAGGCGGTGTATGACGCATTCGTCCGCTATCACATCCTGTGCTTCCGCGATCAGACCCTGACCCCTGATGAGCAGATCGCGTTTACCGAGCAGTTCGGCACGTTGGAACGGCACACATTGCGCAATCGCGGCACCGGCAATCCGCTGGTCCATACCGTCACCAACCTGGACGCGAGCGGTAAACCCAGTGGGAAGGTGGCATCCACGCGGTGGCACACCGACAAGTCGTTCCGGGAATTGCCGTCGATGGCGACGATTCTGCACGCGATCGTGATGCCTCCGGAGGGTGGCGACACCCTGTTTGCCAATATGGAAGCCGCCTACGACGCGCTGCCCGTGGATCGGAAAGCCGCGCTGGATGGTGTGCGGGTCGTTCATAGCTGGGAATTGTCGCTGGCCAAGAACGGCATTACGATTTCGCCGGAGGAGGCTGCGGATGCCCCGCCGATGGCCCATCCTCTGGTGCGCGTCCATCCGGACACTGGCCGGCGCAGCCTGTTCATGGGGGAGCATGCGTCCCATTTCGATGGTCGTCCGATGGAAGAAGGCCGAGCGGCGCTGGCCGAACTGGAGGCGCATGCGACGGGGGAGGCATTTCTGTACCGCCACCATTGGCGGCCTGGCGACATGCTGATGTGGGACAATCGGTGCCTGCTGCATCGCGCGGACCCGAACTTCGATGCGGCCTTCCATCCTCGGGTTCTGCACCGCACTTGCTTACGCGGCACGACACCGGCCTGATCGGACGTCGTCGCGACGAACCCTCGGCCACCGATCGGCCGACGGGGCCAAGACTTGACCCTGGCGTGTTCCGGGTTTCCGATACGTGCCAGCGAATGACGATAATGGGAGAGAATTATGCATGATACAGTAATCAGAGGCGGGACCATCGTCGACGGAACCGGCAAGCCGGGTTACACCGGCGACGTTGCGCTTGAAGGCGGCAAGATCGCCTCGGTCGGCGGCAAGGCCGGCCCGGGCAAGCGCGAAATCGACGCGAACGGTCTGCTGATCACGCCGGGCTGGGTCGACGTTCATACCCATTATGACGGCCAGGCCACGTGGGATCCGGTGCTCGCGCCGTCGTCCTGGCATGGCGTCACCACCATCATGTTCGGCAATTGCGGCGTCGGCTTCGCGCCGGTGCGCAACGAAGACCACACCTCCCTGATCGGCCTGATGGAATCGATCGAGGAAATCCCCGGCGTCGCGCTGGCCGAGGGCCTGAAGTGGAACTGGGAGACCTTCCCGCAATACCTCGATGCGCTGGACCAGATGCCGCGCGCGATCGACATCGCGGCGCAGATCCCGCATCATCCGCTGCGCGTCTATGTGATGGGCGATCGCGCCATCAACCGCGAGGCCGCCACCGCGGATGACATCGCCACGATGCGCGATGCGGTGCGCGCCGGCCTGGAAGCGGGTGCGTTCGGCTTCACAACGTCCCGGACCAACTCGCACAAGACCCCGCAGGGGGAAATGGTCCCCGGCCGCTATTCCGAAGTTCAGGAACTCCTCGGCATCGGGTCCGCTTTCAAGGGTCTGAATTATGGCGCATTCGGCGTCAACAGCGACTTCGACGACGAAAAGGTCGAACTGGAGTGGATGACCAAGCTGGGCCAGGACACCGGTCGCCCGGTGTGGTTCCTGCTCACCGATCGCCCGAACGACGCGGTTCGCTGGAAGCGCCTGATGGCCGGGGTGCACAAGGCGCGCTCGCAGGGGGCGATGGTCACCGCGCAGATCGCCGGTCGTCCCGTCGGCGTGATGCTGGGCATCGACACCGCGCTCAACCCGTTCTCGATCCGCGAAAGCTACCAGGCGCTGCTGAAGATGCCGGCGGACGAACGGATCAAGCGCATGCAGGACCCGGCCTTCCGCGCCCAGGTACTCAGCGAGGCGCCGTCGCCTGACCTGCTGCGTCGCCTGTCGCAGTTCCGCCAATACATCACCACCGCCTGGGATCGCATGTTCCCAATGGGCGATCCGCCGAACTATGAGCCGGAAGCCGGGGAGAGCATTGCCGCCATCGCGGCGCGCACCAACCACTCTCCCGACGAGGTCGCCTACGACTATCTGGCCACCGGGGCCGACAAGTTCCTGTATTTCCCGATCGTCGGCTACAACGACAACAACCACGACATTATCCGTTCGATGCTGACGGATGACGCGACCATCCTGGGCCTGTCGGACGGCGGCGCGCATTGCTCCTCCATCGTCGATGCCAGCGTGCCGAGCTGGATGCTGATCCACTGGGCGCGGGATCGGTCGCGGGGTGAGAAGTTGCCGCTGGAACTGATGGTGAAGCGCCAGACCAGCGAGACGGCGAACTTCTTCGGCTTCCATGACCGCGGGGTCCTGGCGCCGGGCAAGAAGGCGGACGTCAACGTGATCGACTATAATGGCCTGCGGCTGCACATCCCGGAGATCCGCTACGACCTGCCGATGGGCGGACGGCGGCTGGTGCAGCGGGTCGACGGCTACCGCAACACCTTCGTGTCGGGCGTTTCGACCTTTGAGAACGGCCAGTACACCGGCGCCACGCCGGGCCGCTTGGTGCGGGCCGGCCGCATCTAGACCCTACCCCGTGTCCTTCCCCGTCCGCGGGGAAGGACACGGTTCGGCTTTACGACCCTGGCTTTACGTTGGTCGTTCGATCAACCCCTGGCCACGGCGTGGTGCGCGTTGCCGCCTCACCATGCCGCCGGGGGACCAGCCCCGTTCCGGAATTGGTCAGGACGTGAACGCGACAATCGCCGCCGCGACTTCGACGGGGCGATCCAGTTCCGCCAGATGCCCAGCGCCTGGGATGACCTTGATCTCAGTCTTGCCCGCGATACCGGACGCGAATTTGTCGGCGTAGGTCCGGGGCATGATTTTATCCTCGCCGCCCCACAGCAGCAGGGTCGGACATTTGACCAGGGGCAACCGCTTCTCAATCCGCGTGTTTCCCAGGGGCCAGAATATCCGGGCGGCCGCTTCGCTCGCGCGCACCTGTTCGATCGGCCACTCGATCGAGTTCGCACCTTCCGGCGCCGCCTTCATGCCCTTGTATATTTCGGGGTCGGCACACAACAGACCGGGCACGGCATCGGCGCGTTGCGCCCAGGGGTCGGTCGGCGGGGTCTCCGTATCGAACAATCCAAACGGCGCAATGACCGCCAGACGACGCACGGCCATCGGCCAGAGCGCGGCTATTTCGAGTGCCAGCGATGCCCCTATCGAACTGCCCGCCAGATCGGCCCCATCCAGATCGGCCTGACCCAACAGGTCTCGCACCGCAAGCAACCAGTCGAGATGGGAGTCGAGGACGGTGTGGCCACGATCCCCGCCCGGAAAGCCGGGCAATGACGGGACGATGACCGTACGGGTCTTGGCGAGTTCGTCCAGGAACGGCATCCAACGCGGCAGGCCGCCAAATCCGGCCAGGTAGCCAATCTTCGGGCCAGTGCCCTTACGCCAGACGCGGGTCTGGAAACCATTGACTTGGACGAGAGACGTTTGGGGTTCGCTCACTGACAGCTCCGCTACGTGCAAGATGACGATTTGGTTGTTTGAATCTACAACTTCTGACTATTGCCCAGGGGCGGGAGTATGCGCACAGGGCAGCAACGCCGGCAAGCCGAACGCCTGGCGGCCTGGGACCGCGGCCGGTCTGGGGGTCTGAGAACTTGGGCGGCGAGGCTGGGCGCTTGAACCCGCGGCCATATCGTCTATCGTGCGTTCGACCGGCGGGCCAAGGCCCGCCGAGCGAGCGTGATGGCGCTTCTGTCCATTGTGCGAAGATCATAGCAACCAGGGGGTTCCAGCATGGAAAAGCGCAGGCTTGGCCAATCGTCTCTGCACGTCGTGCCGATCACGTTCGGCGGCAACGTGTTCGGGTGGACGGCGGATGAAAAGACATCGTTCGCCCTGCTGGACGCGTTCGTCGGAGGCGGTTTCAACTTCATCGACACCGCCGACGTCTACTCCCGCTGGCATCCCGGCAATAGCGGCGGCGAGTCTGAAGTCATCATCGGCAACTGGCTCCAGTCCCGCGGGAACCGCGACAAGGTCATCATCGCCTCCAAGCTGGGCATCGAGATGGCGCCGGGCAAAAAGGGCCTGTCACGCGCCTATATGATGCAGGCGGTGGAAGACTCTCTGCGCCGGCTGAAGACCGATTACATCGATCTGTATCAATCGCATCGGGATGATCCAGACACGGCGATCGAGGAAACCCTTTCGGCTTATGCCGACCTGATCAAACAGGGCAAGATCCGGGAGATCGGGGCATCCAACTTCTCCGCCGCCCGCTTGGGCGAGTCTCTGAAGATCAGCACCGAAAAGGGCCTGCCGCGTTATCAAAGCCTGCAACCGCAATACAGCCTGGTTGAACGTACCGAATTCGAAGGGCCTTTGGAGGACCTTTGCCTTCGCGAGCAGGTGGGTGTGATCGGCTACTACTCCCTCGCCAGCGGATTCCTGACCGGCAAATACCGCTCGAAGGCCGACATGGAAGGCCGGTTGCGCGGCGCCCGGGTCGAGAAATACCTGAACGACCATGGGTTCGGCGTGATCAAGGCGCTGGACGATGTGGCGAAGCGCTACAATGCCAAGCCTGGCCAGATTGCTATTGCGTGGCTGATCGCGCGCCCCAGCGTCACGGCGCCAATCGCCAGCGCCACCAACCTGGATCAGTTGCAGGAGCTGATGGGAGCGGCCGCAATCAAGCTGGACGCCGCCGCGATCCAGCAGATCGACGCCGCAAGCAAGCCAGCCTGACCGTGCCAGCGCGCCGGGGTGCGGCAGGCTAGAGCATGACCGTGCTGAGCGGAACGTAACAGTGCGTGAAACATGCTATTAAGCAAAAGGTTAGAGCGGTTTGCCGTTTCCAGTCAGGGTAAAGCCGCTCTAATGCCCCACCCCGCCCCCGCAACCGCGGCGGACCTGCGGATCGGCAGCCTGGTCCGCCGATTCGGGACGGTGACCGCCGTTGATTGCTTCGATCTGACGGTGCCGGCGGGACAGTTCGTCGGCATCGTCGGGCGATCGGGTGCCGGCAAATCCACCTTGTTGCGCCTGATCAATCGGTTGATCGAGCCAGACAGCGGCTCCATCCATCATGGCACCATCGATGTGACAACGCTGCGGGGCGACGATCTGCGGCAATGGCGGGCACGCGCCGCGATGATCTTCCAGCAGTTCAACCTGATCCCTCGGCTGGATGTCCTGACGAATGTCCTAACGGGTCGATTGCAGCGACACGGCACGATGTCGGCCCTGCTTGGACGGTTCTCGGCCAAGGAGCGCACGGAAGCCCTGCTGATATTGGAGCGTTTCGGCCTTCTCGATGTGGCCCTGCAACGGGCCGGCACGCTTTCGGGCGGACAACAGCAGCGGGTGGCGATCTGCCGGGCGCTGTTGCAGGAGCCATGGTTGGTGCTGGCGGATGAACCGATCGCGAGCCTGGATCCGCACAATGCCCGGGTCGTGATGCAGGCATTGAAGCAGATCAACCAAGAGGACGGGCTGACGGTATTGGCCAATCTGCATCATCTGGATGTGGTGCGGACATACTGCGACCGCGTGGTCGGCATGCGCGACGGACGGTTGATCTTCGACGGCACACCAACCGAACTGACCGCGGACCATGTCTTCGCGATCTACGGCGTTACCGAAGAGAAATTGCTGATCGACGGCGCATCCGGCTGAGCGGACTTTCGTGGCCGGACCCGCCAATATCCGCCTAGAACAGCGTGATCGCATCATTTTGTTGGCTCCGCCCTTGCGGCAGGCCACCGAATGATGCCTAGAATATCCGACCCAGACTGCAATCGCGTAGGGTGACGCCGCGACCAGAAGGATCACCATGATGCCGGACAGTGGAACCTTGTCGTTCACCGACGCCATGCAGGGGCGCGTGGATCATATCCTGGACGCCTGCACCCGATGCGGCAAATGCGTGGAAGCCTGCCCGATGGCCGAACCGGCCGGTGTCGATATATCGGACTCCCATGGGGTAGCCGCCGGCATCCTGGACCTTTTGGCCGGCGGGGCCGGCACCCCGGCCGCTGAACGCTGGGCGCAGGTTTGCAGCAACAGCGGCAAATGCATCCCGGCCTGCGAGCACGGGATCAACCCTCGGCTGATGGTCAATCTGGCCCGCATCGCGTCGAAGGCGAAGCAGGGCGACGCGGCGGTGCGGAAGGCCGCCAATCAGTATTTCAACACCATGAGCCGCGGCACCCGCATCATTTCCCGCCTGCAACTGCCGCCCGACGTCATCGCGCGGATCAACCCGCCGCTGCGCCCGGCCGGCGAGTATGAAGGCTCCCCCGACATCGTGTTCTACACCGGCTGCAACGTCATCAAGACCCCGCATATCGCGTTGCTGGTGCTGGATGTGCTCGACGCGATCGGCGTGTCGTATGAAGTCATGGGCGGCAACGCGACCTGCTGCGGCATCCAGCAGTTCAAGCAGGGGGACCTGAAAACCGCCGGCCGGGTTGGCTACAACACGATCGAGCGCCTCTCCCGCGCGGGCTCCGCCAAGGTCGTGTCCTGGTGCCCGAGCTGCCAGATCCAGATCGGTGAGGTCGCGCTGCCCGCCTATAAGGACTCGACTGGTTCCATGCCGTTCGACCTTAACCCGATCACCGAATTCTTCGCGGAGCGGCTGGAGGACTTGCGGCCCTTCCTGATCCATCCCGTCAACAAGCGCGTGGCAATCCAGGAGCGTTCGGCGCTGCCCGGGATCATGGCCGCGGTGAAGACGGTCCTTGGCGCGATCCCCGGCCTGGAACTGGTGACATTGGATGTGCCGGTGCTCAGCACGCAGGCGATTCATCTGAATGTGCTGCCGAAGTTCAAGGCCGAACTGCGCCAACGCGAATTCCACGCGGCGGCCGAGGCCGGGGTCACGACATTCGCCTCGATCTTCCATGGCTGCCATCGGGAGCTGGTGCAGTTCCAACCCGACGTGTCGTTCGAGCTGCTGAACTTCATGGAACTGATCGGCGAAAGCATGGGGATCCATATCCCGGATCTCTACAAGCGCCTGACCTTGATGGGCGATATCGACGCGATCATCGCCGACACCGCCGACATGATCGCGGCGCACGGCTTGGATCTGGAAACCGTGCGCGACGTGGTGGCACAGGACATGTTTGGCGGCAAAATTCCGACGAAGGCTGCGTCGACCGGTTAGGGTCGACGTTACCCCGCCCCAACATCAGGGCGGGGTACCTCCCCTACTGAAACTACGCCGCCGCGCTCGGCAGGGCCTTCATCCGCTCATACCAGGCAACGATGTTCTTGTTGTCCGGGTTGATCGGCTGCTTGATGCCAGCGAAGAAGTCGAGAAAGCAAAACAGCAGGATATCAGCCAAGGTCAGGCGGTCGCCGCAGATATATTTGCGGCCGGCGATCAGCCCGTCCAGCCAGGTCAGCTTCTCCTGCGCCGTCTTCTTCAGGTCGTCCGACGCCTGCGGAATGCAACGGATGCGGTTCTCGAACAGCTTCAGACCCTCCCCGAAGCGGAATCCGTTCGCCATCGGTTCGAGGATGTTCAGGTCTACCCGTCGCGTCCACATGCGGGTTTCCGCCCGCTCCTCCGGGGTAGAGCCGATCAGGGTCTTGCCGGCAGGTCCGACCTCATCGAGGTATTCGCAGATCGCGGTGATCTCGGCCAACACCGACCCATTGTCCAATGCCAGGGCCGGGCATTGTCCGGACGGGTTCTTGGACAGGAACGGCTCCCGCCGATTTTCGCCGCCGCGCAGGTCGATCGTCTCGGTCGGGATGCCGGTGACGCCGCGTTCGGCCATGAACATACGCACGACCTTCGGATTGGGACCGATCGAGTCGAAATACAGCATGGATATCCTCCCACTGGGTTGGGCTGTTGAGTGCCGGCGGCAGGGTAGCACGCCAGCGTGCACGAGCTATCATGCTCGGCGAAGGAGCGTGCATGATGATCACTCGACGAGCGACCGGGTTGGGCCTGACGGGCTTGCTGCTGGCACCAGGTGCGATGGCCGAAATGCCGGCCACCGGAAAACGGACATGGGCCGAGCAGGTGCCGGTGATCCGGATGGGGCTGTTGGGTGGGGAAAATGACGCCGACCGTCTGGCCCGCGTCGATGGCTACAAGAAGCTGATGGAAGCGACGTTCCAGGTCCCGATCAAGCTGCTGGTCGCGGCGGATTACGGCGGCGTGATCCAGGCCTTCGCCGCCGGACAGATCGATCTGTCGTATATGAGCCCCGCCGCCTATGCCCAGGCGTGGCTCCAAAGCAATGGCGACGTCCGCCCGCTGTCCGTCACGCAGGAGCAGGACGGCAGCACATCCTATGTCTCCATCATGTACACCAGGGCGGATAGCGGCATCACGTCTCTGGCCGACATGAAAGGCAAAGCGCTCGCCTGGGCGGATCCGAACAGTGCGTCCGGATACCTGATCCCTCGCTCTGAGTTTCGCGGCCAGGGTCTCGATCCGGAGTCCGGGAAGTATTTCAGCCGCACCGGGTTCGCCGGAGGCCATGAACAGACGGTCATCGCGGTTCTCAACCGGCAATACGACGCCGGCGTGACATGGGTATCCGGCCTTGGCGATCCACTCGCGGGCTATACCCGGGGGGCGCTGCGCATGATGGTCGAGAAGAAGATGATCGATATGAAGGATATCCGCGTCATCTGGACATCGCGCCCGGTGCTGAACGGACCGCTGACCGTGCGGAAAAGCACGCCGGCATCGTTCCAGGACGACATGCTGGCGTTTCACCTGGCGCTGCCGGCGGCCCACCCGGACATCTATCGCGCGATCGACATGGGGGCCGGCAAAGGTTGGGTGCCCGTGAAGCACGAGGATTTCCAGCCCTTCATCGACATGTTGCAGGCAGAGGCGACGCAGCGACGACGGCGTTAGAGCATGATCGTGCTGAGCGGAACGTAGCAATGCGTGAATCATGCGATCAAACAAGGAGCCGGAGGCGGTGGGCCGTTTCCAGTCAGAGTGAAACCGCTTTAGTGTTCGTGCATGTCGACCGCCATTGTCGGGATTGAAGCCGCCTATCAGGCACGCCGGCAAGCACGACTGCTGGCGTGCCTGCTCGGCGGCACGGTATTGGCGCTCTGCCTGGCGGTTTCCGCCTGGGTGTCGGAGGTCTTTCCCGCCACCCTGATCGCCGGCATGCCCCGGATGGGCGAGTATTTCGTCAAGCTGATCCCCGACCTGCGACTGCCCGTGTTGTTCGCCGGCACCGAGACGCAGGGATCGCTCGCGTATTGGATGTACCGGCTGGATTCCTGGCTCTGGCTGCTGTTTGAAACCAGCCAGATCGCCGCCCTGGCCACGCTGTTGGGCGCATGCGGGGCGGTCCTTCTCTGCTTTCCCGCCGCCGCCAACCTGGCGCCAAACCGATGGGTTTACCGCGGCTTCCGGCGGACCTTGGAATTGTTTCGCTCCGTGCCCGATCTGGTCTACGCGCTGATCCTGGTATGGACGTTCGGCGTTGGGCCGCTGGCGGGCATCCTGGCAATTGCGCTGCACACCACCGGTGCGCTGGGGAAACTGTTCGCGGAGGTCACGGAAAACGCCGATATGCGTCCCTGGGACGGTGTACGGGCGGCCGGGGCCAATTGGGTCCAATCCGTTCGCTATGCCATCCTGCCGCAGGTGATGCCGAATATCCTGAGCTATGTTCTGCTGCGTTTCGAAACGAACGTGCGCGGCGCCACGGTGATCGGCTTCGTCGGCGCCGGGGGCATTGGGCAGGAACTGTACACCGTGATCAGCTTCAACTACTACCAGGAGATCGGCGCCCTGATCGTGCTGATCATCCTGGCCGTCAGCATAATCGACCTGATTTCCGAACGCCTGCGCAGCCTCGCGATCGGCCGCAACGCATGACCCCGGCCCTGGATACCGCTCGGCTGCGAGCGGTTCTCCCCCGCGCGTTCGGACCAACCCTTGGCGCGCGCATGGCCTGGATCGCCGGTGGAATCGCGACGCTCCTCTGGCTCCTGGCCCTGTGTTGGTGGTTCGACATCACCCCTGCCCGCCTGGGTCGCGGCATGTCCGGCCTGTTCGTAATCCTGCGACAGATGGTGCCGCCTTCTATCGGAGAGCAATGGCCGGACATCCTGCGAGGATTGGCCGAAAGCGTGGCCATGGCCTTCCTGGGCACATTCGTCGCCGCCTGCATCGCGTTGCCGTTGGGCTTTCTGGGCGCACGCAATGTGGTGGTGAACACCCTGGCGCATTTCTCCATCCGTCGCGTCTTCGATGGGTTCCGTGGGGTGGACCAGTTGATCTGGGCGCTGGCCTTCGTGCGTGCGGTCGGGCTTGGGCCTCTGGCCGGCGTGCTGGCCATCGCGGCGGCGGAAATCTGCGTGCTGGCCAAACTGTTTGCAGAGGCCATCGAGAACGCCGATCAGCGCCAGCCCGAAGCGATCACCGCAGTCGGTGGTTCCCGTCTGATGGCCATTCGTTTCGGACTGGTGCCGCAGGTGGCCCCGGTCCTGTTGGCTCAGATCCTGTATGCGTTCGAGAGCGCAACCCGTGGCGCGGCGATTCTGGGCGTGGTTGGCGCCGGCGGGATCGGTTTGCAGATCGCGGAACGGATCCGCGTCCGCTATTGGGACGAGGTCGCGTTCATCATCATCCTGATCCTGGTGACAGTCGCTGTGATCGACTTCCTATCCGCGCAGGTCAGGCGACGGCTGATCGGATAGGGGTCACCTTACCGTCATTGCCAAACTTTGATCCGGCAACCCGACGCCTGCCCGCGGCTGTCGATCCAATGGATCGACGCACGCAACCCTATCGGGCGGCGCCGAGAGCCCAGGCAAGGATGCCCTTTTGGGCGTGCAGCCGGTTTTCGGCTTCGTCGAACACCACGGATTGCGGACCGTCGATAACGTCTTCGGTGACTTCCTCCCCCCGATGCGCGGGCAGGCAATGCATGAAGATCGCATCAGACGCAGCTTTGGCCATCAATGCGCCGGTCACCCGGTATGGAGCCAGCATATTGTGCCGGCTTTCGTTCGGATCGTCCGACATGGACACCCACGTGTCCGTCACCACGCAACGCGCCCCGGCAACGGCGGCAACCGGGTCATCCGTCAGTTCGATCCTGCCACCTTGCGCACGCGCCCAATCGACGAGATCACCCGGTGGACGCAGTCCGTCGGGCGTGGCCAGACGGAGCGTGAAACCGAAGCGGACCGCGGCTTCGATCCAACTGCGGGCGACGTTGTTGCCATCGCCGCACCACGCCACCACCTGCCCGGAGATCGGGCCCCGGTGTTCCTCGAACGTCATCACATCGGCCATCAACTGGCAGGGATGGGACTTGTCGGTCAGGCCGTTGATGACTGGAATGGTGGCGTGGTCGGCAAGCTCCTGCAGCTTGGAAGCGCTATCGGTGCGCAGCATGATCGCGTCGACATAGCGCGACAGGACCCGCGCCGTATCGGCCGCGGTTTCGCCGCGTCCGATCTGCATTTCCTTGCCGCTGAGCACGATCACGTCGCCGCCCAACTGCCGCATCCCCACTTCAAAGGATACTCGGGTGCGGGTCGACGGCTTCTCGAAGATCAACGCCAGGGTCTTGCCGGCCAGCGGACGGGAACTGACGCCACCGGCGCGCTTGAAGCCCGAACCAATGTCCAGCATCTGGCGCAAGACGGCCGGTTCGAAGTCCCTCAGGTCAAGGAAATGCCTTGGGCCGGCCACCTCATCGGTGGACCGGCCCGCTGACTTGGTTCCGCGATGGAGCGAAACGCTCACTGTGCCGCGGCCTTTGCGACTGTTGCCGCCACCTTTCCAGCCGCGGCCCGCAACATCACCATGGCCTGATCGATGTCGCTGTCGGTTACGACCAGAGGCGGCGCCAGACGCAAGGTGTTCTCCCCGGCCGTGATCGCCATCAGGCCTTCCGCGACGCAAGCTGCCTGCACCTGACCGACCGGGACCACGCATTTGATGCCGCGCAGCAGCCCCATGCCACGCGCGTTCTCGAACAGGGACGGGAATTCCTTCGCGATCTTGTCGAGTTCGGCACCCAGCTTGCGGCCCTTACGCTCCACGTCTTCGATGAAGCCCGGCGCCGAGATGACGTCCATCACGGCATTGCCCGCGGCACAGGCCAACGGATTGCCGCCATAAGTCGTGCCATGCGTGCCCGGAACCAGCGCCTTGGCGAATTGTTCCTTCGCCAGGACGGCACCGAGCGGGAAGCCGCCGCCGATGCCCTTGGCCGCGGACATCACGTCCGGGGTGATCCCGGCCCATTCATGCGCGAACAGCTTGCCGGTGCGGCCCATGCCGGACTGCACTTCGTCCATGCCCAGGATGATGCCGTATTCGTCGCACACCGCGCGCAGGTCCCGCAGGAACTGCATGTCGGCCGGACGCACGCCGCCCTCGCCCTGGATCGGCTCCACGATGATACCCGCCGTGTTCGGCCCGATTTTGTCGCGCACCGCGTTCATGTTGTTGAACGGGACGTGGTCGAACCCTTCCACCACGGGGCCGAAACCCTCCAGATAGTGCGGGTTGCCGGTGGCGGCGAGCGTGGCGAGCGTGCGGCCGTGGAACGCGCCCTCGAAGCAGATGAACCGGTAACGTTCCGGCTTGCCGGCGTCCGACATCGCGCGCCGCATCATCTTGATCATGCCCTCGTTCGCCTCGGCGCCCGAGTTGCAGAAGAAAACGCTGTCCGCGAAGGTCAGTTCGACCAGCCGCTGGGCCAGTTTCTCGGCCTGTGGGATGCGATACAGGTTGGACACGTGCATCACCTTGGCCGCCTGTTCGGCGATGGCTTTCGCCAGATGCGGGTGGCCGTGTCCGATCGAGGCCGTGGCGATGCCCGACCCGAAATCCAAGAATCGTCGCCCGTCGACCGTCCACAACCAGGCGCCTTCGCCCCGCTCGAAGGCAAGGTCGGCACGGGCATAGTTCGGCAGAAGAGCAGAAATCAT
>CAMATI010000173.1 GCA_945861095.1 Asaia bogorensis | reverse complement strand
TTGGTGCCGGGTGAGGGATTTGAACCCCCGACCTTCGGTTTACAAAACCGCTGCACTACCACTGTGCTAACCCGGCTGTCCGGAAGCGCATCTAGCATGCTTTCCGTCCCACGTCAGCGTCCGATTCGCCTCTCGCGGCCGATGCCGGTCGGCCCTGACCCATTCGGCGATTGGACTTACCGACGCTCCGCCCATAGTAGTCGGTAAATCGCGCGCACCAGCTCCATAGGGAGGGGTTTCCATGCCGACGTCAGGTGACATGCTTGCAACCGAGAACGGCGACCCGATACAGGCGGGCATCACACGCCGAGCAGGCCTTGGTTTGTTGGGATCGGCGCTGGTGGCGGGAAAGGTGCCCGATGCGTGGGCCGCCGCGAAGGGCCAACTCACCATCGCCACCCACATCTCCCTGGCGCCGACCTGGTTCGATCCCGGCGAAACCTCTGGCCTGATCACCCCATACATGCTGCTGTACGGGCTGCACGACGCCATGGTGAAGCCGATGCGGGAAGGCAATCCGGCGGGCAGTCTGGCGGAAACATACACGGCCTCTCCCGACGGGTTGACCTACGAATTCGTGCTGCGCAAGGGCACGACGTTCCACAACGGCGACCCGGTGACGGCCGATGACGTCAAATTCTCGTTTGAGCGCTACCGAGGCAACTCCCATGCTCTGCTGCATGAGCGTGTGGCATCCTTCGAGACCCCGGACACGCAACGGGTCGTTATCAAGCTGAAGGCGCCCTGGCCCGACTTCATGACATTCTATACCGGGGCCACTGGCGCGAATTGGGTCGTCCCGCGCAAATATCTGGAGAAAATTGGCGATGCCGGGTTCAAGAAAGCGCCCATCGGCGCCGGTCCCTACCGGTTCGCGTCGTTCGAACCGGGCGTGGAACTGATCCTGGAAGCCTACGAGCCGTACTGGCGCAAGAGCCCCAGCATCAAGCGCATCGTCATGAAGGTGATCCCGGACGAAGCGACGCGTCTGGTCGCGGTGAAGCGCGGGGAGGTGGATTTCGCTTACTCCATCCGCGGCGAGCTGGCTGCCGAGGTCAAGCGGTCACCCAATCTCAGTCTGAAAGTCGCGCCTGACGGGGCCACCTATTGGATGTATTTCCCCGATCAGTGGGATCCGCAATCCCCCTGGCACAACCTGAAAGTCCGGCAAGCCGCGCATCTCGCCATCGACTACAAGTCCATCAACGACGCGTTGAATCTGGGCTATTCGACACTCAGCAGCAGTATAATCCCACGAAATTTCCAGTTTTTCTGGCCGTCTCCCGCACCGGTCTTCGATCCAAGCCGAGCGATGAAGTTGATGGCGGAGGCTGGGTTCCCTGGGGGGTTTGACGCGGGGTTCTATTACTGCGATTCGTCCTATGCCAATCTTGGCGAAGCGGCTTTGAACAACCTTGCCGCGATCGGCATCAAGGCCAAGCTGCGACCGATGGAACGCGCGGGCTTCGACAAGGGGTTCTCTGAAAAGCGCTTCCGCAAGGGCATCATCCAGGGCAGCAGCGCGGCATTCGGCAATGCGGCGACCCGACTGTCGATCTTCGCGGTCGGCGGCGGGCCTTATGTCTATGGCAGCTACCCGGACATCGACGCGCTGTATGCCCAGCAGGGCAACGAAGTCGATGTTGGAAAGCGCACCGCGATCCTGCACAAGATCCAACAACTGATTTACGAGAAACACATGTTCGTGAACCTATGGCAATTGGGTTTCCTGAACGCCGCCGGGCCGCGGGTCGGTGAATCCGGGATCGGTCTGATTCCGGGTTTCGTTTATACTGGCCCGTTCGAGGACATGACACTGAAGGACAGTTGATCCGCGCCTCACGGCCGGTCGACCGGATCGACAACAAGACATGATTCCATCGCTTGGCTGACCTGAGAATTTGCGGTGTCTAGAGCATGATCGCGATGAGCGGAACGTAACAGCGTGTGAATCATGCGATCGAACAAAGAGCCAGAGCGGTTTGCCGTTTCCAGTCAGCGTGAAACCGCTTTAGTGTCTGTCCGGAAACATAATGCACCTTTTCAGCGGACTACCATGGGCGTCTGGTGCGTTGCAGCCCCTCCTCGATGGCCCCGCATCGCTTTCGGGGCCGCGCCTGCCAGCCGCCTCATGGTAGCCCACTGAAAAGGCGCACTATGTGTCCGGACAGACACTTAGGCCTATGGCAGCTATCCTGTCATCGACAGACTCTTTCCACTGCAAGCCAAGGAGGTAGACCACGCGAGGCGCACAGCCATCTTTCACAAGATGCAGGACCTGCTGCACGATCGAAATTCCGATGTTGGCGTCTGGCAACGTGCGTTCATCAGGGAAGGCGCACCAGATCACGCGATCAATCGAAACCGCGGCACGCGGTTTCGATAAATAGGCAGGGCAAACGGTATCCGACGGCGCCAGCCAAATTCAACGGGGGAAATGTGAAACAATATATCGCCAGGCGCTTCGCCTATTCCTTGCTGTCGCTGCTGCTCCTGTCGCTGACCATCTTCCTGTTCATCCGCCTGACCGGCGATCCGACCACTTTGCTGACGGAACCCGGGGCCAGCGAGGAAGACATCGCCGCCATCCAGCAGAAATTCGGCCTCGATAAGCCGATCTGGGTGCAATACGCGTATTTCATGGGAAGCCTGCTGCAAGGCGACCTGGGGGAATCGTTCTACTACCAGACCTCGGTGGCGGAGCTTTACCTCTCTCGCCTACCGAACTCCCTCCTCCTCGCCGCCGTCGCCATGTCCTTCTCCCTCCTGCTTGGCATACCCTCCGGCATTCTGGCGGCCGTACAGGTCGGACGCTTCTGGGACAGCGCTGGCAAGCTCTTTGCCCTGCTTGGCCTGTCGCTGCCGTCGTTCCTGGTTGGGTTGCTGCTGATCCTGTTCTTCTCGGTCTACCTGGAATGGCTGCCATCGTCCGGTTCCGGCACCCTTATGCATCTGCTGATGCCGGCCTTCGCGCTGGGTTGGTATTTCGCCGCCGCGCATATGCGCCTGACCCGATCATCAATGCTGGAAGTGATGGGATCCGAATACGTCAAGCTCGCTCGGCTCAAGGGCCTGTCGGAATTCCGCGTCATCACCAAACATGCGTTCAAGAATGCCCTGATCCCGGTGCTGACCTTGGCCGGCATCAATCTGATCAACATGATCAACGTCGCGGTCGTCGTGGAAACCGTGTTCGCTTGGCCAGGTATCGGCCGCCTGCTGTACGAAGGCATCAGCTTCCGGGATTTCCCGGTGGTGCAAGGCGTCGTCATCATCGGCGGCAGCATGATCGTCGTCGTGAACCTGCTGATCGACATCGTCTATGCCGCCATCGACCCCCGCATCCGGCTGGAGAAGTGACCGCATGAGCACCGCCACCGAGCCGGTCGCCACCGCCCTGCCTGCCCGTCCCCGCTCCCGGATGGCACGCCTGGGCGACGTCCCCGTCATCCCCTGCACGATCCTGGGCATCATCGCCTTCACCGCGGTCTTCGCCGACTTCCTGGCACCGCACGATCCGCAATTCGGCAATTTGACCGCCCGCTTCCTACCGCCGGCCTGGCTGGCGGGCGGCAGCATGGAGCATATCTTCGGCACCGACCATCTGGGCCGCGACGTGCTGTCCCGCCTGATCTTCGGCGCCCGCGTATCCCTGGTCGTCGGCTTCACCGCGGTCATCTTCGCCGGCGTCATCGGCACCACGCTTGGGATCGTCTCCGGCTATCTCGGCAGTTGGGCGGACCAGATCATCATGCGCGTCACCGACACCTGGCTCGCCCTGCCGGCGCTGACCTTCGCCATCTTCCTGGCGGCGATCGTCGGCCCCAGCGAGATGAACATCGTCATCATCCTGGGCGCGGTCTACTGGACTCGTTACGCCCGCATCGTCCGCGGTGAGGTCCTGTCGCTGAAGGAGCGCGAATTCGTGCGTCTGGCCATCGTCGCCGGCGCCTCCAAATGGACCATCATGCGCCGGCACATCCTGCCCAACGTGATCAATTCGTCCATCGTGCTGGCCACCCTGATGCTGGGCGTCGTCATCGTCACCGAGGCCTCGCTCTCCTTCCTCGGCGTCGGCGTGCCGCCCCCGAAACCGGCCTGGGGCGTGATGCTGTCCGACGGCAAGCAGGGGCTGATGGTCGGCTACTGGTGGCTGACCGTGATGCCCGGCACCTGCATCATGCTGATGGTTTTGTCCGCGAATCTTTTGGGAGACTGGCTCCGTGTCAAGCTCGACCCACAACTCCGCCAACTCTGACACGATGATCTCACGTCCTCTGGCCCCACCGCTGCTGGAGTTGCGCAATCTCTCCACCCATTACGTGTCGGCATCGGGCACCCGCGTCGTGCGCGCGGTGGAGGACGTCTCGCTGACCCTGCATGCCCGCGAGACCCTGGGCATCGTCGGCGAATCCGGCTCCGGCAAGAGCACGCTCGCCCTGACCATGCTGCGCGTCCTGCCCCCGGCCGCCCGGATCGTCAGCGGCCAGATGCTGTTCGAGGGCGAGGACCTGGTCCAGAAATCCGAAGAAGATATGCGCAAGGTCCGCGGCAAGCGGATCGCCATGATCCTGCAGGACCCCATGGCCTCCCTGAACCCGCTGTTCACCATCGGCGATCAGGTTGGCGAACCATTGCGCGAGCACGAAGGCGCCAGCCGTAAGACCGCGTGGGCGAAAGCCATCCAGCTTCTGAAATCCGTGCGCATTCCGTCGGCGGAAACCCGCGTGACGCAATACCCGCATGAAATGTCCGGCGGCATGCGACAGCGGATTGTCGGCGCCATCGGCATTTCCTGTGACCCGCGGCTGCTGATCGCGGATGAACCGACCACCAGCCTCGACCTGACCATCCAGGCGCAATACCTCAACCTGCTGCGCGATCTGCAGCAGGAACACGGGCTGGGGTTGATCTTCATCACCCACAATCTCGGGATCGTTGCCAAGATGTGTAACCTTCTGGCGGTGATGTACGCCGGCAAGGTGGTGGAATCCGGCCCGGTCTCCCGCGTCTTCAACGCTCCGGCACACCCCTATACCGAGGCCCTGCTCAATTCGATCCCGCGCATGACGGAGCGGCGCCAGAAACTGACCGCCATCGACGGCCAGCCACCGGACCTCAGCAACCTGCCCAAGGGCTGTGCCTTCGCCGCACGATGTCCTCGGGTGTTCGCCCGCTGCCTGGTGGAAGAACCGCCGATCTTCACCCCCTCCCCCGGCCAGACCGCGCGCTGCTGGCTTGCCGCGCCCAATGCCGCCCCCAATGCCGCCAGCACCGCCAGTCCGCATGTCTCGCTCGGAGTCCTCTGATGCCAGTCCTGGAAGCTGACGGCGTCAGCAAGCATTTCGCGACCCGGCGTGGCATCTTCGGCGGGTCCCGAGGCGTGGTCCGCGCCGTGGACGATATTTCCTTCAGCGTCGATGAGGGCCAGACCTTGGGCGTGGTAGGCGAGTCGGGCTGCGGCAAGACGACCACCGCCAAGCTGGTCCTCGGCCTGGAAGACCCCAGCGGCGGCAGTATCCGGTTTCAGGGCAAGGACCTGGTCGGCCTGGATACCGCGGGCCGCCGGCATTACCGCAAGTCCGTGCAGGCCGTGTTCCAGGACCCTTATGCCTCGCTGAACCCTCGCATGCGGGTGCGAGACATCATCTCCGAACCACTCGTTACCAACGAATCGTTGCCTGCCGCGCGAGTAAGCGACCGGGTGCGGGAAATGCTGGACCTCGTCGGATTGCCGGCACGATCCGCCGATCTGTTTCCACACGAATTCTCCGGCGGCCAGCGCCAGCGCATCGCGATCGCCCGCGCCTTGTCGTTATCGCCCCGGTTGATCGTGCTGGACGAACCGGTCTCCGCCCTGGACGTATCGATCCGCGCGCAGATCCTGAACCTGCTGACCGACCTGCAGGACCGCCTCGGCGTCTCCTATCTGTTCATCGCCCACGACCTCGCCGCGGTTGCGAATATGAGCCACACGATCATCGTCATGTATCTGGGCAAGATCGTCGAAAGCGGCGAGGCGCGGGCACTGGCTCGCACCCCCATGCATCCCTACACGCAGGCCCTGTTCTCCGCCTCCTTGCCCAGCCATCCGGACGAAAAGCGCGAGGAGATCATCCTGCCGGGCGAGGTTCCCAGCCCGCTCCATCCGCCGTCCGGCTGTCATTTCCACCCGCGCTGCCCGCGCGCGATGGCACGTTGCGGCCAGGAAGCCCCGGTGCTGCGACAGGTCGAAGGCCGCCGCGTCTCCTGTCACCTGTTCGACAGTCCCGGTCAAATGTAACTCTATGTAACGGACGTTCCCGTATTTGGGAGTCCGCACCTCATTGCTTGGGATTCCGTCGTTCATGACTAATTTTTAATGGACATGACGGGAGTTTAACCGCTCCGACGAAAGAACGTTCACCTCCGCGCCCCTATGTTGGCGATGTCGTCGACGCACACCGCGTCGGCTCTGCACCACCAACCAATCGGCGCCACGGACCAGGCGCCGGGTTATACCGGAGGTATCATGATCGCTCAGTCCGTTCGCCGGCCGTCCCGCAATCCGTGGCGCCGAGCGGCGCTTGCCGCGGTGCTGTTGGGGGGAACCACGTTGGGTGGGTTCGCCATCGGCCATGCCGCCAATGACCCGACCGCATCTCCCGGCATGCAAATGGGAACGCCGGTCAATCCCGCCGGCGCCCAGATCGCGCCGCGCATTGCCCTGCCGGATTTCAGCGATCTGGTTACCCAGGTGAAACCCGCGGTCGTTTCAATCACGACCAAGATCAAGGCCACCCCGGCGTCGGCCGAAGGGCCTCGGGCCGGCATGCAGGGACGCCAATCGCCCCATCCGTTCAACCAGATGGTCCCGCGGGAGGACAACAACCGGCCGCGCATGATGGAAGGCCGCGGCTCCGGCTTCATCATCGACGCCGACGGCACCATCGTTACCAACAGCCACGTCGTGAAGGACGGCGGCATTGTCACCGTTACTCTGGATGACGGACGTGAGTTGCCGGCCCGCGTCATCGGACGCGACGATCGCACCGACATCGCCCTCCTCAAAGTGTCCTCCCCCACCAAGCTGCCCTTCATCCAGCTCGGCAATTCCCGCGACGTGAAACCGGGCGAGTGGGTGGTCGCGATGGGCAATCCGTTCGGACTGGGCGGCACCGTGACCGCCGGCATCGTATCCGCGATCAGCCGCGACATCGGGGCCGGTCCGTATGACCAGTTCATCCAGATCGACGCGCCGATCAACCAGGGCAATTCCGGCGGCCCGCTGTTCACCCAGGACGGCAAGGTCATCGGCATGAACACCGCGATCCTGTCGCCCTCTGGCGGGTCGATCGGCATCGGTTTTGCCGTCCCGTCCGACATGATCCGCACCATCGCGGCCCAGATCCAGCAGACCGGCCATGTGACCCGCGGCTATGTCGGGGTGGAAGCCCAGTCCATGAGCGCCGCCGTGGCAAAGGCCCTGAAGGTCGGGGAAAACGCCGGCGTCGTGCTGGCCGGCGTGCAACCGAACGGCCCAGCGGCGAAGGCAGGGCTTCAACCGGGGGATGTGATCCAGTCCGTCAACGGGCAGAAGATCGGCTCCCCGCGCGACCTGGCACTGAACGTCGCCAGCCTGAAACCGAACGACGAAGCGCGTTTGCAGGTGGTGCGTGACGGCGCCACGCGAGAGATCGCGCTGAAGGTCGGCGAGATGCCACGGGAACGCGTCGCCAGCGCCGAACAACCGACCGAGCCAAAGGGCAACCAGCTCGGCCTTGCCCTCGGCCCGCTGTCTCCGGACCTGCGCAGCCAGCTCGACGTGCCCGACGGCACCGACGGCGCGGTGATCCGTCAGGTGCGGCCGGGTTCGCCCGCCGAATTGGCCGGGTTGCAGCCGGGCGACGTGATCCTGGGTGTCGGGAACGAGAAAATCGGCACTCCGTCGGAAGCGGTGAAGGCACTGCGCAAGGCGCTCGACGGCGCGGACCGGGCCGTGGCGCTGCGCATCTTGCGGGATGGTCAGGCCGCCTTCGTGGGCGTGACCGTCGAGCCGACGAAGCAGGACGCCGGCTGATCCGGGGTGGGGAGGTTTTCGGACCTCCCCCAAGCCTGCGCCCGGTTGACAGCAGCGGGCGCCAAGATCGTCTCCCCGGTCAGTGCCTTCCCGTCCTGCCGGCGCAGGCCGGCATCCACGACTTTGCAGATTGCACCCAACAAAATCGTGGATGGCGGCCCTGCGGCCGCCATGACGAGAATGCACCGCCGGTGGGTCAGCGTTTCGACCTGTTGGCTTCAGATTTCGACCGTACCCCGCATCACCGGCACGCAACTTCCGGCGACCGTTGCATACACCGGCCCTTCCGCCGTCTTGCGCCCCGCCGCCACGATCTCGCTCGGCCGTCCCATCTCGACGCCTTGCTGAATGGCATAGTGCAAATCGACGTTTTCCCCCGGTGCGAGCGAGGTCAACAACGCCGCCAGCGCCGCATTCGCGCTCCCCGTCGCCGGGTCTTCCCAGGTCCCGCCAAGGGGGGCGAACATGCGTGTGCGCAACCGCGTCGCATCCCCGTCGATCCGCGTATAGAGATGCAGTGCGAACCGGCCCTCCATCGTCGGGTATGACAGCACCGCGGAACGGAACGCTGACGCATCCGGGCTGGCGCGTGACAACGCCTCAAGGCTCACGACCTCGGCGATCACGAACGGCGTCCCGACCGAGGCCACCAGCGGGGTGTGCGCCTTCGTGGCGATATCACGCGCATCGAGCCCCGCGCAGGCGGCGGCGACCTCTGTCGGGATATCGATGTCGATCGAAAGCGACCGTGGCGCGGCAATGCGGGCGCCGGTGATCTTTTTGTCCGGACCACGCAGGATGTGCACGCGGACCAGACCGGCGATCTCCTCGAACGTGTAGTGTTCCGGTGGGTTGTCGTCGCGACAGGCCAGGACATAGCCGGTGCCGACATTGGGATGTCCGGCAAACGGCATTTCGTATTTCGGCGTAAAGATGCGCACCTTTGCGTGGTGCTGCGGGTTGTCGGGCGGCAGAACGAACGTCGTCTCCGACAGGTTGAACTCCATGGCCAGGGCCTGCATGTCGGCGTCGCTCAGGCCCCTTGCGTCGGGGAACACGGCCAGTGGATTGCCGCCGAAGCGTTGTTCGGTGAAGACATCGACTGTAACGAACTCATAGGTGGCCATGGGATCCTCCGATACGGTGACCGGGCGCACCATGGCGCATCGTGGCGGCCAGCGCGACCCACCGTTTGATGTCGCTCTACGGCACGATTGCCCCATCGGCGTAGTCTCAACGTCATTGCCCGACTTGCTTCGGCAGCCCAGCCCGTGCCGTGGAAGCGTGGTTGCAGGTTCAAGCCCGGCGATGACCAGGAGGGCGCAGCGACAATCCTTGCCCCGGACCGCCCAGGTGCTCTATGTCGCGGCGCACAACGCATCGGCCTCGGATCCGCACATGACCACGCCAAGCTTTCAGGACCTGATCCTACGCCTGCACGGCTTCTGGGCTCGACAGGGCTGCGTCATCCTGCAACCGTATGACGTGGAGATGGGTGCCGGCACATTCCATCCGGCGACGACCCTGCGGGCACTGGGGCCGAAGCCCTGGCGCGCCGCCTATGTGCAGCCCAGCCGGCGCCCGACCGATGGACGTTACGGCGAAAACCCGAACCGGTTGCAGCATTATTACCAATACCAGGTGATCATGAAGCCCAGCCCCGCCGACGCGCAGGAGCTGCTTCTGGCCTCCTACCGAGAGATCGGCCTGGACCCTTTGCGCCACGATTTCCGTTTCGTGGAGGACGATTGGGAAAGCCCGACCCTCGGCGCCTGGGGGCTAGGCTGGGAAGTGTGGTGCGATGGCATGGAAGTCGGCCAGTTCACCTATTTCCAGCAGGTCGGCGGCATCCCGGTCACGTATCCGAGCTTCGAGATGACCTACGGCCTGGAGCGTCTCGCGATGTACGTCCAGGACAAGGAAAACGTCTACGACCTGGATTTCAACGGCGCCCAAGGCGAGCAACGCGTGACCTATGGCGACGTATTCCTGCGCGCCGAACGCGAATACAGCGCCCATAATTTTGAGCACGCGGACACCGCGATGCTGTCCCGCCATTTCTCGGATGCCGAGAAAGAATGCGCCGCCCTGCTGGACCGCAATCTGGCGCTGCCCGCCTACGACCAGTGCATCAAGGCCAGCCACCTGTTCAACCTGCTGGACGCCCGCGGCGTGATCAGCGTGACCGAGCGCGCCAGCTATATCGGCCGGGTGCGCACTCTGGCGAAAGGCTGCTGTGAGGCATGGGTGGCCGGCGAAGCCGCGTGATCGGGGATTGATCCGCCTTTGGGCCATAACCATGGCCGGAGCCTCCATTCGACGGCTGGCCTGATCCCGGGTGGACCTGGAGGCCGCGAACAGAGATGACTTTCGACCCACGACCTCGTATTCTACCGTCACTGCGTTTCATTCTACCAGGACGCCGACCATGGGTATGCAACTGAACATCAAGAGCGAGGATGCGTATCGTCTGGCCTCCCGCCTCTTCGAACTGACCGGCCAGAGTCTGACCGCGGTGGTGACGGCTGCCTTGCGCGCCGAGCTGGACCGGGAAGAGCGTGCACGCGACAAGGCCGCCCTGCGCGCGCGCATTGAGGGGCTGACCGCCGAAATCGTCGCCAACATGAATGGGCCGGTGAGTTCCGATCATAGCTGGCTCTACGACGACACAACCGGGCTGCCCCGGTGATCCCCCAGGTGATCCCCAGGTGATTATCGACTCGTCAGCCCTGCTGACCGTTGTGCTGAGAGAACCCGAGCGGGAGCGCTACCTGAACGCCATGCTGAATGCCAATCCACGCCGCATGTCCGTGGCCAACTGGTTCGAGTCGTCGATGGTGGTGGACTCTCGCGGCAACCCCACCGCATCGAGCCGATTTGAAGAGGTCGTTCGCCTTCTTCAACTGGAATTGGAGCCGGTGTCCGGCGCCCAGGCAGATCTGGCGCGCCGCGCCTGGCAACTGTTTGGAAAAGGCAATCACCGCGCCAGGCTGAATTATGGCGACTGCTTCGCCTATGCGCTCGCCAAGGAAACCGGCGAACCCCTGCTGTTCAAGGGCGACGATTTCTCCCAAACCGACATCGAATCGGCGTTGAAGGACTGAGTATGCCCGCGTTCTTCCTGGAACTGTTCAGCGAGGAAATCCCAGCCCGCATGCAATCGCGTGCGGCCGAGGACCTCTCCCGCCTCGCCAGCGAAGCGCTCGCGGCCTTGGCACCGACCAACATCCGTAGCTTCCATGGCCCACGCCGGATCGCGCTGGCAGCCGATGTCGCCGAAGCCGTCGCGGCCAGTACCAGCATCGAGCGTGGCCCACGGGCCAGCGCGCCGGAACAGGCGTTGACCGGATTCCTGCGCAAGCACAATGCCAGCCGCGACCAGGTCCGCCAAGAAGGCGACTACTGGGTGCTGGAGAAGGCGGCCGCCGCCGTCCCCACCGAAACCTTGATCGCCGCCGCGATGCCGGCGCTGCTCCGTCGTTTCCCCTGGCCGAAATCCATGCGCTGGGGCGGCACCAGCCATTTCACCTGGGTGCGCCCTTTGCGCCGAATCACCTGCCTGCTGAATGGCGCGGTGGTTCCGTTCGATCTGCGCGACGGCGCCGACGATGGCCACGGCCTGGCCAGTTCGAACGTCACCGAGGGGCACCGCTTCCACGCCCCCGACGCCTTTACGGTCACCGGATGCGACGACTGGGCCGCCAGGCTAAAAGAACGGCTGGTTCTGGTGAACGCCGCCGACCGCAAGCGCGCCATTGCCGAGGGCATCACCCGCCTGGCCGCGGCCAAATCCCTGACAGTGGTCGACGACCCTGGCCTGATTGATGAGGTCGCCGGCCTCGTCGAACATCCCGTCCCGCTGCTCGGCCGCATCGCCGACGAACACATGGACCTGCCGCCGGAGGTCATGCAGGTCTCCATGCGCGTGAACCAACGCTATTTCGCCCTGCGCTCGGCCGATGGGAAAGCCGCGCCGTGGTTCGCCTTCGTCGCCAATATCGAGGCCGCGGACGGTGGCGCCACCATCGTCGCCGGCAACGAACGCGTCCTGCGCGCGCGCTTCGCCGATGCTCGCCATTTCTGGGACCTGGACCGCAAGGCTCGCCTGGAAGGCCGAGTCCCATCACTGGAACACGTCACCTTCCACGCGAAACTCGGCAGCCAGGGGGAGAGGGTCACCCGCCTGATCCGCCTGGCCGAGATCATCGCCCCGCATGTCGGGTGTGGGGAGGCGTTGGCCGGACGCGCCGCCGAACTGGCCAAGGCTGATCTGGTCACCGGCATGGTCGGCGAGTTCCCCGAACTGCAAGGCGTCATGGGTCGCTACTATGCGCTGCATGACCATGAGGACCCGTTGGTCGCCGACGCCATCCGCGACCATTACGCGCCGCGCGGCCAGTCGGACGACGTGCCGACCGCGCCGGTTTCCATCGCCGTCGCGCTGGCCGACAAGCTGGACCAGTTGGTGGGCTTCTTCGCAATCGGGGAAAAGCCCACCGGGTCCGGCGACCCCTACGCGTTAAGACGGGCGGCCCTGGGCATTATCCGCATCATCCGGGAGAACAAGCTGCGGCAGCTTCGGTTCAGCATGAAGCCGCTGATCGAGGCTGCGGGCGTCGGTTTCCACCATCGTGACATAACCCCGGTGCCCGCGGACGAAATCCTGGAATTCCTCGCCGATCGACTGCGCGTGCAATTGCGGACGGAGGGTGCCCGCCACGACGTGCTGTCAGCGGTGTTCGCCGCCGGCTCGGACGACGACATCGCTCGCCTGCTGGCCCGCACGGATGCGGTGGCGGCTCTGCTGGCCGGACCCGACGGCGCCGACCTGCTGACCGCCTACAGACGAGCCGCCAACATCCTGCGCATCGAAACCCGTAAGGACGGCCCGCATGAAGCGCCGCCGGACCCCGCGTTGTTGCATCAGGCCGCCGAACTTGATCTGCATCATACCCTGGATGCCATGCACGACGTAGGCGACCTTTTGGCGCGAGAGGACTACGGCTCCGCCATGAACCGCATGGCCCGACTGCGCCCGCCACTGGACGCATTCTTCGAACAGGTGACGGTCAACGCACCGGAACCCGAATTACGCCGCAATCGTTTGCGACTCCTTAACCGCGTGCGGTCCACCATGGACCGTGTCGCCGATTTCTCCCGTATCGAGGGCTGAGCATGACGAAATGGGTCTACGGGTTTGGCGCGGGTCATAATGAAGGCGGCGCCGAGATGCGCAATTTGCTGGGGGGCAAAGGCGCCAACCTGGCGGAAATGGCGTCGATCGGCCTGCCCGTACCGCCCGGATTCACCATCACGACCGAAGTCTGCACGGCCTTCTA
>CAMATI010000172.1 GCA_945861095.1 Asaia bogorensis | reverse complement strand
CACCGCTTTTTGTATCAGGCTGGGTTACGTGACTCGAGGTATGACCCGGTCAGTTGGGCCAGCTTCCCGTTGCAGGTGGCGGGGCGACTTGGCATCCAAACCTACTGCCTTGGAATCACAGGAGAAAAAATGAGGGGATGGCTGAGGTCTGGACCTTTTCAGCGCAGGGTTGTGGGGATTGCACTTGCATTGCGCCTCGCCCCCCGGTCTATGACCGCCACCATGCTTAAACTTCGTGTGATTCCCTGCCTCGACGTCAAAGACGGTCGCGTCGTGAAAGGCGTGAACTTCGTCTCGTTGCGCGACGCCGGCGATCCGGTGGAACAGGCCGCGGTCTATGACGCGGCCGGCGCGGACGAGTTGACCTTCCTGGACATCACCGCCAGCCACGAAAATCGCGACACCATCCTGGACGTGGTGTCGCGCACGGCGGCCCGGGTGTTCCTGCCGCTGACGGTGGGGGGCGGGATACGCTCCACCGACGACATGCGCCGGTTGCTGCTGGCCGGCACCGACAAATGCAGCATCAATTCCGCCGCCGTCGCGCGGCCGGAGCTGGTGCGGGAAGCCGCGACAAAGTTCGGCAGCCAATGCGTGGTCGTGGCGGTGGATGCCAAGCAGACCGGCCCCGACAAGTGGGAGGTCTTTACCCATGGCGGGCGCAACCCCACCGGGATCGACACGATCGACTGGTGCCGCCAGGTGGTCTCCCTCGGCGCCGGGGAAATCCTGTTGACCAGCATGGACCGCGACGGCACCGGCAAGGGCTTCGACCTGCCGTTGTTGCGCGCCGTCTGTTCGGCCGTCCGCGTCCCGGTGATCGCTTCCGGCGGCGTCGGGACCCTGCAACATTTCGTGGAAGGGGCGGAATCCGGGGCCACCGGATTGCTGGCCGCCAGCGTCTTCCATTTCGGTACGTTTACGATCAGTGAGGTCAAAACCGCCTTGAACGCCGCTGGACTGCCTGTACGACTGCCTCGGAGGGCTGCCTGAGATGGCCAAACTGACCAAGAAAGCAGCCGCTGGAAAGCCGAAGAACATATCTCGCAAGCCCAAGAAGCTGACCGCCGTCGCCGCGAGCAACTCATTGATGGGCACCTGGATCGCGACCCCGACCGAACCGCTGTCCGACGGGGTGGACGCCGCCGTGTTGGATCGCCTGTGGTCCGTCGTCATGTCCCGGCGCACCGCCGATCCCACCGTCAGCCATTCCGCTCGGCTGCTGTCGCGCGGCCCCGCGAAGGTGGCGCAGAAATTCGGCGAAGAAGCGGTCGAGTGCTTGATCGAGGCGGTGCTCGGCAACAAGGACGCGGTCATCGCCGAGAGCGCCGACGTGCTGTACCACCTGCTTGTCCTGTGGGTCGCCTCGGACGTTGCGCCGCGCGACGTTTGGGCCGAGTTGCAGCGTCGGGAAGGCATCAGCGGCGTGGCGGAGAAAGCGTCCCGCGTGAAAGCGTTGTCGGTTGCATCCGGGGTGGAAACCAAGAAAATCCCCTGACCTCACCCCGCGGAGAAGCATCATGACGGTCAGCGGCCTGCCACCCTATGACGATACCAACATCTTCGCCCGAATCCTGCGCGGCGAGATCCCGTCGCGAAAGGTCCATGAGGACGAATGGTCGCTGGCCTTCCATGACATCAACCCGCAGGCGCCCACGCATATCCTGGTGATCCCGAAGGGGCCGTATTGCTCGTTCGCCGATTTCAGCGCCGCGGCGTCGCCAGAGGAAATTGCCGGATTCTTCCGTGCCGTGGGCAGGATTGCCAGGGATCTGGGGCTGGAAGCGCCCGGCTATCGAATCCTGGCCAACATGGGGGACCATGGCGGACAGGAAGTGCCGCATTTCCATGTGCATCTGTTCGCCGGCCGGCCTTTGGGACGGATGGTTCCGGCGGGTTAGCCCAACGGCCCGGGCCGTCGGTATCGGAGCCTACCGGTCAGCGCGCCACCACCGCATCGACCCGCATCCGCACGCCGGTATGGGGTGCGCGCAGGGCGACCATGCGGCGGACCGTAAGCGGCCCGTCGTCCAGCAGCGTGTAGCGAAACCGGGTCAGCAAGGTGGCGAGCACGATCTTCATCTCGAACACCGAAAGATGCGCGCCGGGACACAGGCGCTCGCCGCCGCCGAACGGCAGGAATTCATGCGGGCCGAAGCGCCGTTTCAGGAACCGTTCCGGCTGGAACGAGTCGGGATCGGGATAAAGATCTGGATCGTAATGCAGAATGGCTGGCGCGGCGGCGATATTGGTGCCCGCCGGCAGTTCGTAGCGCCCCAAGCGCATGGGCTGGGCGAGCAGGCGGTAGATCTCGGTCGCCCGCGGCCACAGGCGCAGAGTCTCCTTCACCACGGCGTCCAGATAGGGCAGCGACGCCCATGCCATCGGATCGGCGTCCGGGCCCAACGGCTCCAGTTCCTGCAACAGCAGGTCCAGACAGTGCCGTTCGCGGTGGAGCCAGTAAAAGCACCAGCACAGCGACGCGACCGAGGATTCCTGACCGGCGATCAGTGACGTGATCATGTTGTCGCGGATCGTAGCGTCAGGCATTGGCGAGCCATCCTCGTAACGACCGGCGACGACGCGATCCAGGATGGCCGGCGAATCGGACGGATCGGACCGCGCGCGTTCGATGGCTTGCTGTAGCAGGACTTCTAGTCGCCCACGCGCCGCCGTCAGACGGCGATACGGCGGCAGCCAGTCGATGTCGAAATGAAAAGCGATATGCAACAGGATAGCCGAATATTCGAAGCAGCGTCGCAATGCCAACGCGGCATCGCGATAATCGCCAAGCTCGTCCTCGGTCTCCGCCCCGAACACCGTGTGCAGCACGACATCCAAGGCGAAATCGGCGGAGACTTCGCGGACGACGAAACTGTCGCCCGGTTTGAACCGACCGAACCAGGTCAACGCGGCCTGGCGGATCGCGCCCCCCATGGCGTTCAGCGCTTCCCCATGGAATGGCGGCACCAGCAGGCGCCGATCACGCCGCAACACGCGTCCCGCGCGTTGCGTGGAACTGTTCGCACCCAGCACCCGTGCCGGCCCAGGCTCCTGCGCGACGCCGTATTGATCGATCGGGGCAGTCATGATCTGGCGGATCAGGTCGGGGCGCCCGGTCACGACGCAAAGCCGAGCGGTGCGGACGGTGAAGAGGTTGTCGTAGCGGCGGGCGCATTCGCGCAGCATCGCGTAGGGATCGCGCAGATACCGCACGGTGTGGAACAGGCGCAGCGGCGGACCAGGCGGCAGTCCCAGCACGGTTTCAGCGTCAGGCATCGTTTGGCCCCATCGCTTGTTCGCCACCGACGGCACTTCTCGGGCGGCGCCAGGACGGATAGTATGACTCCACCCATCGGACAAGGTCATTCCCGCGATGAGCCAAAGCACCGGTACCAACACCAACCTCGTCAACGCGCTGGGCCTGGTCACCCGCCTGCTGCGCACGCGGGGCCGCAATCGGGCCGATCTCTGTTACGAATTCATGGGGACCGAGAACTGTCCCTCCACCGACTGCACCTACCTGAACCTCGGCTACTGGCGCGATTCGACCGACTATCGATCGGCGGCGGAGGCGATGGTCGACCTGCTGGCCGACGCCGCCGGCATCGTGGAGGGTGACGTTGTCGTCGATGCCGGCTGTGGCTTTGGCGATCAGGACCTGCGGATCGCGCAAACCCGCAATCCGGCGCGTATCCACGCGATCAATGTCACGGAACTGCAACTGGCCTATGCGCGGGAACACAATGCCGATCCCCGCATCGAATACCTGAACTGTTCCGCCAACGATCTGCCGTTCGCCGATGGCAGCGTCGACAAGGTCATGTCCCTGGAAGCGGCGTTTCATTTCGATACCCGCGAAGACTTTCTGCGGGAGGCGTTTCGGGTGCTGCGGCCCGGCGGCCGGGTGGCGCTGATCGATCTGGTGCAGGTGGAGCGTAACGGCAAGGTAAACACCGGCGGCCTGCGCGGCTCCATCGAGCGGTGGGGCCATCAGGTGCCGACCGCCAATGTCTATGGCGCGACCCGGTATCAGGAGATCATCCGCTCGACCGGGTTCACCGGCTGCGATCTGAGGTCGATCAATGCCGACGTCGTGCCGGGATTCTGCGAGTACGTGCGCGCCATGCTGGCCGACCCGCAAACCGCGGCGCGTCTGCACCCCATGGTGCGCAAGGCCTATCAGCGGATGCGTTCGCCTCTGGGGACGACCTTCGATCTGTCGGACTACATCCTGGTATCGGCGGAAAAACGCGCATCCGCCTGACGTGTTCGCGTTGGGGGTCCGTCAGCGCGCCCCGTCATGGCGCATGCGGATCCCGGTCAACGGCATCATCATGCCGGCGATCCGACCCAGCTTGAGCGGGCCGTCATCCAGCAGGCTATAGCGCCAGCGGGTCAGCAAGGTCGCCAGCACGATCTTCAACTCGAACATCGACAGATGCGAACCGGGGCACATCCGCTCTCCGCCGCCGAACGGCAGGAATTCATGCGGGCCGAACCGACGCTCCAGAAACCGTTCCGGGCGGAAACGGTCGGGATCGGGATACAGATCGGGATCGTAATGCAGGATCGCCGGAGAAGCGGTCAGATTGGTGCCGGCGGGCAGCTCGTAGCCGCCCAGTTGCATGGGTTGGGCCAGCAGGCGGTAGATCTCGGTCGCGCGGGGCCATAGGCGCAAGGTTTCCTTCACCACCGCGTCCAGATAGGGCAACGCGCCCCACGCGATGGGGTCCGCATCCGGCCCCAGCGGTGCCAATTCATCCAGCAGAGTGTCCAGACAGCGCCGCTCCTGGTGCAGCCAGTGGAAACACAGACACAGAGACGCAATCGACACTTTGTGCCCGGCAAACAGCACCGTCACCATATTGTCGCGGATCACGTCGTCTTCCATCGGGGCGCCGTCGTCGTACCGGGCCGCCACCACCCAGTTCAGGATGGCCGAGGCGGGCAGCGCACCGGCCTGGGCACGCGCAATGGCGTCGCGCAACAAAACCTCCAACCGCCCGCGCGCGGTGGCCAGTCGCCGATTGGGCGGCAACCAGTCGATGTCGAAATGGAACGCCGCCATCCACAGGAACGCGGTGAATTCGAAGCATTTGTTGAATTCCACGGCGGCCTGGCGGAAGGTATCGAGCCTTTCCCCGGCCTCTACCCCGAAGACACCGCGCAGGATGACGTCGCGCGCGAAAACGGTGGCGACGTCGCGGACCAGGAATGCCTCCCCCGCGGGCAGGCGTCCGAAGGTTTCCAGGGTGACGTCGCGGATGATGTCCCCGGTGGCGTTCATCGCGTCGCCATGGAATGGCGGCACCAGCAAATGACGGTCCCGCCGCAGGGCGCGCCCGGCCAGCATCGGCATGGATCGCTTGCCGAAGACACGGGCCGGCCCTGGTTCGTAGTTGACCCCATACTGATCGACCGGCGCGGTGATGATCTGGCGCACCAGGTCGGGCCGCCCGGTCATGACGCAGTGGCGGAACGTCTGCACGGTGAACAGCGGGCCGTATTCCGATCCGTATCGACGCAGGGCCGCATATGGGTCGCGCAGATAACGCATCATCTGCATCGCCCGCAACGGCGGGCCGGGAGGCAGGCGCTTCAGGACTTGCGTTTCGGGCATGAAGCAGGCTTTTCGTTCCGGCAAGTGGGATGCTCCACCCTAACCCGGATCAACATCCCACGATACCGGTCGCGGGACACCTCCCCACACTTTGCGGACTGTCGTTGACGGGTTGCGTCTGGCAACGAACATGCCGGCGCCCGTGCCGAGGCGTCGCATGATCAGCGCCACGCGGTCGGGAACCGCGTTAGGCGACGTGCAAAAATAGGCACGTCATTTGGTGTGGAGCACTTGTCTCTCCACCGCATGGCGGGTGCAGACCCGCCATCCACGTCTTGCTGTGTTGCTCTCGGTAAAGACGTGGATGGCCTGCCTGCGCAGGCCATGACGGTGTGGGTCGGCCATGTGCCAAATGGAGCAGTTGATGTAGGGCGCCGCCCTACCGCATGGTCAGCGCCCACTCGGTGTATTTCTTCGCCTTGGCATGCTGGTCCGCGTAATATTTGGCGTATTCGTCCCCGACCATCACTTTCACGGCCAGGCCGACATCTTCCAACCGTTTGATATGCTCCGGGTTGGCCATGGCCTTGGCGAACGCGGCCTCCAACGTCTTGATCACCGCCGGTGGCGTGCCTTTTGGCACCGCGATCCCGCGTGACGAGGAGGAGATGACCGACGGAAAGCCCAGTTCCACCATCGTCGGGACATCCGGCAGGAATTTCGACCGCTCCGTATCCATCACGGCCAGCGCGCGCGCATCGCCCGACTGGATACGCTTGACGACACCGCCGCCGACATTGTCGAACGCGACCTCCACATGGCCGCCCAACAGCGCCGTTACCTGCTGCGCACCGCCGTCGAAATGCACGATGCGGAAATCGACCTTGGCCGCGTCGTTCAACATCAGGATCGCCAGGTGGTCGTCGCTCAGGATGCCGGTGGTGCAGGCGCTGATCTTGCCGGGGGTTTTCCGAGCCGCCGCGATCAGATCGGCCAGGGTCCGGTAGGGGCTGTCCCCCTTCACCCAGATGATGCCGGCGTCGACCACCTGATTGATCAGCGGCACGAAACTGTCCAGCCCGAACAGCGCCTTACGCTCCGGGTCGAGGATGATCGTGTTCATGCCGGGCAGGTTGATGAACGCCAGGGTATAGCCGTCGGGGCGGGCACGCGATGCCTCCGTCCAGCCAAGCTGACCGCCGGCCCCGGTCTTGTTCACGACCAACACGGACTGGCCGAGGTCCTTTTCCGCGAGGGACGCCGCGACCCGGGCGCCGACATCAGTGCCGCCACCGGCCGGAAACGCCACGATCATCTGGATGGGACGGCGCGGGAAGTCTTGCGCGAAGGCGGCGTTTGTCACGGCGGATGCCGCGAAAGGCGCAACCGCGCCGGTGCCGATCAGGCCGCGTCGAGTGATCATCAGGGTCTCTCCTCAGGCGATGGATCGGGGTGTCCTATAGCCGAACCGGCGGCGCAACCCCCGGCGCACCGCCGAGGCTGGTAACACATCACGCCCTGGAGAGAATTCTCCCCCTCCCCTTGCGGGCTTGGGCCGCGAAGCGGACCGAGGTTGGGGGGAGGGGTTTCACGCAATATTCGTGCCGGGTTACCCCTCCCTCCAGCCCCCTCCCGCAAGGGGAGGGGGAGAAATTTCTACAACACCGCCATATCCGAATGCCACAAGACCAGTCAGTCGGCATCCGCCTCCCGCATTGGCGCCAGCGCTTTCGGACGCAACAGCACGAAGCCCAGGGCGATGACCGGGATGATCAGCAGCACCAGCGCCACCGGTCGATCCAGGAAGATCAGGAAGCTGCCGCCGGAGATCTCCAGCGTCGTGCGCAGCGATTTCTCCATCATCGGACCCAGGATCATCGCCAGGATCGCCGGGGCCAGCGGGAATTCCAGCTTGCGCAGGACGTAACCGATCAGGCCGAAGCCCAGCATGACCCAGACATCGAACACGCTCTGCTTCAGACTGTAGGCGCCGATCATGCAGAAGATCAGCACCCCGGCGCACAGATAGCTGAACGGCATGCGCAGCAGTCTGGCCCAAAGTCCGACCAAAGGCAGGTTCAGAACCAGCAGCATCGCGTTGCCGATGAAGAAGCTGGCGATCACCGCCCAGACCAGGTCCGGCCGCTCCTGGAACAGGAACGGGCCGGGGGTCAGCCCGTTGATGATAAATGCCCCCATCAGTACCGCGATGGTCGGGGAGCTTGGCACGCCCAGCGCGAACAGCGGCACCATCGACGCGTTGGCATAGCTGTTATTGGCGGTTTCCGGCCCTGCCACGCCCTCTATCGCGCCGTTGCCGAAGCGCTCCGGATGCTTCGACAGGCGCTTTTCCGTGACATAGGACATGAAGGTCGGAATGACCGCGCCCACGCCGGGGATCAGCCCAAGGACGAAACCGATCCCGGTGCCGCGCAGGATTGCCTTGATGCAGGGCCCGACCTCATCGCGTCTGGGCCAGAGGTCGGTCAGTTTCGCGTTGATGATCCGTGCCTTGTGCTGCTCCACCGCGATCAGCAGTTCGGCGATTCCGAACAGGCCCATGGCGACCGGGATGAAGCCGATGCCGTCGAACAGTTCGGGGATGCCGCCGGTGAAGCGTGGCGCGCCGCGCACCGGGTCGATGCCCACCATCGCCATCAGCAGCCCGAACACCGTCATCAGCAGCGCCGCCGCCAGGTTCTTGCCGGCCAGGCCAACCACCAGACACAGTCCCAGCACCATCAGCGCGAAGAATTCGGCCGGCCCGAAGCCCAGCGCGAGTTTGGCCAGCGGGATCGCCACGACCGCCAGCGCGACCGTTGCCACGCAGCCGCCGAAGAAGGAGCCCACCGCGGCGATGGCCAAAGCCGCCCCCGCCCGACCCTGACGCGCCATCTGGTGGCCGTCGATACAGGTTATGACCGACGCGGCTTCACCGGGCACGTTGATCAGCACCGACGTGATGGTGCCGCCATACATCGCCCCATAATAGATCGCGCACAGCATGATAATGGCGCCGGTGGCGTCCAGATTGAACGTGATCGGGATCAGGATCGCCGTGCCGGCGGCCGGGCCGAGACCGGGCAGAACGCCGATCAAAGTGCCGAGCACGCAGCCGATGAAGGCGTAGAGGAGGTTGCTGGCGGTGGCGGCACCAATAAAGCCGTCCATCAGGTGGTAAAAACCGTCCATCGTCCTAGATCCCAAACATGCCGACGGGCAACAGCACGTCCAGCCAGTTGTTGAACAGATGGAACAGCCCGAACCCCGCGACCACGGCGAACAGGGCGACCGCCCACCAGCGACGCACCCCCAGCGCGACCAACAGACAGGCGCTGAAGATCATGATCGCCAGCCGAAAGCCCAGAGGCTCCAGCAGAACGGTGCCAAGCACGGCGGTTCCCAGGATGGAGGCCGCGCGCCACGCCATTTCCCCGCGCGGGAAGATCGGCTTCGCCGGTTCGGCCGCCGGGTCCGGCTTCGCGGCCGGTGCGAGCGAGACCTGCAACAGGACCAGCGCGCACAGCACCGCCCCGATCAGCGCAAGCCAGAACGGGAAAAAGCCAGGACCGGGTCCCAGCCTGTCGAACAGGGAAAGGTTCCTCGCTTCCCAAAGGGTCGCAAGGCAAATCAGCAGCATGACTAGCCCGGTGAGCTGCCAGCCCCGGCGCATACCCGATGGCACCCGGTTTTCCCCCTCAGATGCGGTTGTTTGGGGGAGACCCTAACCGGTGACCTACGGTCTGGCCAGGGGATGGGGTTCCCCATTCCCGCCATAGTCGCATCGCCGCCCCTCGGTATGGAAATCGCGCAGGGCTTGAGACCCGCCGCGCCGGGGATCAGTATGCAAGAATGTTCTCGGACCCAGGAGATGTCCCATGCTGCGGATCAAGCACCTCGACCATCTCGTGCTGCGCGTGACCGACCTGCCGGCGATGATGCGCTTCTATACCGACGTGCTGGGGTGCTCGGTCGAAAAGACCCGGGAGGACCTGGGCCTCTATCAACTCCGCGCCGGCTCCGCCCTCATAGACCTCGTCCCCGTCGACGGTCCGCTCGGCCGCAAAGGTGGCGCGGCGCCGGGCAAGGACGCCCGCAACCTGGATCATTTCTGCCTGCGGATCGATCCCTACGACGCCGAGACCATCCTCGCCCATCTGCGCGCGCATGGCGCCCAGCCAGGCCCCGTCGAGTCCCGCTATGGGGCGGAAGGCCAGGGTCCGTCCATCTATGTCTCGGACCCCGAGGGCAACACTGTGGAATTGAAGGGCCCGGCCGACACCGCGGTGCCGGGCGGCTGATCCAGGCATCCGCTTGTCGCGGCCCGCAATGCCAGGGCGGGGCCGACCCTGACGCCAGGGGGCATGCGGTTTGTGTAAGCCGTTTCCAACGCCCGTGCCCCTTGCGTAAACCGCTCGCCGCGCTTTCATGGTGTTCGATGCCTGCCAGGAGACGACCATGCTGAGGCTTTCGGTGCTCGACCAGTCGACCGTGGTGTCCGGGCGCTCCCCCCATGTCTCGATCCGGGAGAGCATCCGCCTGGCGCAACACTGTGAGGCTCTGGGTTACGACCGCTACTGGTGCGCCGAACACCACAACTCCCCGTCCCAGGCGGGGACCGCGCCGGAAATCCTGATCGCCGCGATCGCCGCGACGACGTCCCGGATTAGGATCGGGTCGGCCGGGGTGATGCTGCCGCATTACGCGTCGCTGAAGGTCGCCGAACAGTTCCGGGTGTTGGACGCCATCGCACCCGGACGGATCGATCTGGGGTTGGGCCGGGCGCCGGGATCCGACGGGCGGACCGCCTATGCGCTGAACCCACAGGCGGAAACCGCGGCCGAACATTTCCCCGCCCAGGTGCGCGATATCCTGGCCTGGATCGCTGGCGAAAAACTGGTGGAGGCGCATCCGTTCCGCGACATCATGGCGCAACCGCAAGGCCCGACCACGCCAGATGTCTGGATTCTGGGCAGTTCCGACTATGGCGCTCAGGTCGCCGCCTATTTCGGGCTGCCCTTCTGTTTCGCGCATTTTATCACCGATGGCCGTGGGGTGGACCAGGCCTTCGCGCAATATCGTCAGACCTATCGGCCGAGCGTGGCGCATCCTGAACCGTACGCCGCGCTGTGCGTCTGGGGGATGGCGGCGGAGACACCGGAACAGGCCGCCTGGCTGTTCAAATCCCGCGAAACGTCCCGGCTGTGGCGCGACCGTGGCATCGTGGCGGCGCTGCCGTCGCCGGAGGAAGCCGCAGCGCTGACATTCTCGGCCGGCGAGCAGGAGCGGCTGGAACGGATCCGCTCTCGCGCGCTATTCGGAACTCCGGACGTGGTGGGGGCCAAGCTGCGGGCGCTGGCCGAGGAGCACCAGATCGGCGAGATCGCCGTCCTGACGACGATGCACGATCCGGAGGCGCGTCGGCGATCCTATACGTTGTTGGCGCGGGAGTTCGGGATGACCCCGCGGGAGGACGACGCGGCCGATACGGCCGATGCGCGGGAATTGGTGGCCACGCATCCCTGATTGTTGGGGATGGGGGTGGCAACGCCGGAACCAATGACCGATGGCGCGCTCGATTGGGCGCTGGCACGACGACCAACCGGTGCCGCTGGGGATGGCCGGATCAGGTCCGACCATGCCCCAGCTCGCGCGACCCGATCAGATCGAGCGGACGCCGGTCGGCTTACTCCGCCTTGATGTTCAGCCGCTTGACGGCTTCCGCGAACCGCGCGGACTGCTTGGCCAGGTCCGCTGCCAGGCCCTGGGGCGTGTCCTTTGTTGTCACCAGGCCCATCGCCAGAACTCGTTCCTGCACGTCCTTCATATCCGAGATCTGGTTCAGCAGCGGCGACAGCTTCTCGGCCACCACCGGCGGCAGCCCCGCCGGCCCCATGAACGCGAACCAGCTCGGCATATCCCAGTCCGGGACGATTTCCTTCATCGAGGGAATGTCGGGGAACTGCGGATGGCGGAACGGCGTCGACACCGCCAGACCGCGCAGCTTGCCGGCCTTCACATGCGGGAAGAAATTCCCCTCGTACATCATGGAGACATGACCGGCCAACGCGTCCTGCAACTGCTCGACGCCGCCCTTGTAGGGCACCATGACCAGCCGGATCCCGAACGATGCGGCCATGGTTTCGCCGGCCAGATGGGTGATCGTGGCGACGCCGGAATTCGCGAGGGTAAACGTGTCCGGCTTCTTGCGCGCATCCGCGGCGAATTCCTGCATGGTCGTCCAGGGGGACGACGGATGCACGGCGAATCCGAACAGCGCGTCCGTCACTCGCCCGATCGGCGTGAAGTCCTTGATCGGATCGTAGGGCGTCTTGCGGACCTGCGGCAGCAAGCCGATGCCGCCCAGCGTGGCAACGCAGAGCGTGTATCCGTCGGGCGCGGCCTTGGCGCAGACATCGTGACCGATCACGCCGGATGCGCCGGCGCGGTTGTCGACGACGAATTGCTGGCCCAGGCTCTGGGACAGTTTCTCGGCATACGCGCGTGCGGTCGCATCGGTGCCGCCACCGGCGGGGAACGAGACGACCACGCGCACCGGGCGCGTGGGCCAGGTCTGCGCGGTCGCGGATGGGGAAGCGGCGATCAGGCCGAGCAGAATGGCTATGCTGGCGGATAGGAGGGGGCGGTGCATCATGGATCCTTATTTTGCCGACCGGGTTGTGCCGTCCGGGTCATGCCGACTGGGTCATGCCGGTTGGGTGTTGCCGGTTGGGTTTTGCCGGTTGGGTCATGCCGGTTGGGCGGGTTGGACGGTAGGGAAGTCGCGCGGGCGACACTGGCTATAGCGGTCGGCGGACATGGATTAAACACCGATCAACGGTGATCGCCGCCCGTGCAACGATAAAGCTGTCATATTGTTTTCTCTTGCAGCGGCGGCCGAGTAAGCCGATATAGCGGTTGTCCTTCCGCGACTGCGTGATTGGCGCGCCATGATGTGCGCCCTCCCGGACTGGATCATATAACCGTTCGCCCCCACGGATCGCGCTGGGCGGCGGACCTTTAGGCAGCCGCTTCCCGCGTCGGGTATGGACCCGCGACCGGCGGCGCCTCGGAGCTTACCAAACTCGTGACATTACCGACGTTCGCGGCACTCGGCCTTGCCGAACCGCTGTTGCGTGCCCTGTCGGCGCGCAAATTCACCACGCCCACGCCAATTCAGGCCGATGCCATCCCCCCGCTTCTGAAGGGCCGCGACCTGCTGGGCATCGCCCAGACCGGGTCCGGCAAGACCGCCGCCTTCGTGTTGCCGATCCTGCAGCATCTGGGCGCGGAAAACGTCCGTCCGGCACCGCATTCCACCCGCGCCGTGATTCTGGCGCCGACCCGCGAACTGGCGTTGCAGATCGATGAGACGATCCGCACGTTGGCGGCGGGCTCGCGGATGCGCAGCGTCGTCATCATCGGCGGTGCCAGCCGGTTCCGCCAGGCCGAGGCCATGCGCCGTGGCGCCGACATCGTTGTCGGCACCCCGGGTCGGGTCTGCGACCTGATCTCGACACGGGAATTGAACCTGGGCGCCGTCCGCTCCTTCGTCCTGGACGAAGCCGACCGGATGCTCGACCTGGGCTTCATCAAGGACATCCGCCGCATCGTCGCGACCCTGCCCACGGTCCGCCAATCGTCGCTGTTTTCTGCCACCATGCCCGCCGAAGTGGCCGGTCTGGCCGGTTCGATGCTGCGCGATCCGGTGCGCGTGGAAATCGCCCGGGCGGAGGAAACCACGCCGAAGATCGAGCAATCGGTCTACCACATCTCGACTTCCGGCAAGACGCCGCTGCTGAAGGACCTGCTGTCCGATCCGGCGTTCCAGCGGGTGATCGTGTTCACGCGCA
>CAMATI010000171.1 GCA_945861095.1 Asaia bogorensis | reverse complement strand
GGGAGGGGGCCGGGGGGTGGGGTCTCACGCAATGTTCGTGCGACCTAACCCCTCCCCCCAGCCCCCTCCCGCAAGGGGAGGGGGAGGATTTTCTACGCATGCGCTGCGTTCAGCACCCGGACGTCCGGGGGGCGCGAGGCCCCCCGGTTTTCCGATCAGCGACCCTCAGTCGTGCAGCAGTTCCAGGGCGCCTTCGTAGGTCTCCATGCTCTTACCGTGGGAAATCGCCGCGGCCTGGGCGCCGGCGACCAGATGCATCCCGCGCCAGGGGGCACGAGTCGCGTAGAATTCCTCGACGATCGCCTGGTGGTGCTTATAGGCGTGCATTTCGGTGAAGTTGTCGCGGCAGACGATCTCTCCCAGACGCTTCATCAGCACTTCCGGGTTGTAGCCGAGGTTCACGTATTGCTGCGCCAGATTGACCGTGATCTTCACGTCCGGCACCGCCCGCATCAGGCCCAGATTGCTAACCGTCGACCAGTCGGTCGGCGGCTGGTCATAAATGCTCTGGGACAGTGCTTCCAGCAGATCCGCCTGGGTGCGGAATGGCAGGGCCGCCACCTTGGCGGCATCCGGCTGCGGCGTGGGCTCCATCCGGCGCTGGGTCGACTTCACTTCCGGACCCGTGTGCCACAGCAGCAGGGTCAGGATCTTGTTGCGCAGGCTCAGTCCGTCGAGGCCGATCAGATAACGGCGGAGGTTGGCGCTGGTGTGCAGATGCACATCCATCGGGTTGCCGGTCAGGGACCGCAGAAACAGGCCGGCCGCGCCGATCGACAGAGCTTCCCCGGTGCCTTCCAGCGACAGACCCTCGGCGAGGGCCTTGGCCATCATCACCGGGATGTCGTTGTAGTTGTCGGTGGAGCGGATCGCCTCCCCCAACGCGCCGATCGCGGCGGTTTCGTCGTCACCGGTCTTCATGCGGGTGACGCAGGTCAGCAGGTCGTATTCGCTGAGCAGGTTTTCCACTTCCGGGATCGACGGCGCCTTCGGGAAGCGGGCCACGTAGCGCACGGCCGGGCGCATCAGGATCTCGAGATATTCCGGCCCCAGCGTTTCGATCGCGCGCCAGGCGAAGGCGGGATAGATGAAATAATGGTCATCCAGGATATTCTTCGGGATGGCGACGGTCAGCAGCAGATCCAGCGCCTCGATCGGCGGGATGTTCTGCCACAGCCACAGGAAGAAATGGTCGGCCTTGTTGCTTTCGCCGCGGGTGCAGGAATGCAGGAAGGCGGCCTTGGTCGCTTCCACCCCGCCGGCATCCAGCGGCTTGAATTCCAGCAGCGTATAGGGGCCCATTTCCGGGTGGTTGATGTGGCGGTTGGACAGGGCGACGTGTTGCAGGATGGGCACGAAGCGCTGCTCGCCGTCCAGGCGATTGACCAGGGCGGAGATCGCATGCACGCCGGCGACCGGATGCAGCGGCCCGCCATGATGGCCGGGCGGCAGGTCGGAGGAGCGGGTAACCGCCAGGGCGGATGCGGTCAGCATGGTCTGCATTGGCACCCCGGCGCGAAGCTTCGCGAGGGTTTGGTCGATGATCTCGCCGGCCGGCGTTTCCTCGATGAACTGGACCAAAGGTTCGATGGATTCGGCGAACTGGATACGTTGCATTGGCATGGTGGACTCTCCGTTTGTGGTGCGAACTCTCCGTTTCGTGCGGTGATGTTCTGGTTATCTGGCTTCACGCGATCGATGGACGCGACACTTCCCCCCGGCGCGCCTCCTCCCCTTGCAAGGAGCGGCAGCGGGGCTCGGGGAGTGGCCCGCCGTCGTTCAATCGGAACAGCCGACATAAGTCGTCTATGGACGCTGTCCCGGAGGCCGCACGGACTGTTGTTCGTAGCGAACGCCTTCTATGCCACCTTTGTCAAGATGGACATTGCCAGATGGGCATTACCCGGACTGCGAGACCGTCCCTCTGCGTCCACCGCCGATGCATGGTCGGACCTGGCAACCGCAGCCTACCCCGATGTGCGAGGGCAACGACAGACATTGATGGGCAAGACGACTGACTGTTATTGGTCTGGATCGTCGGACGCGTGGCGGGAGGTGTCAACGCCCCCCGCCTGGCCAGGGCATCGGAGCGATTCGCCGCGCGTCCTACCCGGCGGGGGCGTCGTTGCCGCCGCGCGCCGGGGTGTCTTTGGAGGGCGGCCGAGCGAGGACGGGATGTTGGTGGACGGATATCGCGACCGGCTTGAAGACATTGTGCGGGCCGATCCGGGGCTGATGACGCTCCTGGTCCGATTGCGCGACCTCGGTCTGCCGCAATGGCGGCTGGTCGCGGGCTGTCTGTATCAAACGGTCTGGAATGTTCTGACCGGACGGCCGCGGGGCACCGGGATCAGGGACTACGACCTGATCTATTTCGATCCCGACGATCTGTCCTGGAAGGCCGAAGACAGCGTCATCCAGCGCGTGGCCGCCGCGACGTCCCGCGGCGTCGGGCCGGTCGAGGCGCGCAACCAGGCCCGGGTGCATCTTTGGTTCGAGGCTCGGTTCGGGCTGGCGTACAGCCCGTTGTCCTCGGCGGACGAAGCGTTGCGGCGCTACGCCTCGGTCGTGCATGCGGTTGGGGTCCGGCTGGACGAGGCCGGGCGGCTGGACGTTGTGGCGCCATTCGGTCTCGACGACCTGTTCGGCATGGTGATTCGGCCCAATCGCGCGCTCGACAACGCCGCATCGCATGGGGCCAAGGCGATGCGGGCGCGGGCGATATGGCCGGAGGTCACGGTCATTCCGTGGTCGTCGGACACGCGCCTGTCCACCTGAAAAGCGTCCAATTCAAGCCGGCCTGATCGCCGATTGGCACGGGTTCATGGACGGCCCGGATCAGCCCCGCCGATATTCGACCACGGACCCGTCCTTGGCGGTGAAGCGCAGGCCCACCCAGGCCGGCGTGGAGTCGTACCACGTGTCCAGGTCGGCATCGCCCCGCAAGGTCACGTGATCGGCGCGCAGGTTGCCGCCGTCGGCGGTCGGGACCTGCCCGGGACCCAGCAGCCTGACGGTGGGGCGCATCAACAGGCCATTCTGCGTGTTGATCAGCGGCCCATCCAACATGCGCCGGTTCCAATGCGTGGCCGGCATCGCGGTGGGAGGCGCGACGTAGCGCGGGGCCTTGGTGCCCTCGACCACCAGCGACATGCCATCGCGGCGCGCGGTCATTCGCTCCCTGGTGCCGTCGTCGTCGGTTTCCGCATCCACGGATACGACCTGGTCATTCCGCCAGCGTTCGGTGGCGCGATGGCGATAGCGGAAGAAGGCGATCGGACCCAGGCCGATGACGATATCGGCGGCCACCTCCACGGTCAGGTCTTCTCCGTCGCGGGAAAAGCGCAGGAAATGGGTGCCGATCTGGCTACCCTTGCGCAGGATGCGGAATTCCAGGCGGTTGGTTGCGGGGACAGGAAGAGCGTTGGCCGAGGGAAAGGCCAGCAGTCCCGCGGCGCCGGCCAGCAGCGAGCGGCGCCCGATCATGACGGTTGAACCGGAGAGGGGCGGGCCAGCACATAGAGCCCGACATCGATGGTCCCGGCGCGGAATCCGCCCTCGCAATAGGCGAGGTAGTAGTCCCACATGCGGCGAAATCGTTCGTCGAAGCCCTGGCGTTCGATCGCCGGCCAGGCTGCCTGGAACCGGGTGCGCCATTCGGCCAGGGTCCGCGCGTAGCTGTCGGCGAAGTTTTCGGCGGATTGCAGGACCAGGCCGGCGCGTTCGGTTTGGCGGCGCAGTTCTGTCGCGGTGGGCAGCATGCCGCCCGGGAAAATGTAGCGCTGGATGAAATCGGTGCAGCGGCGATAGTCCTCGAACCGGTCATCGGCGATGGTGATCGCCTGGATCACGGCGATCCCGCCTGGTTGCAGACGATCGTGCAGCGCGGTGAAGTAGGCCGGCCAGTAGGTTTCCCCGACGGCTTCCAGCATCTCGATCGAAACGATCCGGTCGAAGCGCCCGGCTTCGTCGCGATAATCCCGCAGCACCAGATTGGCACGATCCGCCAGGCCCGCCTGGGCCAGCCGTTTCGTGGCATGGTCCAGTTGCGCCGGGGACAAGGTCAGCCCGGTGACATGGCAGCCGCTGGACTGGATCATGCGTTCGGCCAGGCCGCCCCAGCCGCAGCCGATTTCCAGCACACGCTCCCCGCCCCGCAACGCCATCAACGCGATGGCGCGATCCTGTTTGGCGGTTTGCGCGTCCTCCAGACTTTCGTGCTCGGCCGCGTATAGCGCGGACGAGTAGCTCATGCCGCGATCCAGCCAGGCGGTGTAGAAGTCGTTGCCCAGGTCATAATGGTGCACGATATTGCGACGACTGCCGCGCCGGGTGTTGGCACGCAGCCGATGGCGGGCGCGGTTCAGCAGGCGCGACGCCCAATGGCCGTCGATCGCCTGATAGAGCGTGGTGGCGTTGCGCGCGGCCAGTTCGATCAGGGCCGGCAGATCCGGACTGCTCCAGTCTCCATCCATGCTGGCTTCGGCGAAGCTGACGTCGCCCTGGATCAACAACCGTCGCAAGGTGCGCCAGCGATGCAGGACAAGCACCGCGTCGGGGCCGGGCGTGGTCATGCGATGCGACAGCCGGACACCGGATGGGGTGACGATGGTCAGGCGGCCGATCGAGATGCATGACAGCAAGGCGCGGGCGAGGCGACGGGCGAGCCAGCCGGCGTCGGCGGCATGGTCGACGGTGGCGGTCGAGCGATCGAACGAAAGTTCAGCCATGGGTCAGCTCTTGCTCAGCGGAACGATGGTGACAGGTCGGTCGGGCGGTGCCGGTCGTGGCTGAAGGCGAACCCCCTTCAGCCAAAGCCGAGCGGCTTCCCAATGAATGGCCGCGACGACCTTGGCCGTCAACATCGCGAACCGGAACACGACGCCCAGCAGGCTGGCGTCGGTCAGGGCCTGGCGCCGCCCGGTGAACGAGGCGGTGATCATCCTGCCATCGGCATCGGACCCGTCGACCACGACCGACGTCACGGCCCGGGGCGGAACGACACGGAAGTCATAGGTCATATCCATGTCCATGAACGGGGACACGTAGAACTGCTTCTCGCAGCGTTGCCGAATGACCGGGCCGTGCCGGTCGCCGGTCGGTTCGTCGCCGGTCGGTTCGGCTTCGATGGTGCGCCGATCGACCGGAATCAGGTAGCAATGCCGCTGGCCGAACGTGTTGTTCACCTCATAGAGGATCGCCGCCAGAGACTCATCGCGGCGGTGGCAGAACCACACGCTGATCGGATTGAACACCTGGCCCAGTACTCGGGGCATGCACAGCACTCGGATCGGCCCACCATCAGGGGCCAGTCCCGCCGCACGCAGATGCGCCTCGATCTGGCGCCGCGGCGGCGTGTCGGACCCGTCGAGATGGTCCCGGTCCCGGAAGCTGACCAGATTGGCGCGGTTATGCGACAGCAGGCGGGTCGGCAGCGCGTCCATCTCATCAAGGTCGAACAGTGTCCAGCACAGACGATAGCGCATGTGATGCTGGCGTGGCCGGAACCGCCGGTGCATCACGGTGCCCATGTAGAGCGCGGATTTCATGCCGCCACCAGGCGCCGAACCGGTTCGGCCGCGACATGGATCCGGCCGCTTTCGTTCGCCACCGTCCAGGGGCGACGCACCCCGCCCAGTTGTTCCGCGACGGCGAGGCCGGCCTGCAATCCGTCCTCGTGAAAGCCAGCGCCGAAATAGGCGCCGCAATACCAGGTATTCCGACGGCCCTGTAACGACCACAGGGAATGTTGGGCCCGCATCGCGGCCGGATCGAACAGCGGATGGGTGCAATCCTGGTGGTGGAACACGCTGCCGGGTTCGGCTTCCCGGCGCGGATTGAGGGTGACGAAGAGCGGCGAACTGTCGGGAATGCCTTGCAGCCGGTTCATCCAGTAGGTCACGCTCAGGGCTTCCGGTTCGTCGCGGCGGCCGAGATAGTTCCAACTGGACCAGGCACGTCTGCGGCGCGGCATGAAGCTGGGGTCGTTGTGCAGGATGACGGTGTTGGCGGTGTAGTGGAACGCCCCCAGCAATGCGCGTTCGGCATTGGTCGGGTCGTCCAGCAGGTCCAGCGCCTGATTGGCATGGCAGGCGATGACCACGTGATCGAAGCGGCGCTGGTCCCCATCGCTGTCGCCGACGACAACCCCGGCCGAAGCTTCGCATGAAATTCCTTCTGGAGTTCTTCCTGGGGTGCCCGCGGGCAGCCGCCGCACGAAGCGTGCCGAACAGTCGAGTCGCAGGCCATCGGCGAAGGCGGCGGTCAGGCGATCGACATAGGTTCGGCTGCCGCCCACGACGGTGCGCCATTGCGGCCGGTCGCTGAAGCGAAGCAGCCCATGGTTGTCGAAGAATCGGATGAACCCGGACGCGGGATAGTCCCGCAGGCGCAACGGCGAGGCCGACCAGATCGCCGCCGCCATGGGCAGAATATGGTCCTGTTGGAATGCGGTCCCGTAGCCATGCCGGTCCAGGAAGTCGCCGATGCCGATGTCCGGGCCGGCCGCCGCCATTTGGGCCGGGGCGTCGCGGTAGAAGCGACGCAAATCCGACAGCATCGACCAGAAGCGCGGCCGGCCAAGATTGAAGGGTTGCGCGAACAGGCCCGCCAGGTTGGTGCCCGCGTATTCCAGCGCGCCGTCGTCCAGCGACACCCCGAAGCTCATGTCCGATGCCCGCGTTGGGACGTCGAGATGGCGGAACAACGCTGTCAGGTTCGGATAGGTGTGCTCGTTGTAGACGATGAAGCCGATATCGACCGGGATGGTGTCGGTTCGGCCAGACTGGCCTTCAGCCGTCGCATCGGCAACCGGCACGTCGATCGTATGACTATGGCCGCCCGGTCGCGCACTGGCTTCATAGACGGTCACCCTATGGCGGCGGCTGAGCAGCCACGCCGCGGCCAGGCCGGAAATCCCCGAGCCGATGACCGCGATATCCAAGGTGTCGCTTGCCTGCTGCTCCGTCATGCGGTCCCTACATTGTTCGCGTTTTGTCGTAAGCCCGGTTCCAAAGGCGGGTATCCCCGGTCGGGCTGAAGGTCTCTCGGTCGTTAGCGGTGTTACGGGCGCGGGTGGCGGTCGGATCACACGGGGCGGGAAATTTCTTCGAAGATCGAAATCCCGGTGCGTGGGCCTGTTTGCCTCGGTCGGGATCGCGGACCGGGTTGCCGGGGTATGGGCACCCGCCGAACCGCTCCAATCCCGCTCTATCGCCAGGTGGCGGGGCTTTGGGCATGATCCGGGCGACATCGTCCCCGTCCGATCGATCGGTTTCGATCGGTGGCATGTGATCCGGTGGACTGTTCGGTCCGTAGCAAGGGTGTGAATGAACTTGGCATCAATCTTCGGCGGACCGTTTTCCCCCCGCACCATGGGGGACCGTACCATGAGGGACGGCACACGGTCACGCTCCGTCGCCACCGCTGGACGGCGGGTCCGATGACGCTCGCCCCGCGGACGTCGCCGGATCTCGGCCACGCGGCCCTGATCCTGGCCATCGCATCCCAAGCCGACCGTCATGCATTCGCCGAACTGTTTCGCCATTATGCCCCACGCGTGAAAGCATGGCTGATGCGATCCGGCGCCCCGGCAGGCGCCGCAGAGGAACTGGCGCAGGAAACCATGCTTATGGTGTGGCGGAAAGCGTCCTTGTTCGACGGTGCCAGGGCTGGACCGTCCACCTGGATTTTCACCATCGCGCGTAACCTGCGCATCGACCGGATCCGGCGGGAACGCCACCCGGAGGAGCTGATGCAGGACCCGGCGGATGAGCCGGAAGGACCGCCCCAGGCCGACCGTCTGCTGGCGGCGATGGAACGCGAGGAGCGGGTGCGCCAGGCCATGGACACCTTGTCTCCGGAGCAGGCGGATGTTGTGCGGTTGGCTTTCTTTCAGGACAAGCCGCATTCCGAAATCGAACGGGACCTTGGCATTCCGCTGGGCACCGTGAAGTCGCGCCTGCGCTTGGCGATGAGTCGTCTGCGTTCGGCGCTGGAGGACCTTTGTTGATCAATCATCATCCCAGTGACGCGACCCTGACCGCCTATGCCGCTGGTACATTGCCGGAGGCGCTGGGTCTGGTGACCGCCGCGCATCTGTCGTTCTGTCCCGTCTGTCGGGGCGTGGTTGCCCTGGCCGAATCCGTCGGCGGTTCGATGCTGGACGATCTGGCGCCGGTCGATATGGACGACGATGCGCTAACTCGGGTGCTGGCGCGTGGCGACGTCGCGGAAATTCCGACGGTGACGCTGGTGCGGGAGCCTGAACTGCCCGGGCCGCTGAAATATTGTGACTTTGGGCGATCCTGGCTGGTGGCGCCGGGTCTGCGCTGGCGCCCGTTACGGACCAGCGGACGAACCGGCGGTCTGGCCTGGGGCGGTCTGCTGGTGGCGCAACCGGGCCGCCGCTTCCCGCGCCACGCGCACACCGGCCTGGAATTGACCTGCGTGCTGCGGGGATCGTTCGTTGACGCGAACGGACGCTACGGGGTGGGCGATCTGGCCGAACCGGAGGGCGATCACGACGATCCCCCCTGGATCGACAGCGCCGAACCCTGCATCTGCGTCATTGCCAGCGAGGGCTTCCGCCTGGGCGGCGCGCTCGGCCTGTTGCAACGCATGATCGGACTGTGACCGTATCATGTTCCGTCGTCTGAGTGTCATCCTGCTGGGATTGCTGTCCGCCTGTTCCCCGGTTGACGTGCTGAACGCATTGGCACCGACCGAGGGGTTCAGCGTGACATCGGATGTGGCGTATCGGTCCGGACCGAGGCCCTCGGGACGCCAGGCGTTGGACGTTTACAGCCCCAAGCAGACGAACGCACCGGTGGTGGTGTTCCTGTATGGCGGCGGTTGGCGGGATGGTCGGAAGGAATCGTACCGTTTCTTGGCCGCCGAGCTTGCCCGGCTTGGGGTCGTGACGGTGGTGCCGGATTATCGGGTCTATCCCGAGGTCCGCTTTCCGGGGTTTCTGTTCGACGCGGCCGAGGCTGTTGCCTGGACGCGGCGCAATATCGCGCAGTACGGAGGCGATCCGAAGCGGCTGTTCGTGATGGGGCATTCCGCCGGCGCCCATATTGCCGCCATGCTGACCCTGGACCGACAATGGTTGGGCCGGGTCGGCCTGGACCCGGACCGGGACATCGCGGGCATGATCGGCCTGGCGGGACCGTATGACTTTCTGCTGTTGCGCGATCCCGTGTTGCAAACGATCTTCGCGCCCGCGGGCGATTTGCGCCTGTCCCAGCCGATCACCTTTGCCCGTGGCGATGCGCCGCCGATGTTTCTGGCATCCGGAATGGACGACACGGTCGTCCTGCCGAGCAACACGACGAAACTGGCGGACCGGATCAGGGGCCAAGGCGGACGGGTCGAGGCGCATCTGTATCCCTCGCTCGGGCATGCCGTGCTGATCGGCGCATTCGCGCGCGGCTTGCGGTGGACGGCCCCGGTGCTGGAGGAAGTCGCTGCGTTCGTGCGGTCCGGCAACGGTGCGGCGTCCGGCTTTGGCGCACAGCGGCCGATAGAGAGCCTCGACCGACATTCGGCCGCATTGGGATTGGCGGACCGACCCGGCGTATCCTCCCCTGTCGAAGCCACCGTGGTTCGGCATGCGGGCGTTCCTTCGTTCCGGTTGGAGGCAGTCGCCGCGGATGGCCCGCATCGGGCAAGAGCCGATCCGCCGGGGGTTTGATGTTTCAGCGAGACAAAATGGTGCGGATATGATGGCGATGGTGTTCCTGCTGGTGGCGATCCTGCTCTGCCTGATCATGGCGGGCGCCTGGGGATTGCAACGCCTGACCGGCAACGCCGGATGGGTGGATTCGGTATGGTCGTTCGGATTGGGCATCGCAGGAGTGGTGGGGGCATTGCTGCCCGATCCGACCGCGGCGTCCACCCGGCAGATTGTTGTCGCTCTCCTGATCGCGGCATGGTCGATCCGGCTCGGCATCCATATCGCGCAACGGTCCGCGCATGGCCCGGAAGACGCCCGCTATGCCGCTTTGCGCACCGAATGGGGCAGCGGTTTCCAGCGCCGGCTGTTCTGGTTCCTGCAGATCCAGGCCGTTGCGGCGGCCCTGTTGGCGCTGTCGATGCTGCTGGCCGCGCACAACCCGGCGGCTTTCCCGCGCGCATCCGACCTGGTTGCCATTGTCGTCCTGGCGATTGCGATCGCGGGCGAGGGGGTGGCCGATGCGCAACTGCGCCGGTTCAAATCGTCTCCAGCCAACAAGGGACAAGTCTGCGACGTCGGATTATGGGCCTGGTCCCGCCATCCCAACTATTTCTTTGAATGGATCGGCTGGTTCGCCTACCCGTTGCTGGCCATCGACCTGGGCGGCTGGGCCTGGGGCTGGCTCGCGCTGACCGGTCCGGCCTTCATGTACTGGTTGCTGGTTTATGTTTCCGGCATCCCGCTGCTGGAGCGGCAGATGCTGCAATCCCGCCCTGACGCCTATCGCGCCTACCAGGCCCGGGTCAGCGCGTTTTTCCCACTCCCCCCGAAAGGATGAATGCGATGAATCTGATCGCTTCCGCCACCCATGTTATCGAACGGGTTGGTTTCCCCGACGCGGTTACCGCCGCCGGGATCTCGTTCCTGGTCGATCGGACCCGCCGGCGCCTGTCCCGGGAGGACAGCGCCGATGAGGCTGCGTTCGCTTCCCTGATGGCACGCCATCCGATCGCCGTCCGACCGGATGCGGCGAACGCGCAGCATTACGAAGTGCCCGCGGAATTTTTTGGTCTTGTTCTGGGGCCGCGGCGGAAATACTCCTGCTGTCTGTATGCCGACGGTGTGCGCACCCTGGCCGAGGCGGAAGAGTGCGCCCTGGCCGAGACGGCGGCGCACGCTGATCTTGCCGATGGGCAGGACATTCTGGAACTTGGGTGCGGCTGGGGTTCGTGGAGCCTCTGGATGGCGGCGAAGTTTCCAATGTCGCGGATCACGGCGGTATCGAATTCGCGATCCCAGCGCGAATTCATCGAGGCGGCGGCGCGGGATCGGGGTCTGTCCAACCTGCGGGTGGTGACGGCGGACATGAATGATTTCTCGACCGATGCGTCGTTCGACCGGATCGTTTCCGTTGAAATGTTTGAACACATGACCAACTGGCAGGCCCTGCTGCGGCGCGTGCATGGCTGGTTGCGCCCCGATGGTCGGCTGTTCCTGCATGTATTCAGCCACCGGTCGGCGCCGTATCTCTTCGACATCCAGAACAAGGAAGACTGGATCGCGCAACATTTCTTCACCGGCGGCATCATGCCCAGCCACGGATTGATAAGGCATTGTGCCGAGGGCTTTGAGGTGGAGCAGGACTGGCGTTGGAGCGGGTCGCATTACGCGCGGACCGCACACGACTGGCTGGCCAATTTCGACCGCCAGCGCGATGCGGTGGATGCGGTGCTGTGGACGACATACGGCAAGGATGCGTCTTTGTGGCGGCGGCGCTGGCGGCTGTTCTTCCTGGCCACCGCGGGTCTGTTCGGACACAGCCATGGGGACGAATGGGGCGTCAGCCATTACCGGCTTCGCCCGCTGGCGGGTTAGGGACGGATGTTACGCTGGGTGAACAACTATGTCAGCAGCGACGACAGCCATGTCGCGGCGGCGAATTTCGTGGCCATGGTGCTCGCCTGGAACCAGCCATTCTATCCGCTCTATCTGCTTGGCATCCTCGGAGAGAACGCCTGGGTAGGCCTGCCGCCCGTCTTGTCCGGCATCGCATTCTTCACGGTTCCGGCTCTCGCTCGGCGATGGTCGTTGCTGGGACGGATCGCACTGCCGGTGTTCGGGATGGCCAACACCGTGCTGTGCCTGTTCCTGCTGGGGGACCGATCCGGCGTCGCCCTGTTCCTGATCCCCTGCGCGATGCTGGCGGCGATGCTGTTCCGCTGGCGGGAACGCTTCGTGATGCTGGGGGTGGCTTCGTTACCGCTGGTCGTGTGGCTTGCGCTGCGCGGGGCGCTGCCCGCGCCGCCGGTCGTGTTTACCGACACGGAGTATCAGTCGTTGTTCATGTTGAACGCGGTCAGTGTCGGCGGGTTGATGGTGTTTCTTGGGTGGGTGCTTCTGGCGAGAGACCGCCCGGGGCACACGGTGTAATCCCGATCGACCGAAGCAATGGCCCACCGGCAGTGCAATTCCGTCATGGCGGCACCGGCCGGAGAGTCGATCTTTTCGCGGGTTGGGGTCAGAACACGATCAACTTGTCCACCCCGCGCCCACGGTCCACCGAGGCGTTGAAATCGATCGCCGGGCCAACGGGTACGATCCCGGTAGGGTTGATGTGGCGGTGGCTGCCGTAATAGTGCCCCTTGATATGACGCATGTTCACGGTCTCGGCGATCCCGGGAATTTGATGGATGTCGCGCGTGTAGGCCCACAGATTGGGGTAATCCAAGACGCGTCGGACGTTGCACTTGAAATGACCGTGATAGACGGCATCGAAGCGGATCAGGGTCGTGAACAGTCTGATGTCGGCCTCGGTCAGGCTATCGCCGCACAGGAAACGCGACTGGGCCAGATGGGTCTCCGCCCAGTCCAGGGTTTCGAACAGCGGGCCGATCGCGGCCTCATACGCGGACTGGGTTGTCGCGAAGCCGGCCTTGTAGACGCCGTTGTTGACCGTGTCATAGATGCGGGCATTGACGGCATCGATCTCGGCCCGTCGGTCCCGCGGGTAGTAGTCGCCCGGCTTCGCCCCGATCGCGTCGAAGGCCTGCCCCAGCATGCGGATGATTTCCGATGATTCGTTATTGACGATCGTCTGGGTGTGCTGATCCCACAGCACCGGCACGCTCACCCGTCCGGTATGGTTCGCATCGGCACGGGTGTAGATTTCGTGCAGAAAGCGGCTGCTGAACAAAGGGTCGTCGATCACGCCCTCTCCCGGCGCGAAGGTCCAACCGTGCTCGCCCGTCAGCCAATGGGTGATCGAAACCCCGATATGGTCCTCCAACCCCTTCAAGGCGCGGATGATCAGGACGCGATGCGCCCAGGGACATGCGAGCGACAGATACAGATGGTATCGCCCGCGCGCCGCGGCGAACCCATCATGGCCGCTGGGCCCTGGCTTTCCATCCGGAGTGACCCAATTGCGGAACGCGCTTTCCTTGCGCTGGAAGCGGCCGTCGGCTTCCGTTGCGGTCGGACGATTCTGCCAGACGCCGTCGATCAGCAGGCCCATGTTAGGTCCTTTCCCGATTGATGCCGCCGCCCGATCGCGCGTCGGTTAGAGCATGATCACGATGAGCGGAACGTGGCAGCGTCTGAATCATGCGATTAAACAAAGAGCTAGAGCGGCTTTCGGTAATAGGGGCAAAACCGTGGGCACGCCGGTCTTGGGTTCCCCAAGCCGGTTGATCCTATCGGCAGCGCTCCGCGACTTTCGGTGCACCTGCCACTCAGGCAGGACGGAGCCGCGCTCTGACGTAATGGTCAAGTGGTGCGATGAT